>JBMNOA010000046.1:0-10279 GCA_050942825.1 Bacillota bacterium
ATCACCGCTGGATAGCTTATGTCAATACCTTTTTTTTACTCTTTTTCGCTACCCTTCGTCCCTTTCGGCAACGGCTTAAAATATACCATACTTCTACCCCTCTTGTCAATATTATTCTTGCCTTTTTATGAAAAAATCCATATCCAAAACTAAATGCACAATCCGCACAATAATCTTGACATTTATCTAAACTAACACGCAAATTTCCGTTTTCTATTACCTCACTGCCCGGTTTCCTAAAATATGTTAACCAAAAAATGTTTATATTCGGAAGGAAATTTGCTACAATAATAAAGTCGGATTGTATCTTTTCTTGAAATATTTCAAGGGGTGTAGTCTTTTTCTAGGCCAACATGTCCTAACTATACTGCTTGGGTATATTGATTATTGCTGTTAATGATATTTTCTATCCTTTTATTACATTTTATTCTTGCAAGCTGTTTTTGCGACTTGCCATATGTAAAATCACTTTAAATCAAAAATGAAGCACTCCTGTCCAAATGCTTTTAGAATTGTAGCTATTTATGACGGATCTTTAATATATTTTTGACTCTAGTAAATACGGATAAGCTAGGTTTAACCAATGTTCCTAAACTAGTAATAGCTCTTTTAACAGTATTTTTATTTTTATCAAAGCCATAGTATATTATAGCGTAATAGAAAAATAATACAAGTTTAAACTATAATATTAAATTATTTAGCTTGATATTTTCAAATTATTATGATAAAAGCTGACGTCTGCAATTTTCCGCAAATGTCCTAGACTATTACCATTAATTGCTAGTCAATCATTAAAAAATTATCAGCATAATGATATTGACTTTATCTATATGAAGAGTGTATACTATACGTTAAGGTACAAAAGGATATTTTATCGGGGCTGTCCATCATGATCAAGCTATTTATAGAAAAGATAAATATTGTTAAAGACATCTGTAGCGTTTGTATCAATAAGAGAAACGCTGAGTTATTGTTTTTATCTACAAATACTGTTCACAGCTCAATTATTAATATTGATAAAAATTCAATTACATATGGTTTATAGATTTATCGGGGATGGCTAAAAAGCCTCCTTTTTTTTGGGTCATAAAGGACAATAATCCACTTATCAAAAACCCGACCACCTTTTAACTGCTAAAAAAATTTTATGAGTATATGCTTTTCTTTTATAGAAATATAAGGAGTGAGAAAAATGCCAAAGAAAGAATCTATCAACAAAATCCTCATCATCGGCTCTGGCCCCATAATCATTGGCCAAGCTTGTGAATTCGATTATTCTGGCACACAAGCTTGTAAAGCCTTAAAAAGGCTTGGGTATGAAATAGTACTTGTCAACTCTAATCCTGCTACTATTATGACTGATCCCAATATCGCCGATGCTACTTATATTGAACCACTGAATAAAAAACGCCTAACAGAAATCATCGCCAAAGAAAGGCCTGATGCCCTTTTGCCCAATCTAGGTGGACAATCAGGACTTAATTTATGTTCCGAATTAGCTAAAGCCGGCGTGTTAAAAAAATACAATGTAGAAGTTATTGGAGTCAATGTTGAAACTATAGAAAAAGGCGAAGATCGCATATCTTTTAAAGAAACCATGGACAAACTTGGCATAGAAATACCTCGCTCCTTCCCTGCCTATAGCGAAAAAGAAGCCTTAGAAATAGCCAAACAATTCTCCTATCCTATGGTTATCCGCCCCGCTTATACCATGGGCGGAACGGGTTCGGGCATGGTATATGATGAAGAAGAATTAAAAATGGTAGTCAATAGAGGGTTGGCTGCTTCTTTAGTAGGGCAAGTTTTGATAGAAGAATCCATTATAGGCTGGGAAGAATTGGAATTAGAAGTAGTACGCGATGCCAAAGGACAAATAATCACCGTCTGCTTCATCGAAAATATCGATCCTATGGGTGTGCATACAGGGGATTCTTTTTGCTCTGCTCCCATGCTGACTATTTCTGAGGAACTGCAACAACGCCTGCGGGACCAAGCATATAAGATAGTTGAAGCAATTGGCGTCGTCGGCGGAACCAATGTCCAGTTTGCTCACGACCCGGTAAGTGACAGAATAGTTGTCATCGAAATTAATCCTCGCACTTCCCGCTCCTCCGCATTAGCCTCCAAAGCAACAGGCTTTCCTATTGCTTTGATTTCCTCTATGCTGGCAGCAGGATTGACCTTAGATGAAATCCCTTGCGGCAAATATGGCACTCTTGATAAATATACTCCTGGCGGAGATTATATAGTGATCAAATTCGCCCGCTGGGCCTTTGAAAAATTTCCTCAAGCAACCGATATTCTAGGCACACAAATGAAAGCCGTTGGGGAAGTTATGAGTATAGGCAAAACTTATAAAGAAGCTCTGCAAAAAGCTATCCGCAGCTTAGAAACAGGCCGTCACGGTTTAGGGTATATTCGCAAATTCCAAGATAAATCTCTGGAGGAACTGATTAATCTCTTGCAAAAGCCCTCCAGCGAAAGACAATTTATTATGTATCAAGCTCTAAAAATGGGAGCAACCATAGAACAATTACATGAAATAACCAAAATAAAAAAATGGTTCATAGAACAAATGGCCGAATTAGTAGAATTAGAAAAAACCCTGGAAAAAACCGCGGGTGATATCTTTCCCCAATTACTGAAAAAAGCTAAACAGGATGGTTTTTCCGACAAATATATAGCCCAGATATGCAACTGTTCTGAAGAGGAACTGCGCTTGAGGCGCCAAGAGTTAAACATTGTGCAGGGATACGGAACAATCCATGTCAGTGGTACGGAAAACTCAGCATATTACTATTCCAGCTATCACATAAAACCGGAAAAACCTAGAAGCCCCGGAAAAAGAGTTATGGTATTAGGTGGTGGACCCAACAGGATCGGACAAGGCATTGAGTTTGACTATTGTTGCGTTCATGCTGCATTGGCCCTAAGAAAATTAGGTATCGAAACCATAATGGTCAACTGCAATCCCGAAACGGTATCAACGGATTATGATACATCTGATAAGCTCTATTTTGAACCTCTCACACTGGAGGATGTGTTAAGCATATATAACCAAGAACAACCCTTGGGCATCATTAGCCAATTCGGCGGCCAAACACCACTTAATTTAGCCACTGAACTAGAAAAGGCTGCCGTAAAAATACTCGGCACCAGCCCAAAATCCATTGACTTAGCCGAGGACCGCGATCATTTCAGAGTCATTATGGATGAGCTGGATATACCGATGCCCCCTTCGGCAATGGCCATTAACCTTCAAGAGGCTATTGAAGCAGCCAAAAAAATTGGCTATCCATTAATGCTACGCCCTTCCTATGTACTTGGAGGCAGAGGAATGAAGGTAGTTTATGATCAAGATGCCCTCACATTATATATGGAAGAAGCCAAAGATGTTACTCCTGAAAGACCTATTTTAATAGACCGCTTTTTGGATAATGCTTTGGAATGCGAAGCAGATGCCATAGCAGACGGCAAAAATGTCTTTGTGCCGGCAGTTATGGAACATATTGAACTGGCCGGTATTCACTCCGGTGATTCCTCATGCGTATTACCTTCGGTTAATATTCCCCAAAGGCATCTTGATACAATCAATGATTATACACAAAAAATTGCTAAAGCTCTGGATGTCAAAGGTCTAATGAATATGCAATATGCCATATTTGAAGATACTGTATATGTATTAGAGGCCAATCCCCGTGCTTCCCGCACCGTACCTTTGATCTCCAAAGTTTGCAATATAGATATGGTTCCACTGGCAACCCAAATTATCTCGGTCGATATTCATCGCCAGCCTTGCCAATTAGACAAAATACCGCATAAAAAAATACCATACTATGGTGTCAAAGAAGCAGTATTTCCTTTTAATATGTTTCCTGAGGTAGATCCGGTCTTAGGACCAGAAATGCGTTCTACAGGGGAAGTTATGGGCATCGCCAATACCTTTGGGGAGGCCTTCTTCAAAGCTCAGGAGGCGGCTAATAATAGTCTACCTTTAAGCGGCACGGTGCTGTTCAGTGTTAAACAAAGAGACAAAGCGGAAATGATTGCCATAGCCCAAAAATTCAGCGATCTCGGGTTCAAAATATTAGCTACCGATAAAACAAAAGCAGCGCTTGATGCAGTAAATATTGCAAGCATTCGTATCAATAAATTATTTGAGGGCAGTCCTCATATAGTAGATGCCATCGGTAAAGGCCTCATAGACATTATCATTAATTCTACCGATGACAGCACCAGTGTGCATGATGGCAGCTATATTTCAAAGGCGGCTATCAAGTACAACGTTTCCTATATAACAACCATGGCGGCAGCTAAAGCGGCTGTAAAAGGTATAGAGGCCCAAGCGGAAAAAGCCACTCCCATGAATTCCCTGCAATTTTATCACAGTCAGCTTAAATAGTCTTATACGTTTTGGCCAATAATTTTAAAGCCACGAACACTATATTAAACAAGATGACAAAAATCCGTCACCTTGTTTTTTTCTACACAAAAATACATTTTGCATGTTGTTTTACAATTTTTCTCCCTAGTTCTTCTTTTCTCCCTATGCTGAAATTTCTTCCTATACAGATTTTTTAATTTTTTCAGGCAATTTTTATTGACATTAAACTTAAAAGGGTCTACAATGATATTAAAAAGTAAGAACATTCCTAATTTACAGGCGACCCTTTAATAATTCTGCCTTCCCTACATATTAATACTCTAGAGAGAGTTATATTTTTTGCACAAAAACTGCAAACAAGCAATATATAACAACATACTTTGCTCATAAACTATAATTATTTGTATTATTGTTATGTCTTGTGGTTTTTATATTTGATTGTCTTTTTTGGTGACAATAAATAAAATTTATTTGGGAGGTTGTAAAATTATGGTAGATGTAAAAAAAGTTTACCCGGAGTTTATTACTGTTGACGAAGCTTTAAGCCTCAAAACAAAAGAAGACAGAGACAGAGCTATCGAACTACAACTCAAACACAATAATCAGTACAGAACTCAACTTGCTCTAGACATTGGTGCTTCCGAAGTTCCTTTCAAAGCTGAAGGCGCATACTTCTGGGATTATGAAGGTAACAAACACTTAGATTTCATCGGTTCTGTTGGTCCCGCTCTCTTGGGCCTCAACAACCCCTTCATCATCGATGCCATCAAAAAATACTTAGATAGCAAAACTATTACTATGGACCCCTTGATGATCCATCAAGTTACTGCTGCATTTTCTCATAATATGGCCATGTTAACTCCTTATTGCCCCAGAACAGTTATCTGCTGCGGTGGTGCTGAAGCTAATGAAACCTTGCTGAAAATGCTCAAAATCGCTTCTTACAAACATAAAACTGGCAAAAAAAGAATGCTGACCACCATCAACGCATTCCATGGTAAAACTGCTGCTACCGTTAACCTCGGTGGTAAAGCCAAATGGCGTCAATACCAAGGCGAAGACCTCCCGGGTCATGTACATGTTCCTTACGGCGACTGGAAAGCTGCTGAAGAAGAACTCAAAAAAGGTGATATTATCGCTTTCTTGTGCGAACCTATCCAAGGTGAAGGCGGCATCGTAGTTCCTCCGGATGACTATCTCCCCAAAATGAGAGAAATATGCACCAAATATGATGCATATTTCTGCTTAGACGAAGTTCAAGCTGGCTCCGGCAGAACCGGTTATCTCTGGGCACATCAATATTATGAAGGTCTTCAACCGGATGCATGGTCTTTTGCTAAAGCTATCTCCGGCAGTCTGATGCCCGTAGGCGGCGTTCAAGCTTCCGAAGAACTTTACATGGCTGCTTATGGTTCTGAAGAAACCTGCTTCCATCACACTGCTACATATCAAGACAATAATATCTCCGGCGTAGTTGCTTTGGCTTCCTTGCAATACATCATTGAAAATGACGTTCCTGGATTGATCAGAGAAAACAGCAAATATCTGGTCGCTGGCTTAGAAAAACTTCAAGCTAAATATCCTAACGTCATCAAAGAAATCCGCGGCCGTGGTTATATGCGCGGTCTCGAATACGGCGCTAACAAAGCCGGCGAATATTACACCGTTCCCGTTTGCGCAACCTTGGCAAGCAAATATAGAGTTCATACCATGTTCTCTATCAATGACGAAAGAATTTGCCGTTGCTACCCTAACGTTGCTGCAACTAAAGAAGACTTTGATTGGTTCCTCAGAGATCTTGAAAACGCTATCAAAGACGTTCTTGCACAAATGGGTGATTAATAATCAAATTAATAATGAAATAAGAGAGAGAGTATCACCTCTCTCTCTTATTTCTAAAATTTCAAAATAATTCCATGTTATACTCCCTCCCTGAAATACCATGTGTTTTTATCATAATATTTACACTTGGTGTAATTTTTGTGCTTTTCTCACTTTTTACTTGATTCGTTGACATTTATAGAATATGAAGCTAAAATGATAAATGTAAGAATCAGAATTATAGACAATAACAATTGTCTTATTTTTTATGTCCTGATTTTTATAGTTATACTACTCTTGCGTCTGGAGAATAATTACATACAGTAGTATAAAAACTTTGCGAGAAACCGCTTTTAAAGCAATGAATATGGATTTATAATCTACAATTAGTTGCACCATAAGGCCTTCATATTTATTTGCCTTACTGCGGTTTTTATTTTTTGTCTATTGACAAACAAAAAATTATGGGAGGTTGTAATACTATGGTAGATGTAAAAAAAGTTTACCCGGAGTTTATTACTGTTGACGAAGCTTTAAGCCTCAAAACAAAAGAAGACAGAGACAGAGCTATGGCTCTGCAACTCAAACACAACAATCAGTACAGAACTCAACTTGCTCTAGACATTGGTGCTTCCGAAGTTGCTTTCAAAGCTGAAGGTGCATACTTCTGGGATTATGAAGGTAACAAACACTTAGATTTCATCGGTTCTGTTGGCCCCGCTCTCTTGGGCCTCAACAACCCCTTCATCATTGATGCCATCAAAAAATACTTAGATAGCAAAACTATTACTATGGACCCCTTGATGATCCATCAAGTTACTGCTGCATTTTCTCATAATATGGCCATGATCACTCCTTATTGCCCCAGAACAGTTATCTGCTGCGGTGGTGCTGAAGCTAATGAAACCTTGCTGAAAATGCTCAAAATCGCTTCTTATAAAAACAAAACCGGCAAAAAAAGAATGCTGACCACCATCAACGCATTCCATGGTAAAACTGCTGCTACCGTTAACCTCGGTGGTAAAGCCAAATGGCGTCAATACCAAGGCGAAGACATCCCGGGTCATGTACATGTTCCTTACGGCGACTGGAAAGCTGCTGAAGAAGAACTCAAAAAAGGTGATATTATCGCTTTCTTGTGCGAACCTATCCAAGGTGAAGGCGGCATCGTAGTTCCTCCGGATGACTATCTCCCCAAAATGAGAGAATTGTGCACCAAATATGATGCATATTTCTGCTTAGACGAAGTTCAAGCTGGTTCCGGCAGAACCGGTTATCTCTGGGCACATCAACATTATGAAGGTCTTCAACCAGATGCATGGTCTTTTGCTAAAGCTATCTCCGGCAGTATAATGCCCGTAGGCGGCGTTCAAGCTTCCGAAGAACTTTACATGGCTGCTTATGGTTCTGAAGAAACCTGCTTCCATCACACTGCTACATATCAAGACAATAACATCTCCGGTATAGTTGCTTTGGCAGCTTTGCAATATATCATTGAAAATGACGTTCCTGGATTGATCAAAGAAAACAGCAAATATCTGGTCGCTGGCTTAGAAAACCTCAAAGCTAAATATCCTAACGTCATCAAAGGTATCCGCGGCCGTGGTTATATGCTCGGTCTTGAATACGGCGCTAACAAAGCCGGCGAATATTACACCGTTCCCGTTTGCGCAACCTTGGCAAGCAAATATAGAGTTCATACTATGTTCTCTATCAATGACGAAAGAATTTGCCGTTGCTATCCTAACGTTGCTGCAACTAAAGAAGACTTTGATTGGTTCCTCAGAGATCTTGAAAACGCTATCAAAGACGTTCTTGCACAAATGGGTGAATAATTTTAATAATCATAAAAAGAGAGAACTAAGTTCTCTCTTTTTTATTATTAAATTAACTTTGTCCTTCGAAATTTTAAGTAAAATAAAATACATCTCCACTTCGGGAGATGTATTTTTTATGATTCATAAAAAACTAATACTATTTATTCGGGATTGCCTCTACCTGGTCAATAACATCTTGCGGTATTTGTAATCTTTCCAAAATTTCTTTTTTGAGACAACCATTGTCTTTAAGACCACGAAAACCATAATATTCTTTGACCATTTCATCGATAGGAGGTTCAACACCATCATTGGGGCCACCAATAACACCGGTTTTCAGACGTTTTGGCAAGGTGTCTTCTTTTTGATCTACTCCCCAAATATTACTCAAACAGCGCTTAAGAGCAAATATCCTTTCTCCAGTCTCTAACATACTTTCTTGATCATAATCAAAGCCTGTTGCCGCGTTAACAGCGTCAATTACATCGGCGACAGAATAAGGTACACCGCCGAAGCAGCAAATAGATGCAGCAGTATTCGCAAATGCCCCAAAGTCCTGGCATATTTTAGCTACTTTTGCCTTGCCATCAGAAGTTGGAGGAGGAGTTTGTTCCCCTATTAGCTCAGGTATATTTACGATACCTAATTGCGAGAATATGGTAGGAGTAAGAACATGGCTTGCACCCACACTACCTGTTGCATATTCAATACCAAGTGCCCATACCAAGCGAGGATCATGGAAAGGAGCCGGGAAGCCTTTAACATCAGAAGTACAATCTTTAGCTGCCGGGTCAAGATCAGCGACAAATTGACGCATACCTTTACTTAATTTTTCACCAAAACCTTCACGTTTACCCGTCATTTCTACGAGTTTAACGATCAGCTCAGGATTGCCCCATTCTAATTTCAGGCCACCGGTATCTTTATCAGTAATATAGCCTTTTTCATAACATTCAATAGCTAAGGCAATAGTTGCACCTGTAGTAATAGTATCCATACCATAGCGATTACAAAGTTCGTTACATTTGATGATACTGGCTTGATTGTCAACTAAAACCATGCTACCAAAGGCTGCAGCTGTTTCATACTCAGGACCGGCCCCTTTGGGAACATCATACATACCTTCACCTTTTACTTCTACTTGACGTTTACATGCTACAGGGCAGCTAAAACAAGTCCCGGTACCAACGGTATAATGCTCTGTCATATATCCTGCACCTATATTTTCAGCACCGTCGAATTTGCCCCACTGCCAATTTTTGGTAGGAAGATCGCCGGCATCTTTACCGGCCTCAACCCCGGAAATACTACCAACAGAAGAGAGAACTTCGACAAAACCATGTTCTTTTTGCTTAGCCACCAAAGATTTTTGTAGCTCTCTTAACTTATTCATGTCTGCGGGTTGATATTTATGGCTAGTACCTTTAACGGTTACGGCTTTTAATTTTTTTGAACCCATTAATGCCCCTAAACCGCCGCGTCCAAAGAAATTATGTGTACTTGCTGCAATATTAGCAGTATTGGCAAGCAATTCACCATTTTGTCCGATACATAAAGTACGTCCTTCAGGTTTTAAAGCATCCTGCACTTCATAAGTATCTTTGCCCCATAAATCATTAGCAGGTATGATTTCCACCTTATCGTCTTTGATGCTCAAGCGAACCGGTTTATTAGCAGCACCGGTAATAACAATGGCATCATAACCGGCCTTTTTCAGTTCCATACCGAAAAATCCGCCGGCATTAGCTTCACCCCAATAGGTGGTGAGGGGAGACCGACCAACTACAGAGAACCTACTGCCAGCAGGTATAGGGCTACCGGTTAAAGGACCAGTAGCAAAAATCAAAGGGTTTTCAGGAGAAAGCGGTTCGATAGATGCGATATCCTTGCCTTTACAAGCATCGGCATATAAAATCGCACCTAAACCGGCTCCGCCCAAATAAGCCTTTGCTACCTCCTCAGTAAGGGGTATTGTACTTACTTGGCCTGCAGTCAGATCGACTTTCAGTATTTTTCCAGAATAACCATACATAAAATATACCCTCCTATTCTTTTGCTTTTTTTATTTTAGCCTTGCGGCCTAAAAGCCATAAAGTAATTTAAACGCACTATTAAGATTATATATCAATATAAAAAAATTAGCAAAGGTATAATTTAGAATTACAATAAAAAAGTTTTTTTAATAAAAACGAAAATACTCTATTAATATTTCTATGTGGGAAAATGTTTTCCTTTCCCTATTATACAATAAACATAT
>JBMNOA010000047.1:0-9829 GCA_050942825.1 Bacillota bacterium
GATAAAGACCACCATCATGACTGTGGTAAATACCGTGAAAAACGGCATCACCACAGCCTTCAACGCCATAAAAAATACGATATCGAATGTCCTAAACGGCATCAAGAATACGGTATCAAATGTGTTCAACGGGATCTGGAGCTTCATTTCCGGCATCGTGAACAAGCTCAAGAACGTATTCAACTTCCATTGGGAGCTCCCAAAGATCAAGCTGCCGCACTTTTCAATTAGCGGAAAGTTCTCGCTTGATCCTCCTTCCATCCCGCACTTCTCCGTGGAATGGTACAAGAAGGCAATGGGAAACGGCATGATCCTCGACTCGCCGACCATCTTCGGCATGAGCGGCAACACGCTCCTCGGCGCGGGAGAAGCCGGTGCGGAGGCCATTGTCGGAGTCGATTCCCTGCGCGGCATGATTCAGGAGGCTGTGGCCGGGCAGACCTCTGCCATCGTCACGGCACTTGCAGGCGTGGGAGGCGGAGGCGATATCACAATCCCGGTTTATCTTGGAGGCACGCTGCTTGACGAGACCATCGTTACCGCACAGCAGCGCATGGCGCTCCGGTCAGGAGGCAGATGATGGCTTTTTCACACTATTTGAATATCGATGGCACGGAGATGCCACTTCCGACCTCCTATGACCTGTCCCTCTCCGATGTGGAGGCAGACAGCTCCGGAGAGACGGAGGCGGGAACCACCCAGCGGGATATCGTCCGCTCCGGCGTGGTGAAAATCTCTGTGTCCTTTCAGGTTTCTCCCGCATGGCTTAAGAAGCTGTCAGCTTTGCGGGCAAAACCAAAGCTCTCGGTCGAGTTCTTCAATACGGAGACGATGATCCGGGAGGCGCGGGAAATGTATATCGACGGCTTCAAGACCTCCCTTGCCCACGACACCACCGGTAAGGGCTTGTGGAAGGTCAGCTTTGATTTGAATGAATACTGACAGAAAGGAGCGGCGCGATGTACAGCGTATCAGACGAATATAAAACAGCGATACAGGATAATGCCCGCTCCTTTTTCTGGTCGGGAACGATTACTACGACAGGCGGCAAGGTCTATCCCTTTGAAAATAAGGACATCGTGAAGGGCTCCGGCTATGTATCCCGGCAGTGCTCCGGTTCCTCGGAAATAGAGCTCGGCAGCGTGTATGCGGCAGAGATGGGCATTTCCCTTTTCTCCGATGTCGACCGCTACTCCTTGGAAAATGCCGAGGTACAGCTCTGCTTCCATCTGAACCTTTCGGACGGCACCGTGGAGGACGTCCCGATGGGCATCTTCTATGTAGCGGAGGCCAACCGGAAAATAAAAACGCTGGAGCTCAAGGCATACGACGCCATGCTGAATTTTGACGCGGATTACAACGAAGCACAGTCCAGCGGCTATCCGTATGACTTTTTGAATATCATGTGTACCACCTGCGGCGTGGAGCTTTCCCACACACAGGAGGAGATCGAAGCCATGCCAAACGGCACAGAGCTTCTCGGCGTCTACCCGGAAAATGATATCGAGACGTGGCGTGACCTCTTGCATTACCTCGCGCAGGCGCTCTGCTCCTTTGCCTTCATCAATCGGGAGGGAAAGCTGCAGCTGGTGCAATATGGGGAGACTCCGATCTGCACGGTGAATAACACCCACCGCTATTCCAGCAGCTTCTCGGATTTTGTGACAAGGTATACGGCCATCAGCTCCACCAACCGGCGCACGAATACAGCGGAATACTACGCCCTCGACCCGGATGACGGCCTGACCATGAATCTGGAAACAAACCCGCTGCTGCAGTTCGGCCTTGACGAGACCCGCAGCCGGATTCTTACCAATATCCTGAATGCCATCGCGGTCATAAGGTATGTACCATTTGATTCCGAGACCATCGGCGATCCAGCCTTGGAGCCGGGAGACGTGCTCACCTTTACCGGCGGACAGGCAGACGAAAACCAGATGGCGGCGATCACCTCCATCACGACGAAGATCAACGGCAAATGCGCCTTAAAGTGTGTCGGCAAGAATCCGCGCCTCGCAGAGGCAAAGAGCAAGAACGACAAGGACATCACAGGGCTTATCAATTCTGTCGAGAGTACGAAGATGGCGACCTATTCCTATACGAACGCCATGCCATACAACCTCGGCGAGGAGAAGGTCACCATCGTAAGCATCGAATTTGCTACGCAGGAAGAGACAGACTGCGAGTTCAAAGGCGCGGTTCTTTTGAATGTGGCGGCTCCCTCTGTGGATCGCTCCGTTACGGCGGAGGGCTCCGGCACGACCATTCTCCCGGAGGAGACCACCGATGAGGAATCCGGCGAGACCGTTACAAACGATAAGGAACTGGAGACCACGGTCACCGTCCCTGTGGAATGGGAGGAGGACGGGCAGTCTGTTATTACGGTCGGCTATGTCGTGGACGGCCATGAGGTGGAGGAATTCCACCCGACCGAAACGTGGCACACCGGCGCTCATATCCTGAACCTGTTTTACCCGCTGCTCTCAATGGCAGAAAAGACGCTGCACACCTTTGCGGTCTGGATTTCCATCGCGCCGGGCAGCGCTACCATCAATGCGCAGAACATCATCGCCTCCATCACCGGTCAGGGCTTGGGAGCGCAGGACAGATGGGACGGACACATCGAGGCAAGCGACAACTATATCCCGCTCCTGCTTTCCGGCCTGCAGCACCTTTCTCTGGAAGGTACCGTGGAGACGCTTTTCCATATACCGGAACCGACCGGAGCCTCCGATACGATTTCACAGCTCCTACTGTCCGGCATGCCGCTTTACTCCATTGCGGATAACCTGCGCGTCTTTGCGCCGATTGTCCATGACCTCGTGGATGTGAGCGACAAGAAGAAAATGACCTACAGTAAGGTATATGTGACGGACGATACGCAGTTTGCCCTGCAGAAGTCCTTCGAGATTTCCGGCGGCACAGAGCGGAGCCTTGACCGTGGCAGGATGGATTCCCTGACGATTCCCACGGCGGACTTTGAGTCGCTGACCGGGCTTGTGATCCACCCGTTTATAACTGAGCCCTTTATCAACGGCAGCGTGCTCCCCGCAAAGATGGTCACGGGGACGTGCTATACCGTATTTTCCGATGACGCTCTGAAGCTGAAAACGAAATACGAAGAAACCATCGAGGGCGAGGTCACAGAGATTGACCGTGGCAGCCTTGCCGTCTATCCGCTTGACCTTGCCGCCTTTGACACGATAGAAGAACTGGAGGTGCAAATTGGCTGATTATATTTCTTTTAAGGAGCTTCTGGAAAGCACCGACAACATGACCTATATCCGCAACAATGTCGGCAACGACAGCGGAACAGACACGGTTCCCGGTGTCAGCTGGTTTACCTATAAATCCGTGGCCGCAGAAAATATCTACGCCAATGGAAATTCATGGATGGGCATCGGCACGAATGCGGAGCAGGTCAAAGTCCACCGGCGTGATGCCATGAGCTGGACGATCCGCCGGGAGGAAGGGACGCTCTACAACTACTACAAATTCCTGCGCATCCGCTGGGAGGGATATTCGCAGTACAACCTGAAAACCGATGACGTAAAGCTCGTCTGGGATCTGCTGCTGCTTGATACCGGAGACATCGTCCTTTCCTTTGAGTTTGTACCTACGAACGCCTCCTACCTTGGAGAATGTACCCTCGTGACCGGCTCTGGGAACATCGCCTTCACGCCTGCTGCCGGAGGGACGGTTACCTTCCTGCATCAGGATGATACCGGGACGGCCTTCGTATTGTCCTCAGAGCTTCCGGCTCTACTCGACCCGTACAACCGGAGGTATCTCATAACGGACGCGAACGGCGACCTTTACACCGTGGAGGAGGCTGCCCTTTTAAAGCTCGCGGAAACGGAACTGACCGCAGAGGTCTTTGAAACCTACGGCGTGCAGGATATTCCGGACGGTGCGCTGCTCCTTACGCTCACAGACCCGACGATCCTTTACTGGCACGATTCGCAGAACAGATTCCCGCCTTTCACGGCGAGCTATACAGGCATTCCGAAGCCACAGGTCGTCTACTCGGAGAACATCGATATGTCCGACTCCACGATTCTCGGCATTGAGAAGGTCACGGCAGACTGTGATGATAACGCGCTCTTTGCCGTCTCCTTTGACGCGGGAGAAAGCTGGTGGACTTATATAGGATCGGCGTGGGCAAGGCTCTCGGAGGAGGACTCCGGCATGTCCAAGGCGCAGCTGGAATCAATCTCCACGGACGCATGGTCGGAAAAGGCCATCACCGGGCAGCTTAAATACCGCTTTGTGATCAGCGGAGAAAACGGGTATGTGAAGTCGATCACCACAGATTATCTGAACACGGAGGAATGAGTATGCTCAAAGGAAAAAGCATTATAGAGCTCACGGACATCCACACGGGCAAAAAGGAAATCTATGAGGATGAGAACCTCGTGACCGAGGCTGTGGCGGATGTCCTTGCTACGAATATTCAGGGGGTCCTGTTTAACAACACGAGCTTTAACGGCGCAAATGGAGAAAACTGGCTTCTGCCAATCTACAAGAACCTGACTGGCGGCATCCTGCTTTATCAGGATGAGCTTGAGGAAGACCCCAGCCTGATTTATGCTCCGCTGGACAACCCGCTGATAGGATATGCCTCTGACGATGCCAACGATACAACAGATGTCAAACGAGGCAGCCGGAACCTGACCGAAAGCAAGGAAATAGACGGCGGCTTTAAGTACGTCTGGGACTTCGCCACTTCTCAGGGAAACGGCACCATCTCGGCCATCTGCCTTACCAATACTCTGGCAGGTAAAGGCGTGCAGGAGACCAGCGACTATTTTGTCCGGATAAAATCAGATACCGTAAAAAGCGGGATTACAATTACCGACGAGGATAAATACAGCTATCTGGATAATCAACGGCCATATATTGGAGACGGATACCGGCTGGAATGTGTCACGATCAATAATTCCACATCTGCCACAATCCGGAAGGTACCGGAGGACTATATCCATGCAAGGCTCATGCAGAGAACCTATGGTCTGGTCGCGATAGAGGCCGAGGAAGAAACCTATGTCGAGCTGAACCACTATCCCTATTGGATTCACTACGTAGGTGGCAGCAAGGATAATACCGACGATCCCACAAACAATAACACGAATGTTTTCTGCTATCTCTTTCACGCGGCAGACGGAAACTGGTATGGCCTTTGCCGGAGAGAAATCCGCACTATCCGAGATCCACAATCCAGCACAGAGAGATATGACCACACCAGCTACGAATGGTATCTCGATAAGATTTCCGGCGACAGATGTACCTCGCAGAAGGTGGCCATTCCGGATGAGACAAGCACGATAAGCAATATCGGCATGAGCGGAAAATGGCTGATGTTTGCCATTGGAACTACGGTATACAGGCTTGACACCACCAGCGTGGCAAACCTCGAAGTCGTGACAAACATTACCTACAACAGCTCCTATCAATACACCTTCACGATTGATGACGATGTTGTGATAAGCGGCTGGTATTTCTATAACGGGGAGCCGAAGCTGTATGTAGGCTATCAGACGCAGCAGAATTATAACCGCTGGGGAAAGAGGCATATGGCACGTTACAAGACCTATGCCTTTCAGGAATTTTACCAATCCTACAGCGGCTATTACTTCACCAAAGAGCTATATCTGTACACGCCTTATCTCGCCACCATCAACAATCTGGCCACGCCTGTTATAAAGACGGCAGACAAGACCATGAAAGTCACATATACGCTCACTGAAACAGAGTCGTAACGGATATACGGCTCAAAGCTACCGGGCGACCTTCTCTCATCAGGAGGCCGCCTTTTTCATGCCCAGAAAAGGAGGAATCACAACATGAAAGAATTCTGGAACACCATTCAATTTGTCTTTGCTGCCATCGGAGGCTGGCTCGGCTGGTTCCTTGGCGGCTGCGACGGCCTGATGATTGCGCTCATTCTCTTCGTCGTCACGGACTACATCACCGGCGTCATGTGCGCCGTGGCAGATAAGAAGCTCTCCTCGGCGGTCGGCTTCAAGGGCATCTGCCGCAAGGCGCTGATCTTCATTCTGGTCGGCATCGCAAACGCGCTCGACATCTATGTGCTCGACCATGCAGGCGTGCTTCGGACGGCCATCATCTTTTTCTACATCTCGAATGAAGGCCTTTCCCTCGTGGAAAACAGCGTCCATCTTGGCCTGCCGGTTCCGGACAAGCTGAGAGATGTTTTAGAGCAGCTCCACGACCGCGAGACCAAGGATATAAAGGAGGACAGGTAACATGACTACAAAAGGAATCGACGTATCCCACTGGCAGGGAACGATTGACTGGAACAAGGTAAAAGCCGCTGGCATCCAGTTTGCCATCATCAAGGCTGGCGGCTCCGACGCTGGCACCTATACGGACAGCAAGTGGGAAGCAAATTACAAAGGCGCGAAGTCTGCCGGTATTCCCATCGGCGCTTACTACTTCGTGGGCAAGGACTGCGTGACCGCTGCTGCCGGAAAAGCAGATGCAGAACGCTTCCTGCAGATCCTCAAGAGCAAGCAGCTGGAATACCCGGTCTACATGGACAACGAGGCACAGCCCGCTTCTGCCAAGGCCGGTATTACGGAGGCCACCATCGCTTTCTGCGAGACGATGGAGGATGCTGGATACTTTGTCGGTATCTATGGCTCAGCTGTTTCCGGCTTCAAGGAGCGAATGGATGACTCCAAGCTCACACCCTACGCGCACTGGGTAGCGCAGTATGCCAGCAAGTGCAGCTATAAGGGAGACTACGGCATCTGGCAGTATTCCTCCAAGGGCTCTGTGGACGGTATCAGTGGCAACGTGGATCTGGACTACGGCTATATCGATTATCCGTCCATCATCAAATCCGGCGGCTTCAACGGATACACAAAGGAAAGCACGCCTGCACCTGCGGCAAGCTCGGATAGAGACAGGATCGTCGCTCAGGCCAGAGCATGGCTTGGGAAGAAGGAATCCGACGACAGCCATAAGGAAATCATCGACGTGTATAACAGCCACAAGCCTCTCGCCAGAGGCTATGCGGTCACTTATACGGACGCATGGTGCGCCACCTTCGTTTCTGCGGTCGCCATCAAATGCAGCCTGACGGATATTCTTCCGACAGAGTGTGGCTGCGGGCAGATGATCGTCCTTTTCCAGAAGCTCGGCGAGTGGATCGAAAACGATGCCTATGTTCCGTCTCCCGGCGATGTCATCTTCTATGACTGGCAGGATTCCGATTCCGGAGACAATACCGGCTGGCCGGATCATGTCGGAATCGTGGAAACGGTCTCCGGCAGCACCATCACAGTCATTGAAGGAAACAAGAACGATGCGGTCGGAAGGCGCACGCTGCAGGTGAACGCCAAATACATCCGTGGCTATGGCGTGCCGAAATACAGTGGTTCTGCTGCTCCCACTCCGGTCACTCCGACAAAGACTGTGGACGAGCTTGCCAAGGAAGTGCTGGAAGGCAAATGGGGAAACGGCACCGACCGCAAGAACCGCCTCACCGTTGCCGGGTATGATTATTCTGCCGTACAGGCCAAGGTCAATGCTCTGGTGAAAAAGCAGGAAGCCTCTCCGGTCTACTACACCGTGAAAAGCGGCGATACCCTCTCCGGGATCGCAAAGAAATATAGCACCACGGTTTCTGCGATCCAGAAGCTCAATCCCACGCTCATCAAGAACGTCAACCTCATCCTGACCGGCTGGAAGATCAGAGTAAAATAAATATCCAATCAGCTATGCCTGCGAGTGTTCTTCGGAATGCCCGCAGGCTTTTTTCGTTTCTGTAAAAAATCCTCCGCTCAAAATGGCTCCAAATCTCCAGTGGAAACTGGAGGTGAAAGCATCATGACCAGTGATCAGAAGATAAAAATCGCCGAGCTCCGCAGCGCCGGATTCGGTTATGCCAATATAGCGAATGCCCTCGGCCTTACGAAAAATCAGGTGGTGTCCTACTGCCATAGGAACGGCCTCGAAGGTGAGAAAGGAACCGTGGCTCAAGCAGACAAGCCGGAGGTCGGCTGCTGCAAAAACTGCGGAAAGCCCATCGTGCAGGTGCCCGGCAGGAAGCAGGTCAAGTTCTGCTCCGACGAGTGCTGCCAAAGCTGGTGGAACTCCCATCCGGAAGCCGTCAACCGAAAGGCTGTGTACACCTTTACCTGTGCCTGCTGTGGAAAGCCCTTCACTGCCTATGGAAATAAGAGCCGCAAGTACTGTTCACATTCCTGTTACATCACCGGGCGATTCGGAGGTGGCAGTCATGGATGAGGATCAGTTCGAGCGGGAAAAGCTCTATCAGGCCAGCATGAATATGTTTCAGACCATGCTCAAGGACGGCCTTATCACCGAGGAGCAGTACGCCATAATTGATACAAAAATGCGGGAGAAATACCAGCCGATATTCGGCACATTATTTTCCGAAAACGCTTGATAAATAAGGCTTTTAGAGTGATGTATAGTAGCTGGAAAGGAGTGATTCAAATGGCGAAGATCACGAAAATAGAGCCGCAGATACCGGCGCTTCCGACCAGAAAAAAGGTCGCAGCCTACGCCCGCGTGTCAATGGAAACAGAACGGCTCCACCATTCCCTCTCCTCCCAGATCAGCTACTATTCGGAGCTTATTCAGAACAACCCGGAGTGGGAATATGTCGGCGTCTATGCTGACGAGGCCATAACCGGCACCATCGCCAAGAAGCGCGATGAGTTCCAGCGCCTGATTGCAGACTGCGAGGCCGGAAAGATCGATATTGTGCTCACTAAGAGCATATCAAGATTTGCCCGGAACACCGTAGACCTCTTAAAGACCGTCCGACACTTAAAGGAGCTGGGCATCAGCGTCCGGTTTGAAAAGGAGAACATCGACAGTCTCTCCGGCGACGGTGAGGTCATGCTGACGCTCCTCGCTTCCTTCGCACAGTCGGAATCGGAAAGCATCAGCAACAATGTGAAATGGGGAGTCC
Organism: Bacillota bacterium; assembly: GCA_050942825.1. GTDB lineage: Bacteria > Bacillota > Dehalobacteriia > UBA4068 > UBA4068 > CAYRML01. The sequence continues at coordinate 8,969 of JBMNOA010000047.1, forward strand.
GCAAGCGCATGGAGCAAGGCACTCCGAACGGACACTTCCGGGTGTACGGCTACCGCTGGGAAGGCGATCAGCTGGTCATTGTCCCGGAGGAGGCTGTCATCGTAAAGCGCATCTACCAGAACTTCCTTGATGGGAAGTCCCGCCTCGAAACGGAGCGCGAGTTTGCCGCCGAAGGCATCACCACGAGGGACGGCTGCCGCTGGGTGGATTCCAACATCAAGGTCGTGCTTTCCAACATTACCTACACCGGGAACATGCTCCTGCAGAAGGAATACATCGCAGACCCGATTTCCAAGAAGCGCAAGAAAAACCACGGCGAGCTGCCGCAGTACTACGTGGAGAACACCCACGAGGCCATTATCCCGATGGAGACCTTCCAATATGTGCAGGACGAGATGGCACGACGCAGGGAGCTTGGAGCTTTTGCCAACAAGAGCCTGAACATCACCTGCTTCACGGCAAAGCTCAAGTGTGAGAAATGCGGCAAGAGCTACGTCCGGAACACCAGAAAGAACCGGGCAAAAATGACACAGCTCGGCGATCAGCTGGTCGGCTGGGTATGCGGTTCCAGCAAAAAGAAAAACGGCGAGTGCAAGGCGATGGAGATCCCGGAGTACATACTCCGGCAAAAATGCGCGGAGGCACTCGGCCTTGAGGAATTTGACGAGGATGCCTTCGCAAAGCAGATCGAGGTCATAACCATTCCGGAGCAGGGTATCCTCAATTTCCACATGACAGACGGCACGCTCAAAACCCTCACATGGGTAAGCACTGCCAAGAAGGATGCATGGACAGAGGAAGCCCGGAATAAGGCCTCGGCCTACCGCAGGAACCACGCCATTAAGCGTGACGATGTATCCT
>JBMNOA010000012.1:0-42393 GCA_050942825.1 Bacillota bacterium
CCGATGCTTTGAAATATCTGACCAATAATGAGCTTAAGGAATTTAAGCGTGATGTTTGGTGGTACATCGAGAAGGCTAGAGATAAAGATTATCGCACGGATAACAAAGCATACCTACAAGCGCTATCTGTAAGGGCTAGAGTAAGGCGATTAGAGGCTTTGGGTGCCAACATACTCATGGAATCGGAAAAGCTCTATAATGAGCTTGAATCAAGCTCCAAGGCTATGTTTGAAAAGGTTTACGAGCAAACGTATTACAAAACTGCTTTTGATACCTTTCAGGGAGTGGGCTTTGGTGTTGATTTATCAAAAGTTAATAAGAGGGCGGTTCAATCCTTGCTTGAATATCCTTGGAACGGTAAGAATTACAGTGATAACATCTGGGATAAACAAAAGGACCTTGCCGGGGAATTGAACAAGGTCATCACCAGAGGCATGATCCAAGGTCAGTCGGTGCAGGAGATGAGCCGGGCCTTACGTGATGCTCATTTAGGCAAGGACTACGATAGAGGCAAAAAAGGCGGTCAGCTCTATAATGCCACAAGGGTCGTGCGGACAGAGACCAATTACATAGCCAATCAAGCTTCAAAGGATATGTACAGCGATCTAGGCATGAAGCGGTATGAATATTGCGCCACGCTGGACAGTAGGACGAGCGAGATATGCGCTGATCTGAATGGGCAGGTATTCGATACAGAGGATGCAAAGCCCGGTGTCAATTACCCGCCCATGCATCCGCATTGCCGATCAACTACGGTTCCTTACTTTGAGGATTTAGGCGGTACCAGATTAGCCAAAGATGCTGATGGCAAGTATTACAAGGTGCCCGGGAATATGAAGTATAAAGATTGGTATTCAAGCCTCTCTGAGAATGAAAAGGGCAAGATGGCTGTAAATACTAAGATGGCCAAAAATGCGGCAGCGGATAAGGAACAGCACGCAAAGTATAAGGCTGTTTTTGGTAAAGAAATAATACCCGGACCATTTGCAGAATTCCAAAAATTGAAGTATAATGATAGTACCAAGTGGGGAGAGTTAAAAGCACAGAAACAGGATAAGCTCAACAGCTTAGATTTTTCTCAAATGAAAGGGTTAGTTGAGAAACTCTCTAACCTAGAGACAAGATCTTGGTATTATTATAAATGCAACAACATACCTAATTTAATCGACAAGTCTAAACCCATTGAAGAACAAGCACACCAATGTCATGAGCTAAGAAATAAATATAAAAAAGAAGCTCGGGATTTGATGAAGGACCAAGCGGAAAGAAAAAATCTTGATATGAAAAAACCTATTGAGACTTTTGAAGAAACGCTTGTTAGAAAAATGGATGAAAAAGGTATTACGAGGGTAGAGGCAATAAAAGATATTGCTGCTACAGCACCTAAGACAAATAAAGATGTGAATAAAAAATACGGATTGGAGGGATAGAATCATGTATAAATACAATATTTGTACCGAGGCTGATATAGAATTGTTTTCAAAACAGTGTGAAGCTCTTGAAAAGAAAATACCCGGTATAAAAAAGGGTAAACTTCTGCAAGATGTTGATCTTTCTCTCATCCAGTTTTATGATTACAACGGCAAAGAGATTAGGGTCGACAATGATGAGGATATTGGTTCTCTTACCATTACATCGGAAGTTGATTTAGATCAATTCTTTAATTAAAACCATCTGCTGATAACGGTAGGTGGTTTTTTAATGCTCATTTTTAAGGAGGTCTGTAATTATGGATTTATCAAGTATTTCTACAAAAGATTTAGCTGAAGAATTAAGAAATAGAGAAGGTGTAGGCTTAGTATACTCTGAGGCTTTTAAGACGATTTCACTTGAAATTGATAGGCCTTCATATGTATTAATTGTTGATAATTCTGTACTCAGTGAGGATTAAGGATAATAATTTAATAGTTAATCTGTAATTTAGCACTTTGTCATTTGATAAAGTGCTTTTATTATGCCCTGGGCACTGGCGTAAAAAGGTTCAATATTTCGCTACCTGCAAGCGAAAAAGCAGGACGGTTAGTGATGCAACCACGTTAAAAGCGTAACCGAGAAAGGACAGACAATGAAAAGAGAGTTTTTAAAAGGGTTAGAGCTCGCTGATGATATTATAGATCAAATCATGGCCGAACACGAATTATCGATATTGTTTTTTCTATAAGTATAGAAAGGAAGGGGTTGAATATACTAAAAAAGAATCTGGTGGATAAGGAGGTCCAAAATGACTTCTATTAAGATAAGTGTAAAGGATGATGCTCTTAGGAAGTTATTATTATTGGATTTGCGGTCTATCCCTGCTATATACTGCCATTGTATAGATAATACTATTTTTTGTTTTTATGATAAAAAACGTTTCTTTTCTTCTAAAGATATGACTTTAAAAAAGTGTTTAGCTGATACTTTGGCTGCTTTTATATTTAACCAAAGAGAACTCTGGTATTTAAAAAGGCTATTAAATAAACGATACAATTGTTTTTCTGAAGAGGAACTAATAGATTTGGAAAAAAACGCCTGCTATCTTTTGAATAATGAAAGTTTTAATTGGGGTTATTTTGCCGGTAGGGACAGACAGAAAAGACTTAGTGAAGCCTTTTTGGAACATTTAACAGAGTATGATGATTTGGATCTGGATGGTTTTATCAGTTTTCGCTTGGTGGGGTATGAGGAATATCTTTTGGCCGTTTTGACCTTAGCTGCTGATGATCTTTTAGGGGAGCAGGAAGATAGTGACTATATTATTATTCTGCGAGACTTTTTAGCTAATCAAAAAAGTTGTTGTACGGAATTGCATTTATTTTTGATAGGCAATTGCTATCATCTACTAAAAGAACAAGGTGGTGAACTATATCCTCTGGAAGGGGGCAGATTACATGACAGGGAAGAGATCCTTATCAGCTGCATGATACTTTTGGCTCCCCTTAAATTGATAGTTCATACTAAAAATGATTATGAGCAGCCGAATTTTATCAAATCATTACAAGATATCTTTTATAACAGACTTTGGTTATGCTATGGGTGTTCACTTTGTCAGGACCAAAAATAAAGAAGGCAAAAGCCCTTCTTTTTTCTTTAGATGATTTGACAAAGCCTGCATATAGTGGATATAATATTATAATAGCATTAGCAAAATATAAGTATAGGAGTAATATTATGAGCCTAGTAATAAATTTGCCTGATGGGAGTCAAAAAGTGTATGAAAGAGCGCAAACAGCTGGACAAGTAGCGGCTGATATCAGCCGTTCTTTGGCCAAAAAGGCAGTTGGTGCTATCGCTAACGGAAAGAAAATATCTTTAAATGATTCTCTAGAGGGTGAAGTCAATCTTAACATACTGACCTTTGATGATGAAGAGGGTAAAGATATTTTCCGTCATAGTTCTTCTCATATTATGGCTCAGGCTGTGCAGCATCTGTTCCCTGATACAAAATTTGGTATCGGACCTGCCATTAAAGATGGTTTTTATTACGATCTAGATTCCGAACATACCTTTACCAGCGAAGATTTTGCGGCCATAGAGGCCGAAATGAAAAAAATCATCAAGCAAAATATTCCTTATGTCAGGCAAGAGCTCTCCAGAGCCGAGGCTTTGCAGTTCTTTACAGAAAAAGAGGAAAAATATAAGGTGGAATTGATCAATGATTTGCCTGAGGATGCTGTTATCAGTGTTTATCATCAAGGTGATTTTATTGATTTGTGTGCCGGCCCTCATTTGCCTTCTACAGGCTATGTTAAAGCCATTAAATTGCTAAGTTTAGCAGGTGCTTATTGGCGCGGTAATGAAAAAAATAAGATGTTACAAAGAATCTATGCCACATCTTTTCCTGATAAAGCACAATTGGATGAATATATCTTCAAAATGGAAGAAGCCAAAAAACGCGATCATCGTAAATTAGGTGCGGAATTGGAACTTTTTATGATGTCCGAAGAGGGGCCCGGATTCCCCTTTTTCTTGCCTAAAGGCATGATTGTTCGTAATCAATTGGAAAATTTCTGGCGTGAGGAACACAGCAAAAGAAATTATCAGGAAATCAAAACGCCCATCATACTCAGTCGTAGTTTGTGGGAGCAATCGGGGCATTGGGAACACTATAAAGAAAATATGTATTACACAACCATAGATGATGCCGATTTTGCCATTAAACCTATGAATTGTCCGGGAGGGATCTTGGTTTATAAAAATAAACCGCACAGTTATCGTGAATTACCTATCAGAACGGGGGAATTGGGCCTAGTGCATCGTCATGAGCTTTCCGGCGCCTTGCATGGCTTGATGCGTGTGCGTTGCTTCACTCAGGATGATGCCCATATATTTATGTTACCGGAGCAAATCAAAGAAGAGATCAAAGGCGTAGCCCGATTGGTTGATTATGTTTATAAACTTTTTGGTTTTAAATATCATGTGGAGCTATCTACTCGTCCTGAAAAAGCTCTTGGTGATATCGAGACTTGGGATAAAGCTATTAATGCTTTGCGGGAAGCTATGGATGATATGGGTATGCCTTTTATCATCAATGAAGGTGACGGTGCTTTTTACGGCCCCAAATTGGATTTCCATCTGGAAGACAGTATCGGACGCACCTGGCAATGCGGGACCATTCAGTTGGATTTTATGTTGCCGGAAAAATTCGATCTCAGTTATATCGGCCCCGATGGTCAGCATCATCGACCTGTAATGATCCATAGAGTTGTTTTTGGCAGTATCGAGCGCTTTATCGCTATTCTGACTGAGCATTTCGCCGGTGCCTTTCCCCTATGGCTGGCACCTGTTCAGGTCAAAATCTTGAATATCACCGACCGGCAAGCTGAATATGCCCAAGAAATTTTGGCAAAATTGCAAGCGGCCGGAATTCGCGCCGAAATCGATGACCGCAACGAAAAAATCGGCTATAAAATCCGTTCTGCACAAACAGAAAAAATTCCTTATATGATGGTGATCGGTGATAAAGAAATGCAAGAGGGCACTATTGCTTTGCGCAAAAGAGGTCAAGGTGATCTGGGCTCCAAAGCTTTGCAAGCAGTCATTGAGCAATTGCAACAGGAAATAAAACAAAAGGCTTGACCGGGTATATTGACAAAGTAAGGAAGATTATGATATAATTCTTCTTGCTGTATAGTAAAGTAGAGGCAACCCGCTTCTCACCTTGCGGCTAAAGCCAGTAAGGTTAATAGGGCGATATACCGTGTATTGGTATTAGTAGGCTTTATTGAGTGGGTTTTTTGCCCACTCTTTTGATATTTTACGGAGGTGAACAATATTAAAGAACTGCGAATCAATGAAGAGATTCGGGTACCTGAAGTGCGTTTGGTATCTGCAAATGGTGAAGAACAAATTATCATTTCTACTAAAGAAGCTTTGTCCAGAGCTATGGATAAAGGTTTGGATTTAGTAGAGATATCTCCTAATGCAAAGCCGCCTGTTTGCCGTATTATGGATTATGGTAAATATCGTTTTGATCAGGCCAAACGAGAAAAAGAAGCCAGAAAAAACCAAAAGGTTATTCAAGTAAAAGAAGTTAAGCTCAGGCCCAATATCGAAGAACATGATTTTGATACTAAAGCCAAAAACGCAGAGAAATTTTTGGCTATGGGAGATAAAGTCAAGCTTACTATTATGTTCCGCGGCAGGGAAATTACCCATCCGGAACTGGGCAAAATGCTTTGCGATAAAATGGCTGTCAGATTAGAGCCGATAGCAAATATGGAAAAACCCGCTAAAGTAGAAGGCAAGAATATGATCGTTATTTTTGCTCCTAAGCAATAAATTTATTTTAGCTAAAAATAATCAGGAAAGAGGGAAAATCATGCCTAAAATGAAAACCCATCGCGGTGCTGCTAAAAGAATCAAAGCTACAAGCAGCGGTCAACTAAAGCGCAGTCATGCTTATAAAAGTCATATACTGGGCAAAAAATCTGCCAAAAGAAAACGCCATCTGCGTAAAAGCGGACTTGTTTCTAAAGCGGATTATTTAAAAACAAAAAAAATATTGCCCTATTATTAGAGGGATAACGTGAAAGAGAGGTAGCTGTTATGGTTAGAGTGAAAAAAGGTTATGCCAAGCATCGCCATCATAAAAAAATATTAAAATTAGCTAAAGGTTATCGCGCATCTAACTCTAAGCTGTTTAGAGTAGCCAATGAACAGGTTTTACATTCTATGGCTTATGCTTTTGCTCATAGACGTAAGAAAAAAGGTGACTTTCGAAAATTATGGATAACGAGGATTAATGCTGCCGCCAGAACAAACGGTATGTCCTACAGTACTTTGATTAACGGTCTCAGAAACGCCGGCGTTAATGTCAATCGTAAAATTTTGGCCGACTTGGCAGTAAATGATGCCGCTGCTTTTAGCCAATTTGTAGAAACTGCCAAAGCCAATCTTAAATAAATTGATTAGCTGGGATGATATCTCAGCTAATTTTTAATTTTGGAGCTTAAGAGATAAGGATAAACAAATGGAAAACATTACCTCAAAAAACAATCAATATATCAAACAAGCTCGTAGCTTACAGGAAAAAAAATACCGGGATAAAGAAAACCTCTATCTGATAGAGGGTTTACGCTTGTCAGAAGAGGCCCTATCAGTACAAGAAGATCTCTCGTACGGCTTTATCAGCCACAAATTTCTTATGCAGCCAAGAGCGGCCCGACTAATAGATGACTTGCAAAATTTACAGGTGCCTCTTTTTTTATTGGAGGATAATCTTTTTGCGTATTGCTCTGATACTGTGCAACCGCAAGGCATCTTGCTGGTGGCAAAAAAAGCAAATAATAGCAGGGAGAGGCTTTTGGCTGGCAGTAAGTCTTTTTGGTTTCTGGCGGATGATCTGCAGGATCCGGGCAATTTAGGTACTATTTTGCGTACAGCATGGGCTGCCGGAGCTGATGGTGCGGTGATTTTAGCCGGCGGGGTTGACCAATATAATCCAAAAGTAGTGCGCTCTTCTATGGGAGCTGTTTTTAATTTACCTATCTATATTGCCGATGATAATGGAGATGCTTTGTCCTTAATAAGAGAGGCCGGCCTGGAGATATTAGTAGCCTCAAGCGAGGGCAATATTATCTATAATGAGGCTGATCTTAAGAAACCTCTGGTTTGGGTGTTAGGTTCGGAGGCCCATGGAGCGTCCGAGATGTGGAAAAAAGAGGCCAATTCTATAGTTAGTTTGCCAATGTATGGTAACGCAGAATCCCTTAATGTCGCTGTGGCAGGAGGTATCCTTTTTTATGAAACTTTGCGGCAAAGAATAGATAGCTGATAAAGTTTTTTGAAAAATTGTTTTATTTATCTTCTATACTTTCTTGTCACCTTTTACTTATTATGCTATAATTATTTCAATAAAATAAGTTAGTGATTGCGACGAAAGGTAGTGATCCTTATGTTAGCTTGGGCAGAGGTTTATTGGAAACTCTTCGAGCAGACGGGTTCAATCGGCGCGTATATCATTTATCGCAAGATGGTTTTGCAATAGTTTGTAACGCGGGCTATAGTTTTGGGTTGTGATAAGAGGCAAAAAAACGGAAGTATAAAACTGTCAATATTTATTATTATGAGGTACTTTATGCCTTTTGTCCTTTGGGATGAAAGGCATTTATTATAGTATTGTAATGGAGGTTAAATAATGTTAGCGAAATTGTCGCAAATTGAAAAGGAAGCTTTGGCCGCTATAAAGGCTTGTGCCGACTATACGGCATTAGCGGATGTGCGAGTAGCTTATTTAGGTAAAAAGGGCATGATTACTCAAATTTCACGTAATATGGGTGAGATCGCTGCCAAAGATAGACCTCAAATGGGACAGGCCATCAATAAGGTCAAAGAAGGTGTGGAAAAAGCTATAGAGGAAAAAGCAGCTTTTTTAGAGGCTGCAGCTATGAATGCCAAATTAGCGGAAGAAAAAATCGATATCACTTTACCAGGTAATTGTTTTGCCAGAGGCAGTCGACATGTTCTCGATACTGTAATTGCCGATATCGAGGAAATTTTTATGGGTATGGGCTATAGTATAGCTGAAGGTCCACAAGTAGAAACGGACTATTATAATTTTGAAGCCCTTAATCTTCCGCCGGAGCATCCTGCTCGGGATATGCAGGATTCTTTTTACTTTAGCGACAATTTGCTTTTACGTACACATACTTCTCCCATGCAGGTGCGTACCATGGAGAAAATGCAACCTCATTTGCCGGTGAAGATCATTTGTCCCGGGGTTGTTTACCGCCGGGATGATGATGCTACCCACTCCCCCATGTTCCATCAGGTAGAAGGATTGTATATAGACAAAAAAGTTTCTTTAGCCGATCTTAAAGGTACTCTTTTGGCCTTTGTACGGCAAATGTTCGGAGAGGATAGAGAGATTCGCCTTCGTCCCAGCTATTTTCCTTTCACTGAACCTAGTGCAGAAGTTGATATTTCCTGCTTTGCCTGCGACGGAGCCGGTTGCCGCCTTTGTAAAGGCAGCGGTTGGATCGAAATATTAGGTTCCGGCATGGTACATCCAAAAGTTCTCTCCATGTCTGGTTATGACCCGGAAAAATGCAGCGGATTTGCTTTTGGCTTAGGCGTAGAAAGAATAGCGATGCTTAAATATGGTATCAATGATATGCGGCTTTTGTTTGAAAATGATTTGCGTTTTTTAAAGCAATTTTAGGAGGGCGTTTGATAAATGAGAGTATCATATAAATGGCTGCAGGATTATCTTGATTTGGAAATATCACCGGAAGAATTAGCGAAAAAATTAACCATGGCCGGTATAGAGGTTGATGAAATAGCATATATAGGTGAAGATGTCAGCGGTGTTGTGGTAGCTAAAGTAGTGAAAAAAGAACCTCATCCCACCAGTAAAAAGCTTTCGATTTGCCAAGTGGATACTGGTTCGACCCCTTTTACTGTTGTTTGCGGCGCCCCTAATGTAGAGGCTGGACAAAAAGTTGCTGTGGCTTTGCCGGGAGCTGAATTGCCCGGAGGCATAAAAATTGAGCAAGCGATAGTAGCCGGTGTAGAATCAAGCGGAATGATTTGCTCCGGAGCGGAACTGGGTATCAATGAATATGATAAGGATGGTATCATGGTTTTACCTGATGATCTGCCGTTAGGTTCGGATATCATTGAAGCTTTAGGGGTTAAGGATTCAGTTTTGGTCTTGGAATTGACTCCCAACCGTTCAGATTGTTTAGGCATGATTAATGTGGCCAGAGAGGTGGCCGCTGTCACTGATAGATTTGTCAAGCCGCAATTTATCCAATATCCGGAAAAGGGAGCCGATATTAATTCTTTAGCCTCTGTGGAGGTATGGGATACTGATTTATGTCCTCGCTACGTTGTTCGTTTGGTGCAAGGCGTAAAAATCGGGCCTTCTCCTTTATGGATGCAGCATTATCTTTTAGCAGCAGGTATGAGGCCAATCAATAATGTCGTTGATATCAGTAACTTTGTCCTTTTAGAAACAGGCCAGCCTTTGCATACCTTTGATTATCAAACCTTAGCCGATCATAAAATAATCGTTCGCCGCTCCCGCAAAGGTGAGCGAATGACTACTTTGGATAATAAAGAACGTGTATTTGATGAAGATACGATTTTGATCTGTGATGCTGAAAAGCCTATTTGTATAGCGGGAGTAATGGGGGGAATGGATACAGAAGTAACTGAAAAGACAGTTGATATCTTGATTGAATCGGCCGCTTTCAATCCACTTAATATTCGCCGTACAGCCAGAGGTTTAGGTATCCCATCGGAAGCTTCTTTGCGCTTTGAAAAAGGCATAGATATAGAAAATTGTGACCGGGCCGCCAGAAGAGCAGCCCAATTATTAGTCGAACTTTGTGGTGGTACTGCTGCCAGAGGTCTTATCGATGTCCGCAAAGCCAAAACTGTGGAAAAAACCATCGTTTTACGTACGCAAAAGGTCAATGATCTTTTAGGCAGCAATTATAATTTGCAGGAAATCGCCAAAGTAATGACTGATCTTTCCTTTTCTGTGGAGAACCATAACGAAGGTATTTTAGTCACGGTTCCTCATTATCGTCAAGATATTACGTTGGAAGTGGATTTGATAGAGGAAGTGGCCAGACTGAAAGGGTATGATAATATTCCTGCTGTTTTGCCCGCTGGTTCCGCTTCTGTGGGTAAAAGAACCGAAAAACAAAAAAATCTGCTCGCTTTGAAAAATCTGTTGGTAGGGCTGGGGTTGTCTCAGGTAATAAATTACAGTTTTATCAACGATAAAGAGGCGGATAAAATGCTGTTGCCCAGAGAGCATAATTGGCGTCGGCAACTGCCTGTTAAAAATCCGCTTAGTGAAGAGCAAGCCGTAATGCGTACCACTCTTTTGCCCGGATTATTAATTTCTGTGAGCAGAAATTTTAACCGGCGTAATCTTAATGTACCGTTTTTTGAAATCGGCGAACGTTTTTTTCCTCAAGGAGAAGACCATCCGCAGGAAAGTCTTGGATTAGGCATAGCGCTTTTAGGTGCGACGGAATCATCCTGGTGCAGCAAAGCCAAAGCCTACGATTATTTTTATCTCAAGGGTCTGATAGAAAGCCTCTTGCATTACTTCGGTATTGAGGATTATAGATTTGTTATGCCTGAGGCCAAAGAATATCCATTCCTGCACCCCGGTTGCAGTTCATTGTTATTTGTGGGCGGCCAATTTATTGGCTATTTGGGCGAAATACACCCTGCCGTCGGCAAAAATTATGATTTGGATCAAAGAGTCTTGTTAGCGGAATTATCGCTGGCGCCGCTCTTTGAGGTTATTCCCGCTGTGCGTCAATGTAAAGAATTGCCTAAATATCCGGCTGTGACCAGAGATATATCTTTACTGGGTGCTGCCTCGATATCATCGGCCGATATAGAATCTGCTATCTATGAACAAGGCGGACCATATCTGGAAAAAGTGGAGTTGTTCGACCTTTATGATAAGCCGCCTATTCCTCAGGGTCTGCGCAGTTTGACCTATGCTTTAACCTTCCAAAATTACGAAAAGACCTTAACGGATGAAGAGGTTAATAAGTCGTTCGACTCTATAGTAGCATATTTAGATAACAAGTGGGGAATCAAACTGAGATGATTGTGCAAAATACTATCTAGCTTCACGTTTTTTGTAAAAGGGGTGAGTAATTATGCCGCAACAATCCGCTATCAATGTGGAAATTAATGGCCATCTTTATTCTTTAAAGGGCGAATGTTCTACTGAAGATTTGTTAAAAATAGCTCAGTTGGTCAATGATAAAATCGAGGAGATAAGGCATGATTGCCCGCAATACTCGGCTACAAAGATCGCTGTCCTGGCCGCTTTGCAAATAGCAGAAGAATTTGTTAAACTTGAAGAAGAATATCAACAACTCTTAGATGAAACCGAATTGATCCTGCAAGGGTAAATATTTGTGCTGAGGAGAAAAAAGATATGAAATTAGGCGATATTTATAAGCTTTCCATACAAATGGGCATCAATGCCGATCCCCGGGGACGGAGTTTACCGAAAAAGGATCTGCAAAAAAGCCGCCAAAAATATGACAAATTATCGGAAAGAGATAAGGAATTTTTTGACTTGGAATCTCTGATCAATCCCTATGCTGATACCCGTATTTTGTTGGGCCATAAAAATAAAGAGATAAAAAAAGCCTTAGTTGGTATAGATATAGAAGCAGGAGAGGTAGCTTGCGCAGCTGCTTTGAATGCTCAGGGAGCAGGTATCGATCTCTTAATCGCCCATCATCCTGAAGGGCAGGCTTTGTGTGCCTTGGATCAGGTCATGGGTTTGCAAAGTGATTATATGATATCAGAAGGAGTGCGCCCAGCCTTGGCTGAATCCTTGATGAGAGAGAGAATAAATGAAGTAGGCCGCTCTTTGGGTCGTGGCAATGCTTTTAGGGCTGTGGATGCAGCTAAGTTTTTTGGATTTTCTTTTATGTGTGTTCATACGCCGGCAGATAATCTGGTAACAGATTATTTAATCAAATTATTCAAAAAGGAGCAGCCGCAAGAGCTTGATGACATGATCGAGCTGCTAAAGGATATCCCGGAATATCACTTTGCCGCACAAAACCACAATCCTCCGCGCATTGTATCGGGAAATAAGTCCAATACTGTAGGCCGGTTCTTTGTTGATTTTACAGGCGGTACCTCCGGTCATAAAGAGAATTATGAAAAATTGGCCGAAAGCGGTATCAATACCATACTTGCTATGTGTGTCAGTGAAAGTCAGATTAAATTAGCCAAGGATCTACGTATCAACCTGATTTCCGCCGGTCATATGCCTAGTGATAGTTTAGGTATCAACCTTTATTTAGATCAGCTGGAAGTCGAGGGGTTAGAGATTATCCCCATTTCCGGTTTGATTAGGGTCAAAAGGAATTAGTTAAAACAGGGGTCAAAGACCCCTGTTTTTTACAACAGTGGGATTATCAAAAAAGAAAAAGGGAAAGAAGGGTGAAAATGACCGAAATATTAGCTCCGGCCGGTAGCAAGGAAGCTTTTTGGGCAGCTATAGCCAATGGGGCAAATGCCATTTATTTAGGCGGAAAAGATTTCAGTGCCAGAGCCTTTGCAGATAATTTTGGCCAGGAAGAGTTAGCCCAGTTGATAGAAACAGCCCATTTACGCCAAGTAAAAGTATATCTGACTGTCAATACTCTGTTGGGAAATGATGAGTTGCCACGCGCTTTGGCCATGTTGGCAGAGGCTTATGATTATGGTATTGATGCGGTGATCATTCAAGATCTTGGCCTTTTATATTTAATCAGGCAGGTTTTGCCGCATTTGCCTGTTCATGCCAGCACACAGATGAGTATATTAAATTCCGCCGGGGCTAATTTTGTGGCCACATATGGAGCTGAGCGTGTGATATTAGGTAGGGAATTATCTTTATCCGATATAGCTGCTACTAAAGCTAATACTGATGTAGAGCTGGAGGTCTTTGTTCATGGCGCTCTTTGTATCTGTTATTCCGGTCAATGTTTAATGAGCAGTATGATCGGAGGGCGCAGCGGAAATCGCGGGCGTTGTGCCCAACCCTGTCGTTTGGAATATGAATTTGTGGATGAAGCGGGTGATGTATATGGTCGAAAAGAAGGGCCTTATCTGCTCTCTCCACGTGATCTTTATGGGTATATGCATCTGGATCAATTATATGAAATGGGTTTGGCAGCCTGGAAAATAGAGGGGCGCATGAAGCGTGCCGAATATGTGGCTACCGTCACGAGAATATACCGGCATGCTTTAGATGCCTTAAAAAATAAACAGCTGAAAATTGACCGCCAAGAAGATATGCGTCAATTACTGCAGATCTTTAATAGAGATTATAGTTGCGGCTATTGGTATAGTAATGCCGGAGCCGATTTGATGAGTTTCCGTCGGCCTAATAATCGTGGTGTTTTTCTTGGACGTTTGCTGCAAGTTGATAAAAATAAAATATCTTTGAAACTGCAGCAAAAATTACAGATTGGTGATGGTGTGGAGATTTGGGTCAAAGTTGGTGGCCGCCATGGTTTTGTGGTGGAGAGAATGGAAAAAAACGGCATTCAGACAGCCAGTGCAGCAGCCGGTGATATCGTTACTCTTGATTTTCATGGTACCGCCAGAGTGGGGGACAGAGTTTTTAAAACCGCTGATCTGGAGCTTAACCAAAAAGCACAGGCCAGTTTCGCTTCTTTGCCTGATATTGCTGTGTGGATGACTGTTGATGCCCGCATGGATAAGCCTTTGCGACTAGAGGTGCGGGATGAGGCAGACCATGAAGCGGAAATTATCAGTGATTATGTGGTAGCTGCTGCCCGAACCGCTCCATCCGATCTTGAATATATCAGAAAGCAAGTGAGTCGATTAGGCGGCAGCGGTTTTGTGCTGAAGGATTTATCAGCAAATATAGATGAAGGTATCATCTTGCCGGCTAGTGTACTCAATCAGGCCAGGAGGCTGGCCATTGATCAAATCAGAAGAAAACGCCTGGCGCAATTTAGTCGTCCGCCCCTGGAAAAAAACACTGTCTATGATCTGCAAAGGCAGCTAAGGCAAGAAGAAAAATCCACCCCTGCCGCTAAACTTCATTTAACCGCTATGGTAATGAATGATAAGCAAGCCTATGTCGCTTTAGAGGCAGGTATCAAGCAAATTTATTTTGCCGCAGAAACTTTTGCGCCACATCAGAAATATGACTGGCAGAATTTGTTATCCAAGTTCAAGGCTGCTTCTGCCCTGCTTATTCCTTGCCTGCCCCGAATTTTTCATGAAAGTGAAATCAATTTTTGGCTGTCTCGATTGGAAATGTGGCAAAATGCCGGTATCGAAGGTATATTAGCTACTAATTTAAATTCATTGGGACTATTAAAACAAGCCGCCTGGCAAGGTAAGATCTATGGTGACAGCGGTCTCAATGTGTTTAATAAGTCAGCTACGCTGTTATTGGCTGAGGCAGGCTTGAGTCGCATAGTACTTTCTCCGGAATTGAATTTACAGCAATTACAGGAGCTGGGAAACTTTCCTATAGAAAAAGAGCTGATAGTTCAAGGAGCCTTAGCTTTGATGATTAGTGAATATTGTGCTTTGGGGGCTTTGGTCGGTGGCCGTAAGAGTGAGCAATGCTGCAATTCTCCTTGCCGACATCAAGGACGACATTATCTTAAAGATAAAAAAGGATTTTCTTTCCCTTGCCGTTTTGATCAAAACTGCCGCATGCATGTTTTTAATTCGCGAGAGCTCTGTCTTTTGCCTGATCTCCAACTCTTGCGGCAAGCGGGCATTGCTTTTGCTCGTTTGGATTTGCGGCTGTACGAGGAACAAGAAGCTGCTGCTCTTATAAAATTGTATCGCCAGGCCTTGGAGGGTGATTTGAAAAAGGCTGAGGCAGGTTTACAAGCCCTGGGCCAAGAATATACCAAAGGACATCTTTATCGAGGGGTTTGAGTATGGATATAAAAGTATTGAAGAAACTGGAATATAATAAAATAATCGGCCATTTAGCTGATTTGACCTCTTTTGCTTATGGCCAAGAATTAGCTGAGAAATTGCTCCCGGCTAGCAATAGTACGGAGGCTGCTCAAAGACAGCAGGAAACTAATGAGGCAAAAGAGATTTTGCGCTTTTATCCTACATTTTCTTTGGGTCCTGTGCGTGATATCAGGGATCATTTACGGCATATTACCATTGGCGGTATTTTAGATGCTGAGTCTTTGGTAGATATTGCCGATACCTGTCGCGCTGCTCGTTTAAACAAAATTTTTTTTAGTGATATTAAGGGCAGTTATCCTTTAGTTGCTTCATGTGGTAAAGGCTTAACTGTAATCAAAACCATCGAAACAGCTATAGAAAAAGCTATCGGTACTGATAACAGCATTAATGATGAGGCCAGTCCCAAACTTTACAGTATTCGTAAAAAGATCAAAATAGCCAATGAGCGAGTAAAGGAGCGGCTGGATAATTTGATCAAAAGTCCTAACACGCAAAAGTATTTACAGGAGCCGATCGTTACTATCAGGGACAATCGCTATGTAGTGCCTGTGCGTCAGGAATACCGAGCGCAGATGCCGGGTATAGTTCATGATATCAGCGCCAGCGGTGCCAGCGTTTTTGTGGAACCGATGGCCGTAATGGAGCTGAATAATGAGCTGCAAAAATTGGCCAGAGAAGAAGCTGAGGAGATCAATGCTATCCTAAGGGCTTTGACTATGGTCGTTTGCAGCTTTGCCGATGAGCTGGAAGCTAATTTGGTCAAGCTGGCCAGGCTGGATTTTATTTTTGCCAAGGCCCGTTACAGCGGAGAAATAAACGGTATGTCTCCTCGAATTAATGATAATGGAGTTATCAAACTCGTTGCCGCCAGGCATCCTTTGATACCTGCTGACAAAGTAGTGCCTATTGATGTGCTTTTGGATAAGAATATTGCTGCTATGGTCATCACCGGCCCTAATACAGGCGGTAAAACAGTCACCCTAAAAACCATCGGCCTTGTGACTTTGATGGCTTTAGCGGGGTTGCATATACCTGTCGATACAGGTAGTGAGATAAGTTTCTTTAGAGAGATTTTTGCCGATATCGGCGATGAACAAAGTATAGAACAATCGCTCAGCACTTTTTCTTCACACATGGTAAATATTGTGGATATATTAAAACGCTGCGATGATAATACTTTGGTATTGCTGGATGAATTAGGTGCCGGTACAGACCCCACTGAAGGGGCGGCTTTGGCTATGGCAATACTCAGCGATCTGAAAAAAAAAGGCTGCAAAATAATTGCTACCACACATTATAGCGAGCTGAAAGCTTTTGCTTACAATAACCCGGGATTTATTAATGCCAGTGTAGAGTTTGATGTGGAATCTTTGTCTCCGACTTATAAACTTTTAATGGGTGTGCCGGGAAAAAGTAATGCTTTTGAAATTTCTCAAAGGCTAGGCCTGCCGCAAGATATTATTGAAAAGGCCGCCGATTTGCTGAGTACGGAAGATGCGCAGATAGCTGATCTATTGGCCAATCTGGAACAACTAAGGCAAGAAGTTGCGGCAGAAAAAGCCGAAGTTCAAGCTCTGGGTCAAACTCTGGCGATGAAAGAAAAAGAACTGGATAAAGCCAAAGCTGCCGTATCCATCAAAGAAGCGGAAATAATCAGAGCGGCCAATTTAAAGGCCCAAGCTATCGTAGAGGAGACTCAACAAAAAAGCCAGAAAATCTATCAAGAAATGATTGCGAAAATGGTAGAAGAAAAGGCCGTGGAAAAGGCCTTTCAGGAAAGCAAGAAGCGTTTTAAAACCTGGCAGGAGGAATTGACGGAGCAATTGCCTAAAAAAATCTATGAAGGCCAACCCCCAACCAAACTTTCTGTTGGGCAGACAGTATATATACCCAGCCTGCAGCAAAAGGGCTATGTATTATCCTTGCCCGATGCTAACGGAGAAGTAGCTCTTCAGGTGGGTATATTGAAAATGATGGTTAATATTTCTGAGCTGCGTCTGGCACAAGATATGGCAGATACTAAAGATATTTCTAAAAAATATAGCGGCAAAATGCATATGGAAAAAGCTCGCCAGATAAAAACAGAAATAGACCTGCGCGGCTATGAATGTCAGGAAGCTCTAGAGGTTTTGGATAAATATATCGATGATCTGTTTGTGGCCGGTCGCAAACAGGCCCGTATTATTCATGGCAAGGGCACAGGGGCTCTGAGAGCTGCTATTACCAAATATTTACAAAAACACCGCCTGGTCAAATCATTCCAGGCGGGCGGATACTATGAAGGCGGTATCGGGGTTACCATAATAGAACTGGATCTATAAGATATGAAAAAAGAGTACCAATTTTGGTACTCTTTTATTACGGTTTTAAGTATTTATTTTTACCGTATTACTTCCATTACTCAATACCTTAGTAGAATTGTCATAGGCATATACTCGGTATTGATAGGCATGTCCTTTTTCTATTTGCGTATCAACCATTGATTTGCTGTATGAAGAGAGCTTATTGGTTGAATTGTTATCGATAGTTTTTTCGATCATATAGATAATATTGGATGCATTTTTTTTATCATTCCAACTTAGATTGATGGTAATCCTGCCATCTCTATCAGAGAGTGAGGCTCTGAGATTAGTCGGTGCGGACAATGATTTGTTTTTATTATTATTTGATGCACTGCTGCTATAGGCCACGGCATGTTCCGGCAAGGGACAATATGTGGTAGGGGCTGCACTTGCCAGATATGTTTTTGTTTTTACCATGGAGGCTGGACAGCCGCCAGAAGTTCCCGAAGTGGCTATATTGGCTAGATATTCATGATTGCCATGACTGGAATCCGTACATATAAATACAGTTACTGTATTACTTTGCCCATAAGCATGAACGGTGCAAGTGGTCGTCGGTACATATAGATCCAGGTCTTCGGCTACCGAAGGTCGGGGCAGGTTTATTCTGGCTCTGTTGACTTTTTGCGGACAAAAAGCAGTTGCCAGTTTGCCGCTATCGGGACATACCTCCATCATTTGCCAAATATTCGATTGCTCAGTTGGTACATTGTTTGTATTGAATAGTTCGCTTCCGATATATTCAGCAGGTGTGTATGGGCTGGGTAAAAGTCCTGACTTTTTATCTATTCTGACCGTTGTTAGTCCAGTTGGTTTGCTGAATTGTGAAACAGCTTCATTTTTTAAAGAGACAGTCATTACTTTTTTCCAGATACCGGCTGGGTATTTGCCGCCATAAATTTGTTTTAAATATTGTAAATTACCGGACTCATCTTTGTCCTTATCGTAACCCATCCAAACCACACCTACGAGCTCCGGCGTATAGGCTGCAAACCAAGCATCTTTATTACCTTTTAGGTTTTGAAAACCCTTTTTATCAGGTAATTGTGTAGTCCCTGTCTTAGAGGCCACGGGTCTGTTCATCTGTGCTGATGTGCCCGTGCCTCCTTGAGTGACCGAGATTAACATATCAGTGATAAGATATGCCGTTTGCGGGCTCATTACTACTTCATGATTAGGTCGGGCCTCATAAACAGTAGTACCGGCGCTGTCTTTGATCAAGGTTATACAATGTGGTTCGATATATGTTCCCTGATTGGCAAAAGTGGCATAAGCACCGGCCATATGCAGGGGCGCCAGTCCTTCATGAATACCCCCGAGAGCTAAAGAGAGGTTGTTGTCATAATCGGAATCCAAAGGTAGTCCCAGTTTTTGTCCAAATTGCAGACCGGAAGATGTTCCTATACTATTGAGAGCCTGGACTGCCGGAATATTTATTGATTGCATAATAGCTGTACGCATGGATATCAAGCCGCGATAGCGTCCATCATAGTTGGTGGGAGAGTAGGAGCCAAACGATGTTGGTACATCGTTGTATACAGTAGCAGGAGAGTATCCGGCCTCTAAAGCCGGTGCATAATCAACAATAGGTTTAATGGTAGAACCGGGTTGTCTTTTTAAATCAACGGCCCTGTTAAAGCCCCTCTGTGTCGTATATTCTCGACCCCCTACCAGTCCACGGATTTCACCGCTGGCGGGGTCTATAACCAGCATGGAGCTTTGGACAGGGTCCTTGGTGTTGCTAGAAGGAAAGTATGAGCTATCTTCATATACATCCTCCATAGCTTCTTGTACTTTTACATCCAATGTAGTATAAATATGTAATCCGCCATTATAGATGGTGTAGGAATCTATACCTTGATCCTTTAATATTTCTTCCGCTTGATCGATGACATAATCAGTAAACCAGGGATGAGCATAAGCAGTAGAAATCTTTCTTTTTTCCGCTACTACAAGTTCTTCAGCTTTGGCTTCATCCACCTG
Organism: Bacillota bacterium; assembly: GCA_050942825.1. Lineage (GTDB taxonomy): Bacteria > Bacillota > Dehalobacteriia > UBA4068 > UBA4068 > CAYRML01. Next base: position 19,266 of record JBMNOA010000012.1, read on the forward strand.
TGCTTGATATTCCGGTTTATATCTGGCCAAATTATCTAAGACTGTATTACGGACATTAGTGGCTTTTTCAATATCGTTGAACGGGGAATAGATTTTGACATTACGGACAATGCCAGTCAGCATGGCTGCCTCTCCCAGTGTCAATTCGCTGACATCTTTATTAAAATACAATTTTGCACCTAATTGAATACCATTCGCCCCAGGACCAAAATAGATTTCGTTTAGGTAGTAATAAAGGATTTCATCTTTTGAGAACACATCTTCTATTTTAAGTGCCAAAAGTGCTTCTTTGATTTTTCGCGTCAGTTGTTTACTCTGATCTTCCAAAATAGCATTACGAGCCAATTGCATAGTTATGGTACTGGCGCCTTCTGCAAGCCGACCTTTAAGGATATCGGTTTTTAGAGCGCCGAAGATACGGATTACATCCACGCCATTGTGATTGTAAAAGCGTGCATCTTCTGTGGAGATAAAGCAATCTATAAGATAATCTGGCATTTCATCTAAGGGAACGCTGATTCTATTTTCTCCGCTGTGTAGATTGGAGTAAACTTCCCCTTCTTTATCATAAACGAGGCTGGCTTGCTCATTCATGAGTAATTCCGGTGTTACTTCCGGTAGATCTTTAGCTAGGACTAATGTCCAAATACCTAAACTAATTGCTATAACCAAAATTGCTATGCCGATTATTTTTAAGAAAGTATTAAAGCCTTTGCGTTTACGAGGGCCTTTATTTTTAGGAGGGCGGCCGCCAGAGCCGGTATTCCTCCCTCTGCCCGAAGATCCTGAGCCTCTGCTTGTAGCAACAGTGCCACGGGATTGGTAATTGCTTCTTGCCGAAATGGTCCTATTTGATGATGTAGTACTTGTCCGATGACTTTTTCTGGCATTCCTCTCATTATAAAAAGCTTGAATAATATCTATATCCTCTTCTTTAGACATACTTTTGTCGGCGGAAATTCTATTGCTGCGGGAATCATTAGGGAAAGGACCCTTTTTAGGTACAGTGTTTCTGCCGGAAAGATGATCTTTATGAGCTGCAGAAAAATTTCTGTTTAATGATAAATTTCTTTTGGCGGAATAAGGCCTATTAGAAAAATCATCCTTATTTGCTTTATTGACTGCAGGTTTTCTACTGGACATAGAATCATTTTTGGGCGAAAAATTATACTCTTTGCTATCCCTAGGATTATTGTTTTTAGAGCTCATCTAATCATATACCTCCTAAGTAAAAAGGAACAAAAACTATTAATTCATTATAGCATATTTCAATATCAGGGGCAAAATAAAGTTCCTAAATGTAGAAATTTCAGTGATTTAAGCTATTATTGATATTAAAATAGGTATCGGGTATAGGTCCGACTATGATGCCCTCACAAAGCAGCACACTTGTATTAACAGTCATTTGTTCTTTATCAAAAGGTATTACTATGGAAAAAGTGCTTTCCAATTCTAACCAGATGCGATGTCTTGTCTGGTTGATGCCCTGGGAGACGAAATCATCTTTTATTTGTGTATGTACGCTGCCAATAGGCCAGATATCAATAGGAATATTAGGGCCTATGGAAGAGAATAGCTTGCTGTTTGTGGTAGCGCCCAAAGGTATGGAAAATTTATTGTTTTGTAAGTTCTCCAAGTTGTCTTCGACTTGTAAGACAATATTAGATATTAAGAGATTGAGTTTCATAGTATTTGGCACTAATAAAACTATATTACCGTTCTGATCCTTTTCCACATAGACCAATTCTTGATAATTATGATATTGGGGGTTGGCCTTCATTTCTTGTTGTACAGCTTTTTCCATAGCTTTTGTAACTTCTAAATAGGTTTTTTGTTTGGCCATAGAATTAAGGATAGGAGCTATTTGCTGATCGGTTATAAAAATCGAGCTTATTATGAATAAAGATATTATCAATAAAGCTATAGCCCCTTTGGACGCCGTTTTTTTAGTTTTTCTTTTCAAATATCTTCTAGGTCGCCGCTTGGGCAAGCTTCTTGATTTTATCCTTTTCAAGCTATCACCTCCTAACACTAGAATTAATAATATGCTGCAGCTTTATGATGTGTTACAAACAATTGCCAAGAAAAAATTTTTGACTAATAAGGATAATTTTGATAAAATATAAAAGAAATACACGGAGGTATAACCCAATGAAAATTGCCGTCATAGATGGGCAAGGAGGTGGGATCGGCAAGTATATAACGCAAAGGCTTCGCGCCGACTTGCCTGATTCTTTAGAAATAATAGCTCTCGGCACAAATTCCTTGGCCACTAATGCTATGCTAAAAGCTGGTGCTAATGATGGTGCTACAGGGGAGAATGCCATTTGTTTAGTAAGTCATCAAGTTGATATTATAGTAGGTACTTTGTCGATTATATGTGCTAATTCTTTTTTGGGGGAGCTAACCCCCAAAATGGCTCAATGTATAGTTGATGCTCCGGCAAAAAAAATATTATTACCACTCAATCGTATTAATATATTAGTTATTGGTGCTTCTAATGAGCCTTTACCCCATCAAGTAGATTTCTTGGTGCGGCAAGTACAAATGCTATGGGAGGAATCTGTCAATGTGTGAAGCTAACGCCTATATTATTAATAATGAGCAAGAAAAGCTTTTTATGGAGAGTGTAGATAAGCTTGTTCCTCAAGATGATATGATGTTGATGTTGGAAAACATCTTCGGCGAGAAGAAGTTTATTAAAGCATATATAAAAGAACTGGCTCTGGTAGACCATAAAATTATTTTGCAGGAACGAATGTAATGGCTACTTCCGGTTTTTTTAGGAAGTAGCTTTTTCATTGGGGATGTTTTTCTTCTTATACAAAAAATTTTATGTGGAATATTGGAGGTTCATGATGGCTATTAGAACTTATGAAGAAATAAATGAAAAAATAAAAAAAGGCACCGTAGTTGTGGCTACGGCTGAAGAGATAATTGATATAGCAGCTGAATATGGTATCAAGGAAGCTGCCAAGAAAGTCGATGTTGTGACAACCGGTACATTTGGTATCATGTGTTCTTCCGGCGCTTTTCTAAACTTTGGGCATACCAGGCCCAAAATGAAAATGCAAAAAGTTTGGCTTAATGACGTTTTTGCCTATTCGGGCATAGCGGCTGTCGATGCTTACATAGGTGCTACAGAAGTAAAGGAAGGAGACCCGCTGAATAATAATCATCATCCCGGAAAATTTTCTTATGGCGGCGGGCATGTTATAGAAGCTCTGATCTCCGGCAAAGAGATCAATTTTAAAGCCACTGCCTATGGTACTGATTGTTATCCGCTGAAAAAACTAGAAAAAATTATCACTATCAATGATTTGCGGGATGCGTTTTTATTCAATCCCCGCAATGCTTACCAGAATTATAATGTAGGTATCAATACCACTAATAAAACTATTTATACCTATATGGGTATCTTGCGTCCGGAAATGGCCAATGCCAATTATTCCAGTGCCGGACAGCTTTCCCCGCTTTTGAATGACCCATATTTCAAAACTATAGGCATTGGGACACGAATCTTTTTGGGCGGCGGTATTGGTTATGTTACTTGGCCAGGTACTCAACATGCTCCTAATGATCCCCGCAATGATAAGGGTATACCTTTAGGCGGAGCCGGGACTTTGGCCGTTATTGGAGATATGAAGCAAATGAATCCCCGTTGGGTACGAGGTGTCAGCCTCACTGGTTACGGATGCAGCATCATGTTAGGTATAGGTGTTCCTATCCCTATATTAGATGAAGAAATATTGGAGTATACCACGATAACCGATGCCGATATTTATGCACCTTTGGTTGATTATGGAGCTGATTATCCCAATGCTATCCCCAGAAACCTGGGCCTTGTTAGTTATGCGGAATTAAAATCAGGAGAGATTATGGTAAAAGGCAAAAAAGTCAAAACCGCACCGCTTTCAAGTTATGTGGGGGCACAAGAAATAGCTGCAACTTTGAAAACTTGGATGCAAGAAGGCCAATTTTTCTTGGGTCAACCCAGTCAGCTTCTACCCAGTGCGGATAATAAATAAGCGGAGGAAAATTATATGGCTAGAATAGATAAAAAAATTGTTCTTAATTATAGTGAAGATACAGTTGGCGAGCCCATAGTTTATACTTTAGCGAAGGAATATGACATGGTTTCCAACATCATTAAAGCCAATATCAATCCCGATAATGAGGGTTATTTGGCTATCCAGATTTCGGGAGAAGAGGAAAACTATCTGAAAAGTTTGCAATATCTTCAAGATAAAGGCATAAAAGTGATCATGTTTTCCGAAAATGTTTCCTGGGATGAACAAAAATGCACTCAGTGCGGAGCTTGTACCGGAGTATGTCCCAGTGGAGCTTTGGACTTGGATCCTGTGACCAGAAAACTCATATTCAGTGGCGAGAAATGTATTGTTTGCAATATGTGTATCGTGGCCTGTCCGGTCAATGCTGTATCTTTAGACTTCTAAGAGGTGTCTATGTACGTAGAGAGAGATTATCGCCGCCAATTCGGCTTGGATCTTAAAACCTATTATTTGACTGTTAAAGAGACTGATTTGGCTATTTGTCTGCCGCAGGGATTCTGGTATGACAAATTGCAGCAAAAAATCTATGATTTAGTCAGTGGCTTGCGTGGGGATTTGGAACATTATATTGCCCTTGATGAGGAGTTTCTGCATACTCATCAGCCATATTCTGTCAGTCAGCAGGCACCTGCCATAGCAAAAGCGATGGCTGCGGCTGCTAATAAAGCGGGTATTGGACCCATGTCTGCTGTAGCCGGGGCCTTTTCCCAGGCTGTAGGACAATTTCTTTTGCCCATAACAAAAGAAGTCGTGGTGGAAAATGGCGGCGATATCTATATGGCCGGGCAAAAAGATCGCTTGGTAGGAATTTTTGCCGGCAACTCTCCTTTTAGCAATAAATTGGCTATTAAAATAAGTGCACGTAATTTACCATTAGGTATTTGTACTTCTTCCGGTACTGTGGGGCCTTCTTTCAGTTATGGAGTAGCCGATGCGGCTGTGATCATTTCTCCGGATACGCTTTTGGCCGATGCTGTGGCTACGGCGGCAGGTAATTTGGTCCAAAGTCGTGACGATGTGGGAAAAGCCGCTGAATTTGCTATGAGTATACAGGGCATAACAGCAGTACTTATTATCAAAGATAATGCTATAGCAGCGGTAGGCGATATAGAACTAGCTCCTTTATGATAATAATAGAGATAATAATAATTTAGGGGGATTTTATATGTCGGGACATTCAAAATGGGCCACCATCAAAAGAAAAAAATCAAAGATCGATGACGCTCGGGGCAAAATATTTACTAAAATTTCCAGAGAGATTATGGTCGCTGTTAAACAAGGTGGACCCGACCCTGATGGCAATTTCCGTCTTAAACTATGTATACAAAAGGCCAAAGATAATAATATGCCCAATGAAAATATTGCCCGCTGTATACAAAAGGCTGCCGGACAAATGGAATCCGACGCCTTTGAGGAATTTTTCTATGAAGGATATGGTGCAGGCGGAGTAGCTGTACTTTGTTCTATCCTGACTGATAGCCGTAACCGTACGGCAAGTGAAATTCGTTATATCTTTTCACGTAATAATGGTAATCTGGGGGAAACCGGTTGTGTATCCTGGATGTTTGAAAGAAAAGGGCAAATGAACGTAGAATTAGCCGGAAAAGACGAAGATGATTTGATGATGTTGGCTTTGGAAGCCGGAGCAGACGATATAACAGTGGATGATGGTATAGCGGAAGTAATCACTCCCACAGATGCTTTGGAAAAAGTTCGGGAAAGCCTGATCGAAGCCGGTTATTCAGTTGTTGATCCGCAGATAACTATGATCCCTTCTAACACTATAGAGATCAACGATATAGACCAAGCCAAGTCTTTGATGAAGCTCATCGATGCTTTGGAAGATAATGATGATGTTCAAGCCGTATATGCCAATTATGATATAGCCGATGAGATTATGGAACAATTATAAGGTTCCAAAAAAAATAAGCCTTAAAAGACGCAGGTCTTTTAAGGCTTTGTTTTAGTGATTGAGAAAATTAAGTCTATCTAACATATCCCCATCGGGCAAATCTATTTCCAAAACCCAAAAAAGCGTTTCCAATTTATCTACCAAGGAAAAAATAATTAAATCAATATCAGGGGATAGAGTATTATCATAAGAATCCTTTTCTTTAATAGCCACAGCTAATTGTTGTTTATATGTATTGGCTTTTTGCACAATTTCTCTTTGGGTTTTCAAGGATGCATCACCTCCGAAAGGCTATACTAGATTTTATTAATTAAGAAGGTTTTTTGTGTATAATATGGCAAGGAAAATATGCCTAAAAAATATTTTGGTTAAAATATTTTTTTTAAATGCTTGCTAATTTTATTCCTTTTTGATAAAATACTATAGTATCTATAATACAAGATAGGTTAAAGTCTGTTATGTGTATTTTTACTCATAGCAGTTTATGCTAGAAGGAGGTATACCATGGCTAAATGTGAAATATGCGGTAAAACGGTACAAACAGGGATGAGCGTCAGCCACTCCCATATCCGTAATAAAAGAAAATGGAAACCCAATCTGCAAACAGTCCGTGCGATCGTTAATGGATCTCCAAAAAAAGTTACTGCTTGTACTCGTTGTTTAAGATCCGGAAAAGTTCAAAGAGCTATCTAAATCTATTAACTACGAAAAGCGCTTTTGAGCGCTTTTTTTCTTTATGCACAGCTATTTTAGTTGCATTTGTCGAAACATGTATCCTGTCAAAAATAAAAAAAGGTTTAATATTAAGCCTAATTGAGATATAATATACTTATATCTATTTTCAACTTACCGTTTGTTGGTTGATTCGTATGGAGGGAGGTTTGTAAATTGGGTAAAGTAGTAATGGGTAAATATGGCAAGATCATTATCAGCAAAGAAGTTATTGCAAAATTGGCCGGTATCGCGGCTACGGAATGTTTTGGTATTGTCGGTATGGTCTCTTCTCATATTTTTAGTGATGGTATTGCAGAAATCTTGGGAAAAGAAGCCCTCTCCAAAGGTGTGGATGTAATTATAAAAGAGAATTCTGTAAGAATAAAAGTTAATATTGTGGTCGGTTACGGCATAAGCATTTCTGTTATAGCCAGAAATGTCATGGATCATGTTAAATATACTGTAGAAAAATATGTCGGTACGGCAGTCGATTATGTTGACGTCAACATACAAGGTGTTCGTGTTGTTGACTAAAAAGGGGTGGCAATATTGGAATTGAAAAAGATGAGCGCAGCCCAATTAGCCGGCTTTTTGTGCAATGGCAGCGCTTTACTAGAGATAAAAAAAGAAGAAGTTAATGCTTTGAATATCTTCCCTGTTCCTGATGGAGATACCGGGACTAATATGTTTTTGACCATTAATTCCGCGGTGAAAAACATCAAAGCCGACCAGCATCAAGATATAGCCCATGTGATGCAAGATTTTTCTATGGGAGCTTTGATGGGGGCAAGAGGTAATTCTGGCGTTATTTTATCACAAATGTTTAGGGGGTTTGGCCAAAGCATCAGTGGCAAAGATGAACTTACTGCCATAGATTTTGCAAAAGCTTTGCAAAAAGGTGTAGACCTCTCTTATAAATCTGTAATGAAACCGGTCGAAGGCACGATCTTAACTGTCTTTAAAGATTTTGCCGCTGCAGCTATCAGTTATGCTAAAGAAGATGATGATATTATTGCCATGCTGGAAGCATCTTTAGCAGCAGGTGAGAAGTCGCTTGCTAACACGCCCAATATTTTGCCTGTCTTAAAGCAGGCAGGGGTAGTCGATGCCGGTGGCAAAGGTATCTTGATCATCTTTGAAGGCGGTCTGCACTACCTTAAAGGCCAAGAAAGTCTTGAACAACATATTAGCGCAGGCACTATTAAAGAAGACAAAATTGCGGCCTCAGCTATAAATGATTTATCTGATATAGTCTATGCTTATTGCACGGAATTGCTTATTAAAGGCCATGATTTGCCAGCTGAGGAGATCAGAGCCAGACTCTCTCAAGAGCCTGAAGGAGATTCGCTTTTGGTGGTGGGTACCCAAGATATGATTAAAATTCATATCCATACCAATGACCCCGGTAATGTTTTGCAATATGCCACCGAATGGGGCAGCCTCCATGATATTAAAATTGAAAATATGCGCGATCAATATGAGGATCTGCCAAAAGAAGATTCTGCTGGAAAAATCCAGGGAGAAGATAGCAATAAATCAGTCAGTGCCGTTTTAGCTGTCTGTTCCGGTGATGGCATAGCCGAAATTTTTGGTAGTATGGGTGCCTTTGTACTGGAAGGTGGACAAACTATGAATCCCAGCGCCGAAGAAATTTTGAATTCCGTTAATAATATCGCGGCCGAAGAAATAATTATACTGCCTAATAACAAAAACATTATTTTGGCGGCTCAACAAGCACAAAAATTGATCGATAAGCCCGTATATGTGGTGGAAAGTAAATTTATTACTCAGGGGCTAGCCTCTATGATGGCTTTTAACCCGGATGAACATGCTGATGCTATCTTTGAGGAGATGAAAGAAGCAGCTCAAGCTATAAAATCAGCTGAGATTACTTATGCTGTACGTAAATCCAATTATGATGGCATCGATATTGAAAAAGATGATATTTTAGCTCTGAGCGAGGGTAAGATAGCGGCCAATGGCAAAGAGTTACTGCCGACTTTATTGCGATTATTAGATCAGATCATTGATAATGAAAATGATAATATTATCACCCTGTTTTATGGTAATGACCTTTCTGAGCAACAGGCTCAAGAAGCTGTTGCCGCAGTCCAGGAAAAATTCCCTCATATAGAAGTTGATTATTATTATGGTGGGCAGCCGCTCTACTATTTCCTTATTTCCATCGAATAAAAGCTCAAGCCCTTTTGGTCCTGCCAAAAGGGCTTTTTAGTAAAGCCTGAGGTATGATTATGGATATAAAAAGCTTATTGCTCAAAGAAATAAAATCCTCTTTTAACGATAGTTCAGTTTTTGGCGGTTTTTCTGCTTATCTTGCGGATTGGGCTGCAGATAATGATTTAGAGAACTGGCAAAAATTGGCCGTTGATTACAGCAATTCATCTCTTGACCAGAGGCCTCAGATCATGAAGAAAATGCAGGAATTGGCCGAGGCATTACAATTGCCAAAAACTGAAACAGAGCCCAAAGAAGCATTAAGCGGTCATAAGCTGGCGGCATCTTTAGAGATGCCTATTCAGTATATGAAAAACGTTGGTCCCAAGAGAGCAGCGCTTTTTCGGCGTTTGGGTATAAATAATATTAATGATTTGCTGGTTTTTTTCCCCAGGGATTATCAGGACAGGCGTTTCGTAACACCTATCATGCAATTACAGATAGGAGAGACAGCCCATATTCGAGGACAAATAGTCAAGGTAGATATTTTGCGTCCTAAAACGCGGTTGGTAATTTTTAAAGTATGGCTCAAGGATGATGGCGGCTTGATCCCTGCTGTGTGGTTTAATCAAAGCTTTTTGGAAAAAGAGTTGAGAATAGGGCGGCAGGTTTTGGTTTGCGGTAAAGTTGAGAGAAAATATCAGCAAATAGAAATATTGGTTCAAGATTATGAATTTATTGATGACCCGAATAATTGGCGGCCAGCGATTGTGCCTGTTTATCGCACTACAGAAAGGCTCAATCAAAAATCTCTGCGCAAAATCATTGCCTCAGCCTGGGCCAAATATGGTAAGTTGCTAGAAGAGGTATTACCACAGGAGATCATTGATAAAAGAAGTCTGATGTCTAGGCAAAAAGCCATCCAATATATGCATTTTCCTCCTTCTTTTGAAGAACAGGAGCAGGCTCGTTTGCGTTTGGCTTATGAAGAATTGTTAATATTGCAATTAGCTATTTTATCCAATGGAAATATCGAAAAAAAAGCCGGTATCCGCCATAAAAATGACAGTGTAATTTTAGAAAATTTTTATCAAGCTTTGCCTTTTATGCCGACTGCTGCACAAACAAGGGTAATAAAGGAAGTTTTTGACGATATGGAATCACCGCCGGTTATGACTCGTTTAGTGCAGGGGGATGTAGGGTCCGGCAAAACTGTGGTAGCCGCTGCAGCCTTATATAAGAGCTGTGCCGGCGGTTGGCAGGGAGCCTTGATGGCGCCTACTGAGATATTGGCTCAGCAGCATTATATTAGCTTGGAGGCACTTTTACATGGTTTAGGTATAAAAACAGCTCTTTTTACAGGCAGTATCAAAGGCCATGCCAGAAAAGAACTTTTGCAACAGGTGGCCAGCGGACAAATAGATGTAGTGATTGGTACTCATACGCTAATTCAAGAAGGGGTTGATTTTGCTCGTTTGGGTATTGTCATCACTGATGAACAGCATCGCTTTGGTGTGATGCAAAGAACAGCTTTGCAGCAAAAAGGGGCCTGTCCCGATATTTTAGTGATGACTGCAACGCCCATCCCGCGAACCTTGGCCCTAACACTCTATGGCGATTTGGATTTGTCTGTAATCGATGAACTGCCTCCGGGACGTAAAGAGATCAAGACCTATGCTGTAAATTATGATTATGAAAAAAGGGTCTTTGATTTCTTGGAAAAAGAGATGCAGGTAGGTAGACAAGTCTTTATTGTTTGCCCCTTGGTTGAAGAATCGGAAAAAATGGATTTGCAAAGCGCTGTGGAATTAGCTGATTTGTTGCAAAATAAAATCTTTAGGCATCGGCGCATAGCTTTGATGCATGGGCGCATGAAAGCAGCCGAGAAGGCGCAAATTATGGATGATTTTCGCAAAAAGAAGGCTGATATATTAGTTTCCACGACAGTTATTGAAGTAGGCATCAATATACCTAATGCAACTGTTATGCTGGTGCGTGACGCCGAGCGTTTTGGCCTCTCGCAATTACATCAATTAAGAGGCCGGATAGGACGAGGCAGTGAGCAATCATATTGCATTTTGATGCACAATGCTCATAGTGAGATAGCCAAGGCCCGGATGAAGATTATGAGTGAAAGCGCTGATGGCTTTAAGATAGCCGAGGCTGACTTGCGGCTGCGGGGTCCGGGTGAATTTTTTGGCACCAAACAGCATGGGCTGCCGGAGCTAAAAACAGCCGACCTTTTTCGTGACGGCAAATTACTGGAGCAGGCCAGGCAAGATGCTATTGAGCTTTTACCTCGTTTGGCTACCGATAGTCAATTAAGTTACCTGGCTGCAAAATTGGAAGAAAAGATTCAGCTTATAAATTGATATCATCACAAAGCAAATTGGAGTAGAAAGCATGAATTTGATTATCAAGAAGATAGGCAGATTTGTGGAAGAGAATTTGGAAAATGAGCCTCTAAAGGTGCGCCGCCTCTTAAAAGCGGCCTATAAAGTCAGTGGTTGGCAGATGAAATATCTACCTGAGCGCCATTTTTCTCCCTCTGAAAAAGATTTAGCCGTAATCTGTAACAAAGCTATTCAACAACCACTGCGAGATCCGCAAAATTCCGCTATCGTAAATGTATTTTTACCTTGCGGTATTTTGTATGCCATGGACATAATGCCATATTTTACAGAGGGACTGGCCGGGTATTTAAACGGCGCTGGTTGTGACCGGGCTTTTATTGAATATGCTGAAAAATCTGGTATACCAAAAAGCTATTGTTCCTATCATAAAATCCTTTTAGGTGCGGCATTATCTGGTTTTTTGCCTAAACCGCTTTGTGTCTTGAATACTTCTTTGGCTTGTGATGCCAATAACGTAACATTCAGGACTCTTGCTCAACATTACGGTGTGCCGCAGTATGTTATCGATGTTCCCAGTGAGCATAATCAAGAGACTACGTACTATGTGGCCCAACAATTGAGGCAAATGACCGTATTTCTAGAAGATATCACAGGAAAAAAATTAGATGATGAAAGACTGATTCAAACAATCAAGAGGGAAAACCACTCTCTGAGACTTTACAAGTCTTTTTTGCGAGAGCTGGCCGCAAAAGAGCTGCCCAATAATTTCACCTCGGAAATGTATCGCATCTTTGTTACTCATATCCTCTTAGGTACCAAAGGGGCACAATCCTATTTTGCTCGCTTACTGAAAGAAGCTGAAAAAGCACCGCCCGCTCAAGGTAAGTTGCGTATTTTATGGGTACATTCTTTACCATACTGGCAGCGCTCCTTAAGCAGCCTATTTAAGCTTAGCGATCGTTACCAGCTTTTATGCTGTGATCTTAATTTTGATTGTTTGCTAGAAATAGATGAAGAAAATATTTATGAGGGATTGGCTCATAAGCTGTTATCCAATGCTTTGGGTGGGAAGATTAACAGAAGGGCCGACAAATTGCTGGAGATGTCCAGACAGCTACGCGCCGACGGAGTAATCTATTTTTGCCATTGGGGCTGTAAAAACACCTTGGGTGGAGCGCAATTTGTCAAGGACCGGCTGCAAGAGGCTGCAGTGCCGGTGCTGATTTTGGATGGTGACGGCTGTGACAGAAATAACGTTAATGATGGTCAGATGCTCACACGCTTGCAGGCTTTTCTGGAAATGTTGGAGGGGAAAAGATGATCCACTATATATGTAAATACACACCCGTAGAGCTTTTTGCCGGTTTTTGGGAAAAATGCCTGCTTTTTAAACCGGCTCCCCAAGGTCTTGCAGATGCAGATAAGCTGGTTCATCCCAATATTTGTAGTTTTAGCAGGGCCTTACTGCAAGATTCTATGCAGAACGGTTCGACTCTGGTGTTTACTGATTGTTGTGATTCCATGCGCCGTATTTACGATATCATTAAGCAGCACAATGGCAATGCTTATTGGCTGAATTTGCCCCATAAACAGGATCAATGCAGTAAATTACTTTATAAAAATCAACTTCTTATGCTTATTAAAGAGTATGAGCTGAAAACAGGAAAGAATTTTGACTGTGATAAATTCCGCTCTGCCTTTGACACTGATGATAGAAATAATGCTACAGCATATATCAGTATTATGGGGGCCAGAGTCAGCGATGAATTGCTAAATAATATTGCTGATTTGTCCCCCTTACCTGTCGTAAATAATACCTGTACAGGTATAAGAAAAATTGGACACCCGCCTCAAACTGATGATCTGGATGAGTTAATGATTTGGTATGCGGGTGAGCTCCTTTCACAGACTGCTTGTATGCGGATGGAAGATGTTTTTTCACGCAGGGTATTGACACAAGATCCTAATCTAAAGGGCATCATTTATCATACAGTAAAATTTTGTGATTATTACGGCTTGGAGTATGCTGATTTAAAAAACAAACTGCATATTCCTTTAGTGAATATTGAAACAGACTGGATGCAACAAAACAAGGGGCAAATTATGACTCGTTTGCAGGCCTTTTTTGAAACCTTGTGTCATAAAAAGCTCTTCATAGAGGAGAAAAAGAATGTGAATATTACTCAAAGCGATTATACGGCAGGCATAGACATCGGCTCTACCACAACTAATGTTGTCATACTAAAGGGAGGTAAAAAGCTGGTTTCTGCGTTGGTGATACCAACAGGCACCAAAGGCTCCAGCAGTGCCGAAAGAGCCTTTTATCAGGCTATTGAAATGGCAGGTATTTCAGAACAGCACATAGCCAATACTGTTACCACAGGATATGGCCGTGCTAATATTACTTTTAGAGGCAAAGACGTAACAGAAATCACCTGTCATGCTAAAGGAGCTTATTTCCTAGATCCCGCCGTGCGTACTGTAATCGATATCGGAGGGCAGGATAGCAAGGTTATCCGTCTTACCAGCAGTGGTGAGGTCAAGGATTTTGTCATGAATGATAAATGCGCCGCTGGTACAGGCCGTTTTTTGGAAATGATGGCCCATTCTCTGGGGCTTGATCTTGCTGCCATGAGTACTCAGGGCCTTAAATGGGGTGAGGAAATCACCATCTCCAGCATGTGTTCGGTATTTGCGGAATCGGAGGTAGTTTCACTTTTGGCTGATAATAAAAGAATTGAGGATATTATTCACGGATTGAATAAATCCGTAGCATCCAGGATTTTTTCCTTAATAAAAAGATTGGGTATGCAAGGCCGATATATGATGACCGGTGGCGTGGCGCAAAATGCCGGTGTGGTCAAAGAAATAGAGAGTATGCTGGGTAAAAAAATAATTATACCGCAACAGCCGGAAATCTGCGGAGCCTTGGGAGCAGCTCTTATCGCAGCGGGTGATTAGTATAAAAAAACAGGGAGCCCAATGGGCTGGCCCTGTTTTTTATCTGTATGAAGCTTATAAAATAGCTACCTGAGCTTGTTTCGGCTGGGAAAATTTATCCAGTCGTAGGGGCGATATTTGTGATTTGGTGGATTTTATGATTTCTTGCAGACACCTTTTATCCTTATTGTTAGCTACAAAAGTATAAGATGCGCCTTTTTTTTGGGCGCGGCCGGTACGTCCGATACGGTGTATATAATATTCTGATTCATACGGGATATCATAATTGAATACGGCATCCACATCATCGACATCAATTCCTCTGGAAGCCACATCAGTGGCTACCAAAATATTAAGCCTGCCTTTTCTAAAAGAATTCAAGACCCTTTCGCGAATGCTTTGTCTTATATCGCCGTGTATGCAATCGACCTTATATCCTTTATATCTTAAAGAATTGGTCAGCCAGCTTACTTTATCTTTGGTATTGCAGAATATTATGGCTCTTTTATAACCTTTTTTCTCCATTATTAAGGATATAGCAGCCGTTTTTTCACTCTCGGAGGATTTAATACTGTATTGAATGATATGGGGTTTGTTCTTTTTATCCTCGGGGATTGTTACTTTGACGGCCTCATTTTGATAATTCATAGCGATCGTTTTGACTTCCTGAGAAATGGTTGCCGATAAAAGAGCTAGATTTTTTCTGTGCGGAACCAAATCAAGTATTTGCGTAACATCTTTATAAAACCCCATATCGACCATACGGTCAGCTTCATCAAGCACAGCAGTTCTAACCCCGTGTAACTTTATGGTTCTGCGGTTGAGATGATCGAGCAAACGGCCCGGTGTAGCGACGATTATTTGCGGTCGTCTTTTCAAGGCTCTGATTTGCACATCGATCGGTTGACCGCCGTAAATGCTTAATATTCTAATACCTCGCTTATATTCAACAAGGCTTCTGATCTCACAGCATATTTGGATGGCCAGCTCACGGGTAGGGGCTAGTATCAATGCTTGTATCCGTTGATCATCGAGGTCGATATGCTCGATAATTGGAATAGCAAAGGCTAGTGTTTTGCCGGTGCCGGTAGGTGCTTTGGCAATTATATCCTGCCAATTAAGCAGTGGCGGGATAGTATCGGCCTGTACTGATGTAGCGCATCTATAGTCCTTTTTGTTGAGTGCGTTCATGATGGCGGAGGATAGATGCATTTGTTCAAATTTGGTTGTTTTCATATGTTTCCTCTTAAATTTTTATTTTTCTAAAAAGCAAGGAGAAAGCCTCTCTAAAGCTCTCTCCTAAAAGTTCGGTTAATCTGCTGTAGAAATTATATCTTGATTTCTTTTTCTTTTATTTGCTCTGCGGCAATCCTAGTAATGAACGGACTCATTATCAAAACCTTTTCTTTATATAACTCTTGTTCACCCACGGTGAAGACAAAGTAAGCGCCGCAATCTTTCATATGATGTTTTTATCAGTGATCATTTAAAAAACTCCTTAATTAAAAATTTGGATAAACTTTTCGATCAGCCTCTCCAAATAAAATTAAAGAGCTTAAAAGCAAGAAAAATCCCTTTGTTATTTTAACTTTATCAGTATACCATATTTTATAAAAAAACACAAGAATATTTATTTATGATAAAGTATTCCATGTTGTGATTAACTAAATTATTAATTTTTACTAAGAGCGATTTCCGTTTCGCTAATCAATTCATCTATAAGTTCTTTGACAGAAATTATTTTGTTCACCCTGTAGGCATTACTACCCATAAAAACCACGCCCTCATCGACGTTACCTTTGGCGGAATTGATCAGTGCCTTTGAAATACAATAGGGTGCTTTATGGTGGTCGCAACCGATCAGACATTGGTAGCAATCATGTATTTGACCGCCCGAGGCGGTTACTTTTTTGATAAACTTGTTATTTAATGCTCTGCCGGGCATACCAACAGGACTTTTTATGATAGTGATATCATCTTTTTGGGCTTGTAGATAAGCATTCTTGAAATTGTCATTTATATCACATTCATTTGTGCAAACAAAACGGGTTCCCATCTGCACCCCGCTTGCACCAGCCATTAGATATTTTGTAATATCTGAACCGTTATAAATACCTCCAGCTGCAACAACTGGAATATTTCTGTAAAACTTTTCTTCAAAAGGTTTAACTACTTCAATAACTTCTTTTATGATATCCATTAGGGTAGGCTTATTGGGGTCTTTTAGTATTTCTGCGGAAAACCCCAAGTGTCCACCGGCTTCCGGTCCTTCGACTATGACCATATCGGCACATTTTTGATAATGATTTTCCCAATATCTTAGTAATACTTTAGCAGCTTTAGCTGATGATACGATAGGTGCGATACGGGTGTTAAAGCCTTTGACAAATTCAGGTAGTTTGGTCGGCAACCCGGCGCCGGAAATGATTATATCAACGCCTTCTTTAGCTGCGGCGTAAGCCATTTCACCATAATTGTTTATAGCTACCATTAAATTAATGCCGATGATACCTGTAGGAGCTGTCTCTCTTGCTTTTCTTATTTCGCTTTTTAAAGCGCGCAAATTTGCAGACAGCGGATCGGTATCATAGTCAGGTTCTCGGTATCCCATACCTACCCCTGCAATTACCCCTACACCTCCTTGGTTTGCTACAGCAGATGCCAGTCTGGATCCTGAGATACCTACGCCCATAGCCCCTTGTATAAGAGGAATTTTTACTATAAGACCGCCTATATTAAGTTCTGGAATTTTCATGTTTATACCTCATATTGTACTTTGATTATATTATAACATATTTTACAGGAATATTTTTACTATTTTTTATTGTTTTTATTCCAATGATATAAAATTATGATCTAATATTGTATTTTTGGCCATTACATCAGAATTAATATTCATAAGTAAATAAAGTGATGAAGTGCAATTTCCTTATTTGTTCGTTATTATTAATGATTAATATTTAGTAAAATAATTTAAACCGTTATTTCACTGCTGTTTCATCTCTTACCACCCGCCCCTGCCTCGATTGACTCTCATCATATATCACAAATTTTTATAATTTTTAAGGCACTCCATTTGTAGTTAAAAATAATAAATAAAAAAAAATTATTAATAGAGTTGTCTTAAAATTTATGGAAAATTAAATAATCGGTGACTTAATCACTTTTTAGTTTTAATGTTGATGATATAATATGTGTAAATAATTTATAATATTTTTAATTTTTTGCTTAAAAGGGTATGAAAGGTGGTACTGGCCATGAGTAAAATACTTATCGTGGGTGGTGTTGCGGGAGGCGCATCAGCGGCGGCTCGTTTACGCAGGCTTGATGAAAAAGCACAAATAGTGCTGTTTGAGAGGGGAGAATTCATATCCTTTGCTAATTGCGGTCTTCCTTATCATATCAGTGATACTATACCCGACAAAGATTCTCTGATCCTTGAGCTGCCCGAGGACTTTAATAAGCGCTTTAATGTCGATGTGCGGATATTTTCAGAAGTTACGGCTATCAATAGGCAAAACAAAACTGTAGCAGTCAAAAATCATCAAACGGGTGAAACTTATGGCGAAAGCTATGATAAAATAATTCTTTCGCCGGGAGCCAGGACCTTTTATCCCAATGTAGAAGGCCTTGATAATGATAAGGTATTTACTTTAAGAAATATTCCCGATACTTATCGTATCAAAGATTATATCCAGCAGAAAAAGCCCCGGAGCGTTATTGTGGTAGGGGGCGGCTATATAGGTATGGAAATGGCCGAGAATTTACATGATGCCGGTCTTGATGTTACCATAGTGGAGTTTGCCGATCATGTTATTGGATCTCTTGATTATGATATGGCTTGTGATGTACATAATCATATACGTCAAAAAGGTGTCAAATTGATTTTAAATGATGGAGTACAAGCTATTTCTGAATCTTCTGACGGACTGGTGGTAAAATTAGGTCTCAGTGAGCTCCTGACCGATATGGTCGTATTGGCGGTTGGTGTCACCCCGGAAAGTTCTCTGGCCCAAGAGGCCGGACTTAAAGTAAACGCCCGCGGTGCCATTATTGTCGATGAATATATGCGTACCTCTGATGAAAATATTTTTGCTGTTGGTGACGTAGTAGAGATCACGAATTTTGTTACAGGTGAACAAGGCTATATCCCTTTAGCAGGGCCTGCTAATAAACAGGGCAGAATAGCTGCGGATAATATCTGCGGTCTGAATAGTACTTACAGAGGAACTCAAGGTACGAGTATCTTAAAATGTTTTGATCTTACTATTGCTACCACAGGCATAAATGAAGATAAGGCCAAAAAGCTGAGCTTAAATTATGAAAAACCCTTCTCTTATTCGCCGTCTCATGCTTCTTATTATCCCGGTTCAGTCAATATGTCCCTAAAAATTATTTTTGATAAAGAAAACGGTAAGCTGCTGGGCGCACAAATTGTTGGTTTTGGTGGTGTAGATAAACGTATAGATGTTTTAGCCACTGCTATCAGAGCAGGCATGACCGTTTATGATTTAACGAGATTGGAGCTTGCTTATGCACCGCCTTATTCTTCTGCTAAAGATCCTATAAATATGGCAGGCTTCAATGCCGAAAATTTTTTAACAGGTAAAGTAAAGATCTTTCATTGGCATGATGTACAAAATTTGCCCCGTGACGGTAGTGTGACCTTGCTTGATGTGAGAACTGATCTGGAATTTGCAGAGGGCTCTATAGAAGGTTTTATCAATATTGCTGTGGATGATCTGAGAGACAATCTCCACAAATTAGATAAAACTAAACCTGTTTATGTAATTTGTCAAATAGCCGTGCGCGGTTATATTGCTTGCCGTATCTTATCAGGAAACGGATTTGATTGTTATAACCTTTCTGGTGGATATCGGCTTTATGATGGTATTTTTGGCGATTATACCAAAGAGCAAGGAGTGATAGATATCGAAAAGGAAAGCATGTTTCCCACTCAGTCATTAAAAGATACAGCTATAGCTTCTGCAACGATTAAGATCAATGCTTGCGGGTTGCAATGTCCGGGTCCAATCATGAAATTATCTGAGGCTATCAAAAATGCTGCCGATGGGGATGTTATTGAAATAAAGACCAATGATCCGGCCTTTGCTGCCGACGCAGAAGCTTGGAGCAGGCGGACAGGAAATACTTTTATGGGAGTTCATTCCGAAAAGGGACTTTATACCGCTATGATAAAAAAGGGCGGAGTTTTATACTCTAATACCAGCTCTGAAGGGCATAAAAAAAATATCATTGTTTTTTCCGGTGATTTGGATAAGGCAATCGCCTCCTTCATCATCGCCAATGCGGCAGCTGCTATGGGACGCAAGGTTTCTATGTTCTTTACTTTTTGGGGGCTCAATATCCTGAGGAAACCCGAAAAAATACCGGTGAAAAAAGATTTTATGAGTGGTATGTTTAGCTCGATGATGCCCAGAGGGAGCAAGAAACTCGCCCTTTCCAAAATGAATATGGGCGGAATGGGTGCCAAAATGATCCGCAAGGTTATGAAAGATAAAAATGTGGATAGCCTGGAAAGCCTCATCGAAGCTTCTATAAAAAACGGTGTTGAGCTGGTTGCCTGTACCATGAGCATGGATGTTATGGGCCTTTCAATGGAAGAGTTGATATATGGTGTCAAGCCCGGTGGTGCTGCTGCTATGTTGGCTCATGCTGAAGAATCAGATATGTCCCTTTTTATTTAAGACTAATGCCAATATAAAAGCTGTCTGCTGGCAAGCAGGCAGCTTTGAAACTTTATTACTGAAAAAAAGCAATTGTTTATAGTAATATCTAGATAACTAATAAGTAAATAAGGAGATGTTTTTTATGAGTATTAAAATTATACATCATCGCTGCCCGCAAAATCATCCTTGTCCCTCAGTAAAGATCTGCCCTACCAATGCCTTGCTGCAAAAAGGCTTCAAAGCACCGACAGTTGATCAAGATAAATGTATTAATTGTGGCAAATGTAGCAAATATTGTCCTAAGGGAGCCATTATTTCCCAATCCTAATCATCAGTTTACTTTTCAATTACTCATTAATTATGTATTTAATTTAAAAAGCTCTAACAGAGCTTTTTAAGTTTATCGTAATTTTCTATTTTAATTACTCCCCTTTGAAGGGAAACAATACCATCGGTGGATAAATGTTTTAACAATCTGGTTATAACTTCTCTGGCGGTGCCCAGATTATTAGCGATAAATTCATGTGTGACCCTGATTTCATTGGAATCTCCCAGATTCATATGGTCTATTAAAAAGTTTGCCAGTCTTGCTACGGCCCGACCAAAAACAAATTGCTCAAAGACCCACATAACATCGGAAAATCGAGAGGATATCAGCTCTAAAGCGAAATTGTTAACAGCAATATTGGATTCTTTGATGATGTTGAAGCAGCTTATAGGAATTACATATACTTTGCTGGGTTTTTCTACTTCTATCTGAATATCGAAATTGATATTTTTGATCACACAGGAAGCGGAAAAAATACAAATATCTCTATCCATCAATCTGAATAAGCTGACTTCTTTACCATTTTCAGAAGTGATAAAAGCTCTAATCTGACCACTTTCAATAACTATAAGTCCCAGACATTCCCGCTCTTGATTATTTAAATAATCTCCTTTGTAATAGTTTTTTATAAAAGCACAATCCGCTATTGATTTTTGTTCATCCGCGGTGAGTATATTCCAAAAACTAAGCTTTTCCGAGAGATTTTTAAGATCATGGTCATTTAACAATATTTTTCTCCCCTTTGCCAATTATTTTGACCTTATACCTAATATCAGGCTATACAAGGCATTAGTTATTTTTTGCTGCCATGATTTTGGTCTTACACCAAAGGAGCTTTTATCTATAAACGTATTATATCCTATTATATATCTTTTTCAAGCATGATTTATGTATTGATTTATGCTTTAAATAAGCCTGTCTAATATGCAATATTGATAATCCTTATTTATTAGGCTATAATGAATTCATAATTAGAATAATGGTATTTAATAAAGGAGGCGAAATTATGCGCAAAGTGATTTGTAATAAGCTGGTTAGGGATAAAGTGCCCGAAATCCTGGCCCAGGAAGGCAAAGAGGCTATTACAGAAGTTTTGCCAGATGAAAAATATATAGAAATGCTCAATGCCAAGCTGGTAGAAGAAGTGGCTGCATATCTTGCCAAAGGCACGGTGAAAGAGCTTGCCGATATCGGTGAGGTGATGCATGGTATTTTGGCCTATAAGGGTATATCTTTGGAGGAATTCCAAAAGGCCCGCATGGAAGGCCTGCAAGAAAGAGGAGGATTTAGCAATAAGCTATTTTTGAAAGAAATAATAGAAAAGTAAATTTTATCTAATAAAGCCTTTGAGGATAAAAAATCCTGAGGGCTTTTTTTTATTATGACTTTTTTAATGAATTTTTTCAAACATAATATTAATAATAGCTATAAAAACTCGCACATTTTTTTATTATGCCTAGCAAAATTAGTAAAAAAAACGGTAAAAAATACATGATATTACTAAGAATATATTATTTATTAAATGCAAAAAATAAGCGCAGTAAGGAAAAAGGAGGTGAAAATAAATGAGCAGAAAAAACAACGCACCTGTCGTTTCCGCAGCTTCTAGCGCTCTTGATAGATTCAAAATGGAAATAGCTAGTGAGCTTGGTATTTCTAACTATGATCAAATTGACAAAGGTCAATTATCTTCCCGTCAAAATGGTTATGTTGGTGGTAATATGACTAAAAAAATGGTAGCCTTTGCTGAACAAGCTCTGGCACAAGGTCAATCTTCTTCTATTGCTAATGCTTCTCCTACCGTTTCTAGCAGCAGCTCCAGTAGTAATTCTAGCAATTATTAATTGCCGAAAAATAAAACAAAAAAGCCTCCGCTTTGCGGAGGTTTTTTTAAATTCATTTGCTGAACTAATTCATATAAAGATGATAATTATTTTTATTTACTTTTTTATGGGCAACTTGTGCTATTGCCGCTGCAATAATTTTAGAAACATCTTTTATCAGTTTGTCAATCTCTTTGGGTGTCACAATTAGAGTTCCTCCAAAAATATCCAGCATTTGTCCGGAGATAGTTTCCAAAGTTTTTTGTTCTATAGGTGGAACATTGGTATATCCTTGTTTTTTCCAAAGTTCTAACAAACCTGTTAATGCTTCATAAATAATGACCATGGTGTTTACTACAGTAGGTACTCCAATAGCTATAACCGGTATACCCATAGTGCTTTTATTGATAGGAATTCTTCGGTTGCCGATCCCTGAGCCCGGATTGATGCCTGTGTCCGATATTTGTATAGTGGTTCCCACCCTTTTGATGCTGGCAGATGCTAGTGAGTCAATGGCAATTATTACATCAGGTTTTACATGTTCCACAACTCCTTTGATTATTTCCGCAGTTTCTATGCCTGTAATACCTAATACTCCGGGAGCTAATGTACAAAGAGGCTGAAGATTATCGCAGATTTCGGCATTACATTGAAAGAGATGACGCGTAGCCATGGTATAATCTACCACTCTCGGCCCCAGGGAGTCCGGTGTGGCATGATTATTACCTAAACCAATAACCAAGATACCGTTTTGTCTGATCTGTGGTAATAATGGTTGTAAAATTTTGGCTACTACCGCAGAAGCATCAGCTATAACGTCCTTATGAGCTTCTATACCAGAGAGTTCAATAGTTATATATTGTCCTATTGGTTTACCCATGGTTTTTTCTCCCTGTTCATTTAAGATGCTGATATTAGTAATTTTAATATCATTAATTTTTTCCAATTTTTCACTGACGCCGGCTATCTCTTTATTTCTTGCTCCTCTTAATAGACTGTTAGCTTCATCAACCATATCCAGATAACTGCTAATGCCATTAACAGGCAAGAGGGTTTTTAAATAGCTTTCATGAGATTCTTTCAATTTTATTAGTCCTTTCACAATAATATTTAAACGAT
>JBMNOA010000013.1:0-42127 GCA_050942825.1 Bacillota bacterium
AGGATATAACTGGGTGGCATAAATAAAAGTAGACCACACTTAAGACAGTTATACCTTAAGTGTGGTCTTTTTTACCCCGCTTGAAGCTGTCACACAATCTTTTCATAAATCCCTGTGTGAACGCCCCGAAACTTGCCCCCTTTTTTGTTCGAATTTTCCTTTTTGTCTTAATCAGTCGCCGATGGGGTTTTCGATGAGGGTGGCGGCGATAAACTCGTGTAAATGTCCGTCCTCACATTCGGTCTTGGAATCGATAAAGTGAACATGCCGCATATCCTCGCCGCAGCCGACGGGGATCTGTAGTCCCGTTTGCACACGGATGAGGTGGAAATGGTCCTCATAGAAGTCGGTTTTAGTCAACAACCTGTGGATGTGCCCACCCGGTACGAAGATTACCTCATCCGTGACGCCCGCAAAGCGATGGTTATGCGGGTCTTCTTCCAGTTCCGCAAGGCGGACGCTTCCCAAAATTTCATGAACATGTGTTTGTTTGTCGCAGTTATCGTAACTCATACTGTACCTTCCTTATTTAGAATCAGAAAACAAAGTCTTCTGCTGTATTGTATGATATGTAGGTTCATTCTGTGCTTGACGAAATGTTACTGCTGCAAAACCTGAAACTGTCAGCTCACGGTGGGCGCTACAGCACAGACGATAAGCTCTCTCACATAAACGCACTCGCAATCCGACTCTTCCCATTCGGGACACATCGCCCGTTCAAAAGACTGCTCATGAACAGGAGGTATGCACAGGAGGTTTTTATATTTCAAACAGTTTGATTGAGTTAGAGGACGGAAAAAGTACAGTGTATAGAGCTACTGAAAAGGGATATGGGGAATCTGCAAAAATGGGATTATACTTTGAACCAGACATATCTCGCAAATTATAAATTCCAATTTGTCAAGTAGTTGACTTCACATTATGTTCATAACAGAAACATGACACTTGCGCCAATTACGTAGAGTGCCTTGATCATTTTTTGGTTTATTCATTCACATCCACCGTCACTCCGGACTTAAATTCCACGGTGAATTTGTTTTCGTAGATGGTCACTTATTCAATCAGCCACTGACAAGTTGCTCGTCGTATTCAGTAAGGGTGGTGGGTTGCTTTTTTAGAAATGTGCTCATATCAGCCATGCGCTTTTTAAGCTCATCCCAGTTAGCGCTTTCAAGGAGCAGCTTTTGCTTCTGGTCACGCAGGCGGTGAATCTCATCGCCGACCTTATCATAATCCGCGTTGGAAGAAGCCAACTTCAAGGAGCCTTGTGGGGTGACTGAATTATGGGTAAATCGTTTGTTGCCGCAAGGTCAGCAAAACAAAGTAAAGCACACTTTTAATTATAAAGTGAGCACCGATGACTTTAGTCACTTAGAAAAAGACATAGAAACATTTGTCAATACAGTAAAACATCTCATATAATTATTGTTTTATTTGGTCTGAAGCAGCGTCTGTGATATTAAACACAAAAATGAAAGACTGATAATCTTGTTGGATTGTCGGTAACATCAACTACACATGCCGTTAAAACGGCTTAAAAGACCTGACTATGAGATTAGAAATGGAGGGATATGATATGATTACAAAAACGTTGTTTCCCGGACGTTACATCCAAGGGTACCGGGCCATCGAGTACCTGAAGGATGAATTGCCCCATTTCGGCAACGAGGGGTTGTGCATCATGACCTCTTCGTCCATGCAGCGACTCAAGGGAAAACTGCCAGAAAGTTCTCCTTCGCTTCGCCTGCATGTGGAGAGCTTCGGGAGAGAATGCTGTGAACGGGAGATCGACCGTCTCGCCATTGCGGGCAGAAAATGTAGCGCACAGTTTGTTCTGGCCATTGGTGGCGGCAAGACCATCGATACGGGAAAGATCGTTGCCAATCGTCTAGGGATCCCCGTGGCCGTTGTACCTACCATCGCATCCACCGATGCGCCCTGCAGCGCCTGCGCTGTCGTGTACAGCGAGGAGGGCGCTGTTATTCGGGTGGAATACCAGAAGAACAATCCCAATCTTGTACTATAGATGGGAGAAAAAGGGGTGGTAAATCAAAATGAACAGTATTCTTTTAGTGGAGGACGATTTGAGTCTGATCGAAGGACTTGAGTTTTCTTTACACAAGAATGGTTTCCAAGTCGATGTTGTCAGAACGGTAAAGGACGCTCTTGCCATTGTACAAGAGCAGAAACATGATCTGTTGATTCTTGATTTGACTTTGCCTGACGGAAGCGGATTTGAAATATGCAAAAAGGTACGGCAAATGTCCGATGTTCCTGTCGTTTTTTTAACTGCTTCGGAGGAGGAAGTGAATATTGTCATGGGTCTTGATATCGGCGGGGACGACTATATCATCAAGCCCTTTAAACTGAACGAATTGATATCAAGAATCAATGCCTTGCTACGCCGCGCCAAATTATCCAATATTGTGCAGGCTGAGCTTAGATCAAATGGAATCACTGTCAGTTTGCCAGAAAGCCGTGTGTTTAAAGGTACAAGTAAAATTGAACTGACCACTGCCGAATACCGGCTTCTATGCTTGCTCATGCAAAACCCCAATATGGTATTGACAAGGGAAATTATATTAAACAGACTCTGGGACAATAGCGGCAGCTTCATAGATGATAATACCCTATCGGTCTATGTGCGCAGGTTGCGAAGCAAAATTGAGGACGATCCTGAAAAACCTATGTTTTTATTGACGATACGCAGATTGGGGTACAAATGGAATGTCGTAAAGTGAGGATCTGGTTTATGAGGATTTTTACAGACAAAAGGGTTAAGTTTCAATTCATAGTTATTGTGATAGCGCTTGTCCTGTTTACGCTATTAGGACAGCTTGTTGTAAAACACATGGCAGAAGATTATAAACAAAGCATGATTACACACGATTACGGCATCGCAGGAGATTTAATGCATGGCAGATCAGAGAAAACAAGCATTGGGCAGGCTTTTACTTCAGAAAAAACACAGGATGACATAGAAGCAGGCCAGGATCTTTTGCAAGCATTAGGATATACACGTTACATCCAAAACAGTCTGCTGCCGGAAGTAGAACTTTTCTATCGGAAATTTACGGTCATTTCACTTGCCTTGTCTGCTATATTTTCCGTAGTCATCCTTATAGTCGTTTTGTATTTTGCTCTTCTGCACAATAAAAAAATTGAGAAAGCCAATACGGATATCCAAAGCTTTATGAGCGGGAATATTGGAATACGTTTAGATGATCATGAAGAAAGCAGTTTGTCGAAACTCTTTACCTCTGTAAATGCCATGGCAACCGCACAGGCTGCTCATATTGCCAAAGAAAAACAAAACAATGAATTTTTAATAAGGACTATATCGGATATCTCCCATCAATTAAAAACGCCCTTGTCTGCGCTCAAAATGTATAATGAAATCATGCAGGCTGAAAAAGTTGGAAATGAGGTAATGGGTAGCTTTATAATAAAAAGTGAACGAGAGCTTAACAGGATGGAAACCTTGATTAAAAACTTGTTAAAGCTGGCTAGGCTGAATACGGATTCTATTGAACTGGAGAAAAAAACGCAGAACCTAAAGAGGATTCTTGGAGATTCTATTAGGGGCTTCCGTACCCGCGCCGAACTGGAGGATAAAGTAATATTGCTTCGCTGTAATGAAAACATTGCTTTCAGCTTTGATGAGGATTGGCTGCGGGAGGCCGTAGACAATATTATCAAAAATGCATTGGATCACACAAGAGCCAAAGATAAAATTGAAATACAATGTGATGACACGCCTCTTTTCACTAAAATCACAATCTCGGATACTGGAACGGGTATCCATCCCGATGATATTCATCATATTTTTAAGCGATTTTATAGAAGCAGATTTTCGAAAGATAAGCAGGGGATCGGTATTGGTCTTGCCTTGTCCAAAGCTATTGTTGAAAAACATGGCGGATCGATTACAGTTGAAAGTGAGTTAAAGAGGGGAACTTTCTTTCGCCTTGTTTTTTCAAAGCTTTCAAATATGTAAGGTTGCATTCATCTGAGAGTAAGATTGGTGTGATATCATCTCCTTGAAATAAAAGTGAGGTGAGGAAGTTGGAACTATTAAAAGCACAAAACTTATGTAAAACATACGGAACAGGCAACACAAAAGTGGATGCTTTAAAAAATGTCTCCTTTTCCGTTTCTAAAGGAGAGTATGTCGCCATTGTGGGGCCTTCCGGCTCCGGGAAAAGTACCCTGCTGAACCTACTGGGTGCATTGGACACGCCTTCATCGGGCAAGGTGTTCCTTGATGGCAAAGATATTTTCACTATGAAGGAAAAAGAGTTGTCTGTCTTTCGCAGGCGCAACATCGGTTTTATCTTTCAAGCCTATAATCTTGTGCCGGAACTTAATGTGGAGGAAAATATAATTTTACCGCTACTCTTGGACTATCGAAAGCCAGACAAACAATATATCAATGAACTATTGAACATATTAGGGTTGACGGACAGAAGGCATCATCTACCTTACCAGCTTTCAGGCGGGCAACAGCAGCGGGTGGCTATCGGACGGGCTTTGGCAACTAGGCCCATGCTTATTCTTGCAGACGAACCCACCGGCAATCTGGACAGCAAAAACAGTCTGGATGTTATTAGCCTTATGAAGCTCTCTGTGGAGAGGTATCATCAAACACTGCTCATGATTACGCATAACCAAAGCTATGCATCCTTTGCAGATAAAGTACTGACTGTTGAGGATGGTATCGTGACGGATTTGGGAGTGGTGGACAGGTGAAAAGCTATCTTTCCCTTGTGACTAAATACTTGTCAGCCCATAAAAAGAAATCAAGGCTGCTCATCACCAGTGTTGCTATATCTGTGGCCCTCGTAACCGGTGTTTTTTCAATGCTAGATGCGTTCCTGCAGTTTGAAAAGATACAAGTTATTCATGACGCCGGTAATTATCATCTTTCAGTGCAAGATCCGACATATAAAGAAATGCAGGTGATTGGCAGCCGTATCGATGTTCAAAATTCTGGAACATGGGTATCTTTCAAAAACGGAAGCTTAAACGGGCAAGAGTGCAGGTTGGGTGCACTTGATGAAAAATTCGCTCTAAACATGAATATCACTGTCTTGGAGGGCCAATACCCTGTGGTCCAAAATGAGATGATGCTGGAAAAGTGGGCTGCGAAAAGTTTTCAGTTAAAAGTCGGCGACACGGTAAAAATTACTTTTTCAGGCAATACGAAAAAGCAATTTTTAATCAGCGGAATATATAGTGATTTTGGAAATACAAAAACATCGGGCACGCCGGGAATAATATTATCAATTGCTGGTGCCAATTCGGTGAGTGCCGAAAAAACAAGCCATTATTTAGTCGAGTTTAAAGACAGGGTTAATATCATAGAAGCGGAAAAAGCAATCAAAAGCACCCTGAATCTGACGGATGATAGAATCGGACGCAATGAAAGGCTGCTTGCGGTAATGGGGCAAGGTACAAGCAATGCAGTCATTGGAATATACGCCACCGGAGCAATTTTGTTCTGCATCGTACTCATTGCCGGAGTAATGATGATTTACAACACCTTTAATATTTCTGTGATGGAAAGAGTGCGGCAGTTCGGGCTTTTTAAGTGTATAGGCGCATCAGAGTCACAGATCAGAAAGCTAGTCAAAAGAGAGGGCTTTCTTGTCAGTTTAAGAGCAATTCCCATCGGATTGCTTGCAGGTATATTCATTTCCTTTCTAGGTACCGCAATACTTAAGTTCTACAATAACAGTCTATTTGGAGAAATGGCTTTATTTAATATCAGCATGGTGGGAATTGCCGCCGGCGTTGTAATCGGGTTCCTTACCGTGTTTATCGCTTCGCTCCTGCCGGCAAGAAAAGCGGCAAAATTATCCCCTATTAATGCAGTCATAGGAAGCAGCGAAATGAAGATTCCAAAAAAGAGCAAACGAGGACTGCTGACAAAAATGTTTCATGTAGAAATTGCCATGGGAATTAACAACGCCGTGGTAAAGAAGAAAACACTTTTTCTGATGTCATCTTCTATTGCTATCAGCATTGTAATGTTTTTGGGCTTTCAGGTGTTCATTGATTTCATGCACTCGTCATTGAACACGGTAAAGCCATATACCCCGGACATCACCATTGCTTCTGAGCAGGGACTAAGTAACAGTCTATATGAAAATTTATTAGCAATGGATGGCGTTAAAATAGCCTATGGCAGAATGTTTGACTATGTTGATGCTACCTTTAATGCTTCAAGATTAACAGATGATTATAAAGAAAGCGTAGGCGGTATTTCGAAAACAGAGGATGGGCTGTTTATTCCGCCTGAAAAATCCTGGTTGATATCTTATGACCAAAACCAGCTCAATTGGGCTAAAAGGGATCTGATTGAAGGAGAGCTTTCCGAGGAAAAACTGAACGAGAAAGACGGTATAATAGCAGTCGCCCTTCCGGTCAGGAATGGTATAAGCATGGAAACCACTGTGCTGCAATTAGGCGATAAAGTCTATATAAAAAACCCCAACGGGACAAAAGAAATGACGGTAATGGCCGTCCTGCGCACCGTCCCCTTTAACGACTCCAAAACTTCCTTAACCACCTTTGTTACGACAGAGAAAATGTTTACTGAGTTGACGGGAGGATCAACCTTTAAAGTTATAGACGTACAGCTTGATAAGTCAGGCCAGGAGCGAACGGTAAGTGAAATCAGGGGTATGATTGATAAGTCTGTTTCGCTTAACGACCATCGGCAGAAAAATAATGAAGTCACTCAGACATATATGACTATGGCAGTATTTGTATATGGTTTTGTCGTGGTTATTGCTTTAATCAGTATTCTGAATATTATCAATACCATGAGTACCAGTGTGGCGTCTAAAACCCGATATTTCGGGGTTATGCGGGCGATAGGCATGTCCGGCACACAGCTTGATAGGATCGTTTTAACTGAAGCTGTTACATACAGTTTGACAGGATCTATCGCCGGATGTATTCTGGGCATTGCACTGCAAAAGGCGCTTATAACAAATTTACTTTCGCAGTATCATATCACCTGGAAGTTTCCTACGGTACAGATTATTTTGATATTCATCCTTATCCTGCTGGTGACGGTGATTTCTGTTATCGGACCTCTGAAACGTATTAAAGAGCAAGGAATCTCAGAGGTTATTGGGTCACTGTAAAAAATGGAATAAGAGAAAGCGAAAGACTGACAATCTTGTTGGATTGTCGGTCTTTTTTTGTCTTATAATATTGTAAGGTTAATACAACTCCATACCAAGGAGTGATGAAGAGCTGCAAAAGAACACGGTTGGTGAGCTGAAGCGCGATGGACGGATCCCCCTTGTTGAATATGATCCGAATTAGCCTGAATTGTTTGAACGGGAGTTTGAGAGGATTCGTTCAGCGCTTGGTAATAAAGCGCTGCAGATTGAAGATATTGGCTCGACTTCGGTACCGTGCTTTGTGCCAAACCAATGATTGACGTACTGCTTGTTGTAAAGGACTCTGCTGACAACCGTCCTATGTCCCGTCATTGGAAGCAGCCGGCTAAATATTACGGATTCGGGAACCTGAGTGGTTCGAGCACCGTCTATTAAAAGGAGCTGATATCGACGTAAACCCGCATTTGTTCAGTTTCTGGTGCGTCTGAAATCGATAGAAAGTTATGTCTTCGAGATTGGCTGCTGATAAATTATACTGATCAAAACAAATTTACACAAGTCAAGCGGGACTTAGCAAAGAATAAGTGGAGACATGTCCAGCACTATGCAGATGCCAAGACCATGATAATCCGGGAAATCATGGGAAAAATACCGAATATTAAATATAAAGTAATAGAGGTATATCGAGATAACCCTCTTGCCCTCTTGGACGAAGCGTATATTCTATCTAATAACAATGTGGGAATGACCAAAAGTGACTCGATTTCTAAAATACAAAACAAAATCAGCGAGAAATGCAAAAACGATCGGGGCAGATATTGCTTCATAGCCTGAAAATGTTCAGCCAGTATTATATTAGGTTTTAGATACGATTCGTGCCACCAGAGAATGATGGGCGTATTTCATGAAGAATATAAGTTAAATTGAGGCAATTACCACTGCAAAAGTATTGATAAATGACAAATTTTCTCATAATATTAATAATAATTAATTGCTATTGACTGATTTCATATTTCTAAAGACTCTCTTACAATTAGAAATAAATAAATTTTTTTAGGGGGTAATTACTATGAAAAAAATATTATTAGTTGTATTTATTGCATGTCTAAGTATTTTTTTAGTTGCTTGCAATAGTGAAAAAAAAGCAGAAGACTCTGTTAGAAGGGTGGTTGAGGAGTTTGGACAAAAGCTGCAAACTGTCTCCCTTCAGGCTCCCGCAGATATAATAGCCCAGAGTATGCAAGAAAACTATGGTGATTATGTCTCCCCATCACTGCTTGCAAGATGGCAGAGTGATCCTAAAAATGCCCCCGGGCGTCTGGTTTCAAGTCCCTGGCCCGATCGTATAGAAATTGTGAGCGTAGAAAAACTTTCGCAAGATAGCTATAAAGTCCTAGGGGAGATAATTGAAATAACCAGTGTTGAGCAGCAACAAGGTGGTTTTGCAGCCAAACAACCCATAACTTTGGTGGTAAAAAAGATTAACAATTCTTGGCTTATTGATGATGTCATTCTTAGTGATGATGAGCAGACTAGCGCAATAATCTATGAAAATATGCAATATGGTTTCAACTTTGACTTGCCGGACAGTTGGCAAGGTTATACTATTGTCGATAGCCAATGGGAGGGTTTATCTGTCCAAGATCCCTCAAGCCAACAAGTAGTAGAAAGTGGTCCCGAAATTTTGATCAGACATCCTGACTGGACTACCCAAAATCCCCGACAGGATATACCGATCATGATCTTCACACTTTCACAATGGGAATCCCTGGAGCGTGAAGAATTTCATATTGGTGCGGCACCCGTGGGTCCGAGTGAGCTAGGCCGCAATAACCGCTATGTCTTTGCACTGCCGGCGCGTTATAATTATTCATTCCCGACCGGGTATGAGGAAGTAGAAAATATTTTAAATGCTGATCCCCTGCAAACCTACAATAATTAAAACATGCATGCTAATCCCATAAATATAAAAAATATATAAGTTAAAAGACGCTGTTTAAGAAATCATATTTTTTGGACAGCGTCAAATTATTTTGATGGTTATATAGATGAATTTTATTCTTGTACAGATAATTTTGCCGTTACCTAATGTTTTTTACAAACTCAAAATAAGAGCAAAGCCGCTAAAAACCAACAAAAGGCTACTTTATCATCCATTGACATGATAAGAAACTTTTTATATAATTAAATATGAAAATGTTTTTCATTTTCATATTTTTATTAATAAAGAAGGGATATATGTGAAAAGTAGTAATGGATACCAGACTAAGCAGCGTGCTTTAATATTATCCTGTCTGCAAAAAAACAGATCTCAGCATATCACTGTAGATAAGATTTTGACCTATTTGAGATCTGAAGGCCTTTCAATAGGACAGACAACCATTTACCGTAACTTGGATAAGCTTGTCAAAGAAGGGATTGTGCTCAAATATGCTCCCGTTGAAGGCAGAGGGGCATGTTATCAATATGTGGATCAGACGGACAACATTCAGCCCCATTATCACCTGGTCTGTATTGATTGTGGTCAGATGCTGCATTTACAATGCCATTTTCTTGATAAGCTCTCTTCCCATATGAGTAGTCATCATAATTTTTGTCTCGACAAATATAAAACAGTACTATATGGTCTTTGTAATGATTGTGCTGCTGTTAAATAAGCATCCTTAGTATTGGACAACAAGATAAAGGGTTCCGCATGCCAAAATTAAGACTAATAAAGAGCGTTGACGCTTTTATTCACTTGATAACGAGTTAATGATTATTTAATGCAAATAAAATACCTTTTTTCCTTGTGGATTTTATATTATTTTTTATCTGTAAAATCAATGATAAAAAAGATAACAGCCTCATACAGTATAAAGTAAGATTGAATCATGCAGTCAAAATCATAGTACATAAAAGTATAATTATTTTGGGGGACTATCTAAATGAAAATACTATACATGCTATCGATTGTATTTTTAGCTATAATATTAACAGGCTGCTCTCAAAATCAGAATGCTAACATTCCTGCTATCGGCCAAGATGATGATAAAATCACTATTGTGACCACTATTTTTCCTCCCTATGATTTTACCAGGGCCGTTATCGGCGATAAGGCTGAGTTGACTATGCTAATTAAGCCCGGCACAGAAGTTCACTCTTATGATCCTTCACCTGCAGATATAATAAAAATCCAAAATGCCGATATCTTTATTTATGTCGGAGGAGAAAACGATAAATGGGTCCAAGCTATCTTGGATGGCATGGATGTAAGTAATAAAAAAATCATTAGGCTTATGGATTATGTTAAAACTGTTGAAGAAGAGGTTGTTGAAGGCATGCAAGAGGGAGAGAAACATTCCGGCCATCATGAGGAAATTACATATGACGAACATATTTGGACTTCGCCAGAGAATGCCATTTTGCTGGTAGATGCCATTGCTAATGTTATTTGTGAAGTTGACAGCAAAAATGCTGAAATTTATATTCAAAATGCCATAACTTATAAAGCGCAAATCAAAAAAGTTAGTGATGATATCCAAGCTATTGCTGACAATGCCACAAGTAAATTATTAATTTTTGCTGATCGTTTCCCTTTCCGCTATTTCGCAAAGCAATTTGGCTTTGAATACAGAGCTGCCTTTAGTGCCTGCAGTACAGAGATAGAAGCAAGCGCGGGTACATTAGCCTATTTAATCAATACGGTAAAGAATAACCATATATCTCATGTCTTCTATATTGAAATGAGTAATCAAAACATTGCCCGGGCCATCAGTGAACAAACAGGGGCCAAGCCATTATTAATGCATTCTTGTCATAACATTACCAAAAATGATTTTGAGGCGGGGGTCACTTATCTTTCTCTTATGGAGCAAAACGCCAAAAATTTGAGAGAGGGGTTGAAGTGATTAATGCAATTACTTTCCTGTCAAAATATAAAATTGGGATATGGCGACAGTCTTGCCGTGGATAATGTCAGTTTTGATTTAGAAAATGGAGATTATTTATGTATAGTGGGAGAAAACGGCTCCGGCAAAAGTACCCTGATGAAAGGATTATTGGGCCTATTGAAGCCATGGAGCGGCTGTATCACTTTTAACGGCATCCAACAAAGCCAAATAGGCTATTTACCACAAAAACCATTAGTTCAAAAAGATTTCCCTGCCAGTGTCTTCGAGGTAGTTTTGTCGGGTTGTTTAAATCGCCGCGGTCTTTTTCCTTTTTACTCAAAAAAGGAAAAGGAGCGCGTTTTAGAAAACATCAGCCGCTTGGGTATTAGCGAATTAAAAAGGCAATCATTCCGTGATTTGTCCGGTGGGCAGCAACAGCGTGTGCTTTTAGCGCGAGCTTTATGTGCAACCGAAAAATTATTAATGCTGGATGAGCCCGTTGCCGGATTAGATCCTATGATGACTTCAGAGTTGTATGATTTAATCAATAAGCTAAATCATGATTTAGGCATTACTATCATCATGGTTTCACATGATATTAGAAGTGCTGTAAAATATGGTAATAAAATATTACACATGCAAAAGTCGTCTGCTTTTTTTGGTATAAAAGAAAAATATATGACCACCGACATCTGCCATAAAATGATGGGAGGAGCACAGCATGCCTGAATTATTTGCGGAGCTTTTTTCCTATACCTTTATAATAAGAGCCTTGATAGTCGGTATTCTTGTTGCTTTATGTGCGGCTTTACTTGGTATAAGTTTGGTATTGAAGCGTTATTCCATGATTGGCGACGGTCTTTCTCATGTAGGCTTTGGTGCGCTGGCGGTGGCTTTGGCACTTAATTTAGCGCCTTTACAGGTATCAATTCCCGTAGTAGTTCTAACTGCCTTTATGTTACTACGTATCAGTGAAAACAGTAAGATTAAAGGTGATGCAGCTATTGCACTTATTTCCAGCAGCGCTTTGGCTATCGGCGTTATCTTTATTTCTTTTACAACAGGTATGAATATCGATATCTTCAATTATATGTTTGGCAGCATACTTGCCATGAGTCAAGGGGATGTTTATCTTAGTATTTTAACGGCAGTTGTAGTTCTAGTGTTATATATATTGTTCTATAATAAGATCTTTTCCGTTACTTTCGACGAAAATTTTGCCAAAGCTACAGGAACCAATACAGGCCGCTATAATATGTTGATAGCTGTTTTAACTGCTCTAACGATTGTGATCGGAATGAGAATGATGGGGGCCATGCTGATATCAAGTTTGATTATCTTTCCGGCCTTAACTTCTATGCGGTTATGCCGAACTTTCAAAAGTGTGGTGATTTGCGCTACGGTCTTATCAATTCTATGCTTTTTTATCGGCATTGTCATCTCTTTTACCTTTTCCATTCCTGCCGGCGCCAGTGTAGTAGCCGTAAGCCTGGTGATATTTGGTATGTTTTCCGCCGTTGCCCTGGTGAAAAGGAGATCGTAGAAAAATAGAAAGCATGATAAAAGAATCGCAGCGCTTTTTTGTATATAGCAATTATACGATTACTGTCAACCAATGGTGGAGAGAGTCCAGAAGACTAATTGACATAAATTGGTATGTTGTGA
Source organism: Bacillota bacterium (assembly GCA_050942825.1). Classification (GTDB taxonomy): domain Bacteria; phylum Bacillota; class Dehalobacteriia; order UBA4068; family UBA4068; genus CAYRML01. The sequence continues at coordinate 12,674 of JBMNOA010000013.1, forward strand.
TATATTAATAAAAAATGAAACTATGAAAGTTTCTGTAGCGTAAAAATAAAAGAACTAATACATAAGTGAGACCCATGAAGGGGCTAAGTATTAATGCTTTCCCCTATGGGTCATTTTTTATTTCTTAAAGGAGCTGGTATCATGCATATGGCAGATGCCTTGATTTCGCCGGCAGTAGGTGGCACAATGTTGGCAGCTACTGTAGGTATTGCAGCATATTCCATTAAAAAAATCCAGCATGATCCGGATGAAAAGAAAATGCCTCTGATGGGAGTAATGGGAGCCTTTGTTTTTGCGGCACAGATGATCAATTTTGTCATACCAGCTACTGGTTCCAGCGGTCATATCGGAGGAGGGTTGCTGCTGGCAATATTATTGGGGCCTTTTAAAGGCTTTTTATCCATGGCCTCGGTTTTATTAATACAGGCATTATTTTTTGGCGACGGCGGTCTACTGGCCTATGGTTGTAATGTTTTCAATCTTGGGTTTTATACATGCTTTTTGGCATTTGTGCTTGTTTATAAAAGGATAATACGTAAAGAACTAACGGCAAAACGGATTTTTACAGCTTGCCTGATCTCGGCTATCTTAGCTCTACAATTGGGCGCTTTTAGCGTGGTATTGGAAACTCTTTTATCCGGTAAAACTGAACTGCCTTTTGGCACTTTTCTATTGCTGATGCAACCAATACATTTAGCCATAGGTATAGTTGAAGGTTTAGTAACTGCAGCTGTTGTTACCTTTGTCTGGAAAGCCAGACCGGAAATTGTCGAAAATGCAACCCGAGGAAGATCTATTGGTAATACACCTATAAAAAGGATTCTAACAGGTCTAATAATTGCTGTTGTCATCGTGGGAGGTGCTTTTTCCTGGTTTGCTTCTGCCCATCCCGACGGGCTGGAATGGTCAATAGAAAAAACTGCGGGCAGGACTGAACTGGCAGCCTCTGGCGAGATCCATCAAACTTTATCAGAGCTGCAAAATAAGACCGCCTTTTTGCCTGATTACGGTTTTAAGACAGTCCAGGTTAACAGTCAGGGAAAAGCAGCAGCTTCTGAGCTTGTTTGGCCTTCAGTTAGCGTAGGAACGAGTGTTTCCGGCATCGTAGGAGGGTTTCTGACTTTGGGCTTGATTGTCTTCATTGGTTTTATTATTTATGTGGCTAAAAAAAAGCGCAAAAAGGCAATAAAATGATCAATCGGCCAGGTAGTTAACAAGATTTCTAGTATAGGCAGGATATTATAGTGTCAAAAATAATGGATTCGTTACATAATATTAGGCTTTTGGATGACCTGGGCAAACAGGATACCTTTATTCACAGGCTTCATCCGTTGACCAAACTACTAACCACAGTAATTTATCTGACTGTGGTTGTCTCTTTTGATAGATATGCAGTTGGCCCTCTTTTGTCGTTTGTTTTTTATCCTGTGTTTGTGCTGGCTTGGGCGGAGCTGCCTTTGCTTGCGATTTTAAAAAGTATTTTGCTGGTAGAACCTTTAATCTTAACTATTGGTATATTGAACCCTTTGTTTGATCATAATACGATACTTGTGGGTAAAACTGTTATTTCCATGGGATGGATTACCTTCCTGTCAATTGTTATTAAGGGCAGTATAACAGTGACAGTAGGTGTTTTACTGCTTGCCACCACAGGGATAGAGAAATTGGCAACAGCTTTGCGTATTATCAAAATTCCTCAGATATTTGTCCTACAACTATTATTGACCTATCGATATATCTCTGTGCTGATAGAAGAAGTCTATAGAATGATAAGGGCATATCTATTAAGGGCGCCCGGACAAAAAGGCATTCAGCGCAGCATGTGGGGTTCTTTTGCTGGGTTATTGCTGCTGAGGACCTATGATCGGGCGCAACTAGTATATCAAGCTATGAACTTAAGAGGCTTTACAGGGGAATATCATAGCGGAGATATTGCCAAAGTGGGTTTCTATGATATAGTATTTTTGCTGATCTGGTCTGTATTTTTTATCATGGCAAGGATTTATAATATTCCTATGCTGATAGGGTTATTTTGTCAAGGAGTGTTTGGACAATGAATTATCATAAGCTTGAGGTAAAAAATTTATATTTTTCTTATCAAGAGGGCTATGAGGCAATAAAAAACATCTCATTCGTTATACATAAGGGGGAGTCTGTAGCATTAATCGGTGCCAACGGTGCAGGAAAATCTACGCTGCTGATGTTGTTGGTGGGGGTATTATTTGCTGATCAAGGAGAGATTAAAGTAGATGATATTTTAGTAACAAAAAAGACCTTGCCTACAATCCGCCAGAAGCTAGGGATGGTTTTTCAGGATCCCGATGACCAGTTGTTCATGACAACTGTTTATGATGATGTAGCTTTTGGCCCGCGTAATTATGGGCTTGGAGAACAGGAAGTTGCCAGCAGAGTACAAACAGCCTTGGAAATGGTAGGTATTGCCCATCTGCAAGATCGAGCCCCTTTTAAATTATCGGGTGGTGAAAAACGCCTGGCAGCTATGGCCTGTATTTTGTCTATGCAGCCGGAAGTGCTGCTTATGGATGAGCCGACATCAGCTTTAGACCCTAAATCAAGACGTACCCTGATTAATTTATTAAAAGATTTTAGACAGACAAAGATTATTGCCAGTCATGATCTGGATATGGTGTTTGAGGTTTGCAACAGAATAATTATTATCAAAGAAGGTAAAATTGTTGCCGATGATAGAGCGGCTCATATCCTATCTGATAAGCAATTACTGGATAGCTGCGGTCTGGAACTGCCGCTTGCTTTGCAGAATTGTCCCCTCTGCCAAGCTGCCAAGGATTATAAAAAAATATAAAGTAAGCTTATAATCCCAGATCCGGCAATCCTCTTATTTTTGACATATGAACTAAATAGAGTTTAATATAATGAAAAATCATTGCTGAAAAAAATATACGCAACATTTAATTATTAAAGGGTGATAATATGATAATCAGAACTTTAGTGGAAAACACCTCAATCTCTCAGGAATTCAATTCTGAACATGGTTTGAGCTTGTATATTGAGACCAAGAAGCATAAGTTATTGTTTGATGTAGGGTGCGGCACATTATTTATAGAAAACGCCCAAAAAATGGGCATTGATCTTGCAGCGGTAGATCTATTGGTGATCTCTCATGGGCATTATGATCATGGCGGCGGTCTTAAAGATTTTTTGCAGGTAAATACTCAGGCTAAAATATATTTGCAGCAAAAAGCCTTTGATAAATATTTTGCCAACAGACCCGGTGGGGAGAAGGTTTATATTGGTCTGGATAAAGATTTATTGCCCAATGAACGCTTCTTTTTTGTAGGTGATCAGCTTATTATTGATGAAGAACTGACTTTGTTTTCTAATGTACAGGGAAAAAGGTTTGCTTCATCTGCGGGAAAAGATTTATTGATGGAGTTGGACAATATGCTGTTGCAGGACGATTTTGCTCATGAACAGAATTTGATCATCAAAGAAAATGCTACAACATTGTTGTTGGCAGGATGTGCCCACAAAGGTATAGTCAATATAGTGGATCATTTTAGAGCCGAGAAGCAGTTTTTTCCCGATCATGTTATTGCTGGATTTCATTTATATAATCCTGCATCGAAACAATCGGAGGATCCTGCGTTAGTGGGCCAAATTGGCCGGTACCTTAAAGATACAGGTGCCAATTATTATACCTGCCATTGTACGGGAATAGAAGCCTATAAACATTTGAAAGAAATTATGGAGGAAAAAATACAATATTTAGCCACCGGGAGTCAATTAGTGATATACTAGCAGATATTTTAAAAATGTTATACTTTTAGGCAACTATTGAGGAGTAATTATATAAAGGGTATATCTAGGCTAGTGAAGAGATCAAAGACAACTTGTTTTATTGACCCAAAGATTTTGAGAAAATCAATAAAAAAAATACGGCCCAGCTTAAAAATGGTTACCGCAATAATATAGTACCGTCTTTTTCGTCTTATGATTCTGCCTTATTTCGTTCAAAATAATTCTTGACAGCTAGCTCTCACAAGAGTATTATAATAACATAATATATGAACAATTGTTCATCCATTCAATTATTTATTAAAAGGAAGTGGGCATATGGTAAAAAAACAAGACCTAGATAGATGCGATTGCAATGTCATACATGAAGAGATAGTAAATCAAGTAGCAGGTAGAATGCTGCCGGATGAAATACTTTATGATCTGGCGGAAGTATTCAAAGTTTTTGGTGATTCAACGAGGATCAAAATACTATGGGCCTTAGACAAGTCAGAAATGTGTGTTTGTGACCTGGCGGTTTTATTAAATATGACGCAGTCAGCCATATCACATCAATTAAGATTTTTAAAACAGTCCAGATTAGTGAAAAACAGAAAAGCAGGAAAAGTTGTTTTTTATTCATTAGATGATGAACATGTAAAGCAAATCTTTGCTCAAGGGTTGGAGCATATTACAGAAAAAAATAGAGTATAGTGAGGAGATGCCTATGCCGACTGTTAGCAGAAAGCAATTTATCTTAAAAGGTTTAAACTGTGCTTATTGCTCTTCTAAAATAGAAGGGGAAATTAAAAATTTAAACGGAGTCAAGCTGGCCCAAATAGATTTTGCCTCCCAAAAATTGATTGTTGAGACAGATGATAGTACTGCTTTTAATAAATTAGAAGAAGAGATAATAAGTGTAGTAAAAAGGATCGAACCGGAAATAAGTCTAGTAAGCGAAGAAAAAAATGCTAAAGTACAAATAAAAGAGATAGGTAAAGATTTTGAGAGCAAAAAAAAAGCCATCATCAGGCTGATGCTCTCCGCAGCTTTATTTGTATTGGGGTTAACATTAAATTTACCATTCATAGCAGAATTAGCTTTATTTTTTATAAGTTATTGCATTGTAGGCGGCCAAATAGTATTAAGAGCCGTAAAGAATATTAGCAGAGGTCAGGTGTTTGACGAAAACCTCCTTATGACTATTGCTACAGTGGGTGCCTTTTTGATCGGGGAGCTGCCGGAAGGCGTGGCGGTAATGCTATTTTATCAGGTAGGGGAATTTTTCCAGGAGATAGCGGTTGATCGTTCACGAAAATCCATCAACTCCTTGATGGATATACGAGCTGATTTTGCTCATCTTAAAGTGGGTGCTGATCTCAGGCGTGTTTCCCCCCAAGCGGTAGAAATCGGGGATCTGATTGTTATAAAACCTGGAGAAAAAGTTCCTTTAGATGGCAAGGTCATAGAGGGAAATTCTCTAGTTGATACATCTGCATTAACAGGTGAGTCGCTGCCAAGAGACGTAGAACCAGGTAATGATATATTAAGCGGTTCCATCAATATAAATGGCGTCTTAACAGTGCAAGTGACCAGATCTTTCGCGCAGTCAACGGCGGCCAAGATTTTAGAGTTGGTACAAAGTGCTGGTAGTAGAAAAGCTCAAACTGAAAATTTTATTACTAAATTCGCCCGATATTATACTCCTCTGGTGGTTATTTCGGCTCTTTTGATTGCTTTAGTGCCACCGCTTGTGCAAGGAGCAGGCTTTTCCGATTGGATATACAGATCCTTGGTATTTTTGGTTATATCTTGTCCCTGTGCCTTAGTTATCTCCATACCTTTGGGATTTTTCGGTGGTATTGGCGGGGCTTCCCGAAAGGGTGTATTGGTGAAAGGCAGTAAATATCTTGAAGCCTTAAATAGTGTGGAGACGGTTGTTTTTGATAAAACTGGCACCCTGACCCAAGGAGTATTCAATGTTACGGAAGTAAAAGCTCAAAAGGATTATTCACGAGAACAATTGCTGGAATATGCAGCATATGCCGAGAGTTATTCCAATCATCCCATAGCCGCTGCTATTTTGCATCATTACGGCCAAGAGATTGATGAAAGAAAAATAGTTTGTTATGAAGAAATAACGGGGTATGGTATCAGGGCTAATATGACAGGTCAAAAAATACTGGCCGGTAATGCCAAATTAATGAAGCAAGCCAATATCAATTATGACAAAGTCGATTCTGTGGGAACTATAGTACATGTGTCAGTGAATAATGCATATGTTGGTTATATTTTAATTTCCGATGAGGTAAAAAAAGATGCTGCTCATGCTATTCAATTATTAAAGGGGATGGGTATAAAAAAGGTAGTTATGCTTACAGGAGATACAAAATCTGTGGGCGAAAAAATTGGTAAAGAATTAGGCCTGGATGAGGTGTATGCGGAGCTGTTGCCTGCCGATAAAGTTGAAAAGCTGGAACTGATGGAAAGCCATAAATCGGCCCAAGCAAAGATTATTTTTGTCGGGGACGGTATGAATGATGCACCTGTGCTGGCCAGGTCTGATATAGGTATCGCTATGGGCGGTTTAGGCTCCGATGCGGCTATAGAGGCTGCGGATATAGTAATAATGACGGATGAGCCATCCAAAGTGGCAACCGTAATCAAAATAGCCAAAAGAACCCGAACTATCGTCTGGCAAAACATTCTGTTTGCTTTAGGTGTCAAGCTGGTATTTATAGCTTTAGGGGCTTTGGGTATAGCCTCTATGTGGGAAGCAGTATTTGCTGATGTGGGGGTAGCTATTATTGCAATAAGTAATGCCATGAGAGTGATGATGGTTAAGAATATCTAAATAAACTCAGGGCAGTTTTATTTACTAAGATAAAGATGTATTTTTCCAAAACTTTTAAAATTATAGCATTAACTGAAACATAAACTTAATCTGAGTTTACAATGAAAAAAACCACCCTTTGAGGTGGTTTTTTTAATAAAAATATTTCAGTTAAAAATAACAAGTAGCAATTTATATTTTAAGAAGTACTATTTTGTTGTAGTGGTTTTGGAGTAGCTTTTTTAACGATAGTAATTAATGATAGAAAAATAATGGCTAAAGCGAAAGTTACCGCAGCATAGACAAAAAGTAGGTTATAATTATGGAAAATATCATGGATGAAGCCAAATAGCGCCGGGCTGGCAATTGATGCTGCTGAGGCGAAAAAGTAATAATAACCTGTATAGCGACCTAAATGTTCTGAGGCGGAAAGATCTAAAACTAAAGGCAGAATATTAGTATTAACAAGTGCCCATAAAAAGCCAGCTGCCAGCATCAGTATTTTAATAATAGTAAGACTGTAAGTAAAAAGGGCAAGACAAAACAAAATTGTGCAGGAGGCGATACCTAAGAGAATCGCCTTGTTTCTGCCCCAGCGTCCGCCGATTATACCGGCAGGAAAAGCCCCGGCCATAAAGGTTAGGGCAAAATAAGACAAAGCAAAGGAAGCTTCTCCAGCTTCTGCTCCTAAAGTTTTAGTAGCATAGAGCGTAAAATATGTCTCAAGAGAATTAATACCTGCAAATACAAAAAATACGGCCAAAAGCAGGAAAAGCAAATTTTTATTATGAATTTTTTGTTGCATTTTTTGTGCTTTTTTTGCAGCTGCTTTTTCTTTTTGACGGGAAACTTTTACTCTTTGCCAGAGTGTGGTGCCATCAGCTTTGATGGGGGGCTCTTTTAAAAAGATAAAAAATATTAGCCAGATAAAACCCATAGCTATGGCGCCAAAGAGAAAGGGCCACTTCATTCCGCCGGCAAAAAGAAGCATACCGCCAATAAACAGAGCCAAAATACTACCAATACCACCCATAAGATTTATTAAGCCGTTGGCCTGAGAGCGCAAATTTCTAGGTACCATATCAGGCATCAGCGCAATTACCGGTGTGCGCCAGGCTGACATAATTAAATTAAAAAATATCACTACCAGCATTAGGGTGAATAGGTTGGGACTTAGAGGAATCAGGGCAAAAAGAATCGCACATAAAGGCATGGCGATCAAGACATAGGGCATTCTTTTGCCAAAGCGGGTACGGGTATTATCGCTTAATTCACCTATAACAGGTTGCAAGATTACGGCAAAAATATTATCTATGGACATGATCAGACCAATGAGGATGGTTTTGCTTAAGAATGTGTCCAAAATTAATGGCACATAGGCATTATACATGGCCCAAGCTAAAGAAATAGCTAAAAAACCGCAGCCTATTAAGATGGTTTTTTTTATATCAAGCTTTTTGATATCAGCTATTGTGTTATTCAAGTGAATCACTTCTTTGTGGTGATATTTAATATTCTTTCTTAAGTATGATATTCTTCGCTGTTAAATGTGTTCTTCCTGCTAATTTCAAATAAAAGCTTATACAATAAACTATATATAAGCTATTAGAAACTTAATATTTTTTAATATGATGTTAGGCAAAATATGACTTTTTTTGTCTCCTGTGTTTTTTAATAAAACTTGACAGCAAAAAAAATCAATACTATAATTATTAAAATAATTTAATATAGATGAACTGGGGAGCCGTAAGAGCGGCTGAGAGTGAGGATATGTCCTCTTTACCCATTGAACCTGTTCGGTTAGCACCGGCGTAGGGAGTTTCTAATATTTTTTAGTAATTAATTTACTATTAGCCAAGCCCCCTACTGGGCTTGGTTTTTTATTTAATAAATAAAGGAGGAAGGAATCAGATATGAAGTTAAATGGCGAATACATAGCTCTGAAGGAAGAAAAGAATCTCAGTCTTTTTTTAGAGAAAGAAGGCTATCATATTAATCTCATAGCAGTACTGCTTAATAATGAGGTTGTCCCCAGAGCGGAGATTGGCAATGTGATAATAAATAATGATGATAATATTGAAGTTCTCTGTTTTGTCGGTGGGGGTTGATCATCTTTGCCACAATTGAGGTCACAATAATGAGGAGGCAAATATATGATACATAAAGATCCATTGATATTGGGTAACAAAAGCTTTACTTCAAGGCTTTTTTTAGGAACCGGTAAATTTTCTTTGAATAAAATGGAGCAAGTAATCAAAAGCTCCGGTGCACAAATCGTAACTATAGCATTGCGCCGGGCAAATATCGGCGGCAGAGCTAATATTTTGCAGCATATTCCGTCACAAATTACTCTTTTACCCAACACATCAGGTGCTCATAATGCTGATGAGGCTGTTCGTATAGCTCATTTGGCCAGAGAATTAGGCTGTGGTGATTTTATCAAGATAGAAGTAATCAAAGACAGCAAATATTTATTACCTGACAATTACCAAACTGTTAAGGCTACGGAGATTTTGGCCAAGGAAGGTTTTACTGTATTGCCTTATGTCAGTCCCGATTTGATTATTGCCCGGGATCTGGTTAATGCGGGGGCAGCTGCCGTGATGCCCTTGGGTGCTCCTATTGGTAGCAATAAGGGTCTTTTAACCAAGGATTTTGTACGTATTCTCATAGAGGAAATTGCTTTGCCTATCATTGTAGATGCAGGTATCGGCAAACCTTCCCAAGCTTGCGAAGCTATGGAAATAGGTGCTGCTGCTGTACTGGTTAATACTGCTATTGCAACGGCCGCAGATGAAGCGAAAATGGCTGCTGCTTTTGCTTTAGCCGTAGCAAGCGGCAGAAAGGCTTATCTGGCCGGCCTAGGCCGGGTATTGGAATACGGAGGGGAGGCTTCTTCCCCCCTACCGGCTTTGTGGAGGTCTAATAAATGAGAGAAACTTTGCTTGATACTGTTTTGCGGCAGTACCATACCTATAATTTTGCAGATTTTACTATTAAGGATGTACAAGCAGCTTTGGCCAAGGAACACTTAACTTATTTTGATTTTGCGGCTTTACTTTCTCCTGCAGCCCAAAGATGTCTGGAAGGGATGGCACAAAGGGCCAAGCGGCTCACGGCTTATCATTTCGGTAACAGTGTTGGTCTTTATACGCCGCTTTATATCTCTAATTATTGTGTCAATTATTGTGTTTATTGTGGGTTCAACTGCTATAATAACATCGATCGTGGTAAGCTTACCGAGGAGGAGATTGAGCAAGAGTTGTCATTTATTGCTCAAACGGGGCTAAGGGAAATATTAATCCTGACTGGAGAATCGCGCCAGCATGCACCAGTACAATATATAGGCCAAGCTATTGAGCTGGCTAAAAAATACTTCTCAACCATTGGCATAGAGATATATCCTTTGCAAATTGATGAATATGCCTATTTACACCAAAAAGGGGCCGATTTTGTTAGCGTTTATCAAGAAACTTATGATCAAAAGCGTTATCAGGAGGTGCATTTGGCCGGTCCCAAGTGTGATTTTGCCTATCGTTTCCACGCTCAGGAGAGAGCGTTGATGGCTGGTATGCGGGGGGTCAGTGTCGGGGCATTGTTAGGTTTGGGTGATTTTCGCCGTGATGCTTGGGCCGCCGGAATTCATGCCAGAGCTTTGCAAAAAAAATATCCCCATGCTGAGGTGGGATTTTCTGTGCCTCGCTTGCGCCCCTATAAAAATAATGGAGAGAATTCACCCCGCGATGTAAATGAACGACAGTTATTACAGGTTATATTAGCCTATCGTTTATTTATGCCTTTTGCCTCAATCAGTATCTCAACGCGTGAGCGGGACGGTTTTCGCGATTGTATTATTGGTCTGGCTGCCACCAAGATTTCTGCCGGAGTAAAAACCAGTGTGGGCGGGCATCAGAGTTCTGCAAAAGGCGACGCTCAATTTGATATTTGTGACAGCCGTAGTGTAGAAGAAATAGAAGCGGCAATTTTAGGCCGTGGTTTGCAGCCTGTTTATACTGACTATCTGAGATTGTAGGTGAATAATTATGATAGTAGTCACCAACCGAATTCTGTGCCGGGATAATTTTATCGATAGGATAGAAAGGATTGCTCAAAACAAACCTCAAGCTATAATTCTTAGGGAAAAGGATCTGACAAAGGCAGATTATTATACTTTAGCCTTAAAGTGTAAGGATATTTGCCAGAAGTATAATGTACAGTTGATAGTTAATAGTCATATCGAAATTGCCAGAAAAATATCCCCCTTCATACAGCTTTCTTTTAGTGACTTTATGGTTAATCGTGACAAGCTCAAAAATTTTTCCGCTATCGGTGTTTCCATTCATTCTCTAGCAGAAGTAATGGCATTACAAGGTAGTCAAGCAACTTTTATGATTGCCGGCCACATTTTTGCCACAGATTGCAAGAGAGATCTGCCCCCGAAGGGTTTGAAATTTTTAAAAGAAAGCTGTAAAAATACAAAAATCCCCGTTTATGCTATCGGTGGTATAAGTCTGGAAAATATAGACGCTGTGTTAAACTGCGGAGCTGCGGGAGTTTGCCTGATGTCACAGCCTATGATGTGTAACGATGTTGCATTACTCTTAAGCACCTTTAAGCATTATCGGCTAAGAAATAATAAAAAAAGTTCGGCAAAGATCATTGATCAATACCGGACTTTTATTAATTAACCCAACGGCTTTATGCTAATTTGACAACATTCTTTTTTAATATATTATTCCATTTGCCGCATTTATCTCCCCAGCGGGCCATTACCTGACCATCTTGCAGCATCTCAATCACTTCACACATGTTGGAACAATCCTGACACTCAATACCCTTAATATTATAGCCGGAATTGATGATTTCAAAACCCTTAAAGTTTGTTTGAGGATTTTTTACGGCATTTTCTTTAGCCAGCAAGCAACATCCAATAGCACCCATAACATCAAAATGCGGAGGAACCAGTACTTCTTGGCCCAAGGCCTCTTCAAAGGAACACTTAATACCTATATTAGCGGCTACGCCTCCTTGAAATACAATGGGCCCTAATATTTCTTTACCCTTGGCCAGATTATTTAAAAAGTTTCTGACTAAAGCATCACATAATCCTTTGATGATATCTTCCTGATTATGTCCAAGCTGCTGCTTATGGATCATATCCGATTCGGCAAAAACAGCACACCTGCCGGCGATTCTTACCTGATGTTGGGATTTGAGCGCCAAGCCGCCGAAATCTTCTATCTTTATATCCATTCTGGCTGCTTGCCTATCTAAAAAGGAACCGGTTCCGGCTGCACATACAGTATTCATAGCAAAATCACTGATAATATTATCTCTTAATAAAATTATTTTTGAATCCTGTCCACCTATTTCGATAATAGTTTTTACATCGTCTACAAAATTTAGAGCTGCAACGCCATGTGCAGTAATTTCATTTTTGACGACATCCCCACCTACTATCATAGCCGCCAGTTGACGGCCGCTTCCTGTGGTGCCGACTCCTTTTACTTTAAGGTCCTCTTTGATGGTGGATTTGATCTCTTTTAAGCCTCTTTGTATGGCATCGATAGGTTTACCTTGGGTCTTTATATATATTTTTTCGATTATTTCTTTATCTTCATCCATTACCACAACATTGGTACTAACTGAACCGACATCAATACCAAGATAACAATTTTTCACTTTGCTGCTTCTCCTTTCTTCTCCTTAGCAAATCTGTAAAAGCTTCCAGCCTAGTAGTAAAGCCTGCTTCTCCTGTCATTTCATCTACTATCAGACATAAATAAGGGATATGATAATCTTTTTCTATAGCAGGCAGAATACTTTGTGCTACTATTTCCGGCATGCAGGTCAAAGGATAAATTTGTATCAAACCATCGAATCCCCTTTTGGCATATTCCACCGCATAGCCTATAGTCTCTCTGGCATGGCCCCCTATCAAGGTTTTTAGATAAGGTTTGGCTGCTTTGTTTATTTTGCCTTGGCTGGTTAATTTGAGAGGGTTCAAAAAGGCATGTTCTTTGATCCAACGGCTAAGTTCCAAAGATTTTTCTATTTCTACTCCCATTTCGCCTAGTTTTCTTTCAATATATAAATTAACGAATGGTTCTATAATCGTATAGATTTCTCCCACTATGCCTACTTTCAAAATTTCTCTTTTGGGATCTTCTTCTATATCCATAATAGCTTGGTGAGTTTTTGCGATCAGTTGAGAAGTTTCTTGATAGCCATGGGTATTTCTTACCTTCTTATGAAAATCTTCGTAGTAAGCATCAACTTGTCCCAATTCTTTTTGTCTGGGACGTTTATAGCGGGCTGCTGCATCCAGTGCGTCTATTTGTTTTAAAATTTTGAGGCTTTTTTGGCCCGCCTTAATTAGTTTATAGGGGTTTGAAGTTTGGGTCAATTTTCGGCCTCTCTCTAAAAGGGTTTTATAGTCTCCCTGTGGAGGATCGATCAAGATAAAATCAATTTTTTGCCCCAGGTCTTTTAATATTTCTTTTTGTAAGATAGTATAATAGCCAAATCTGCAAGGTCCGCAGCTTCCAGAAAAGACGACTGTATCTGCTCCTGCTTGGATGGCTTGCATAATATTACCAATATTTACTTTGAGCGGAAAACAAATAGATTCCGGAGAATATTTTGTACCAATATTTATGGTATCAGGACCGGATTGAGGGGGAATAACCACTTCCACACCTAATTCCTGAAGCAAAGTTTTTGTTGCGACATATTGATTACCCATGTGCGGGAAGGTTATCTTCATTTTTTTTCCTCCATTCAATCATATCGATAAATGCTTCCAGTCGGGTTTTGACTCCTGCCTCTCCGGTATGTTCATCTATTGTTATTAATAAAAAGGGAATCTTAGCTTGTTTTCTTAATTTTCTTTCTGACAGATCCCCTATGATAGAATCAATACCACAACCAAAAGAAGACAAGTAAATTATGCCATCTACTGACTGCGAATCTGCCAAATACATAGCTGCACCTAATAGTTTCCTGCCATAACTCCAAAACATCTTTTTTTCCAGTGTTTTCGCATATTCATTGATGATTTTATGATCCAGCATTTCGGGAGTAATAATATTAATACCGGATGCTTGCAATTTATTGATCAAATCCATAGAACCATACTGGTCATATATGTTGTAGGGATGCCCCATCACAACAATATTGATAGACGATGGTTTGTTTTGGGTATTTCTAAACTCCCCATTGATGGGTAGTTTTCCTGCTCTTATCTCTTTTTTATAATTTCTATAATCCTCTAAAGCTTTATCATAAGCTTTCTTTATTTTTATGGGGTTTTTTGTCACATAGCTGCCAAACTTATATACGGTCTTTTTTAAACTGCGGCGTGATTTATTGAAATTTATTTCTATATCAATGATGGGAGGCAGATCCTTAATGGAATGGTTGACCATCTCCGGCAATCCGCAGAATTTGGGGCAAATATATTCTCTGTGATATACACTCATCATTTTAGGCAAAAAAATATAATCAACCTTATCTTTAAGATTCAGGATATGTCCATGGAATATTTTGACCGGTAGGCATGCTTCATCTACGGTATTTTTTACTCCTTTGTCAAGTATGTCCTGATTGGTAGGATCGGATAAAATTACATCCGCTCCTAATTCCTCATAAAAGGTCTTCCAGAGAGGATAATAATCATAAAACCATAACCCTCTGGGAATACCGATTTTAGGTCTCATAAAAAGCCTCCTTAAAACACTTGTGTTTTATCTATTATGATTATGGACAAAAGAGGCAAATTATATACTTTATAATGATAATGATGTTTTAAGAACAGTTTCTCTGACGGTATTAAAAAACCGGGAGACTTTTGCAGTCTGCCCGGTTGCCGCTTAATTAAACTATTTTAATATCATAACGGAGCTGGCTTTAATGATGGCCGTGGCATCATCCCCTACCTGTAGATTGAGAGAATTTGCCGAACTGGTTGTTATGCTTGACACAATGGCCAAACCATTGACATCGAGAACTATTTCGCTTGATACGGGGCCTTTTTTGATTTCTTTAATCTTACCTTTTAATTGATTTCTGGCCGATAATTGCATAACTTGAACCTCCTAAATTAAATTAGAAAATAGTAATATATTTGTCTATAAATTGTCCGAGCCGTGCTTTTATTATACTAAATAAGAAAAATTAAATCTTTTGCCGGCAATACTTACTATTATATAATATAAAAAAGGTGATTTATATTTATTAAAGTATTGCCGCAAGGAGGTTAGAGCATGAGTAAAAAAGCGTTTGACTTCAAAAAAGAGTATAAAGATCTCTATTTGCCGTCAAAGAACAAGCCTATGTTTATCGAAGTACCAGCCATGAATTTCATCATGGTTGATGGTAGCGGTGACCCTAATAATAATTCCGAATTTCAGCAGGCTATCGCCTTGCTTTACGGCTTATCGTTCACCATCAAGATGAGCAAAATGAAAGGCAAACAGCCTGATGATTATTTTGAATATGTAGTGCCTCCTCTGGAAGGGTTATGGTGGGTTGAGGGAGAGAGCTTTTCTTTTTCCCGCAGGGATAATTGGAAATGGACTCTTATGATTAGGCAGCCCGATTTTGTGAGCCCGCAATTCTTTGAATGGGCTGGCAGCGAGTTGAAAGAAAAGAAGCCGGATCTGCCGATTGAGAGGAGTCGTTTTGCAGTTTTTGAAGAAGGGCTTTGTGTACAGATTATGCATATCGGACCCTATGCCGATGAGCCGCAAACAATGAAAAAATTAGCTGATTTTATTGCTGAGCAGTCCTTAAAAGATCTGCTCGCCAGTGGCGGAAAGCATCATGAAATCTACCTCTCTGATCCCACAAAGAGCCGACCGGAAAATATAAAAACCGTACTTCGCCATCCTGTGTCGAAAGTATGATTAGCAAAAATGAAAGGACAATTATTGAGAAGCTATTTTAGCAATATCCCATTTGTTTTAATAGCCGGGCTAAAATAAACAAACGTTCTCCAATCAATTCATCATCATTACTGAGAACTTGGCTAAACAATTTCATATCTTCAGTGATTTTTTCATTATCAGTACATACTGCTACTGTCATAGCATCACCCTGTAAGCCTACTCTGTCTATAACAGGTTTTTCTGTATCATACAAGTTCTCATATCGATAAGCTTCACGAAAATGAAGTTTTGCCCTGCAGACGAGAATTGCCAGATCCAACACGCGGTGCAGGGGCAGTTCCTCAGATTGCCTGGACCATTTTTCTCCTGTATAGCGCCATACTTTGGCTGAGATATCTACTTTACCTCTATCATTCCACTGAGCTAATCCCAGTGATAGTCCTTTGGCGTCTGAGTTATAAGCATATCTACCATCAACACTATCATAGTTTTCAGATACAATAACCGGTTTATGTTTTAAGGTCGTGGGAATTTTCATCAAATAACCTCCTTTGATTTGGTCTTAATAGTCTTAATTACTAAATTACTAAATTACTAAATTACTATTGGTTGTATTATAGACCGTTAAATATTATTTGTCAAATAAAATATCCGCTAAAAGCAGACCTTAACTTTAGTGCTTCTAAATAATTGGCATGGTGGTGTTTCAGTCTGAAGCATGGTATTGGCCAAATCACCTTTTTCTGTCATGTTCGAATAAATTATAAGAATAGTTTTCTGTTAATAATAAACAATAACAGTAAATATATTGAGAGGGTGATAATGTGAGAAAAAATAATATGGCCAATCAACTAATAAATGAAAAATCGCCTTATTTATTGCAACATGCTTATAATCCTGTAAACTGGTATCCTTGGGGTCAGGAGGCTTTCGAAAAGGCAAAAAAGGAGGACAAACCCATATTTTTGTCCATCGGTTATTCTACCTGTCATTGGTGTCATGTAATGGAGAAGGAATCTTTTGAGGATCAAGGGGTTGCAGAAATTTTGAATCAGTATTTTGTAGCGATTAAAGTCGATCGAGAGGAAAGGCCGGATGTTGATGCGGTTTACATGTCGGTTTGCCAATCTCTCGCTGGACAGGGTGGCTGGCCTTTGACTATTGTGATGACTCCGGATCAAAAGCCTTTTTTTGCCGCTACTTATATACCCAAAACATCCCGTTACGGCAATGCAGGCATGATGGATTTGCTGCCCCATATATGGAATATGTGGCAAACTCAGCGTAAAGAGCTATTGCAGGTGGGTAACGAAATCAGCAGCTTTTTAAGTAGTCAGGTGGAAAGAACTAATGAAATTTATGAACCTTCCCGGGAGCTAATTGGGCAAGCGGTTAAGCTTTATAGGCAAACCTTTGATAAAAAAAATGGCGGCTTCGGCTTTGCACCTAAATTTCCGACCCCTCATAATTTGATATTTTTGTTGAAATATTTCATCTATGAACAGGATAAAGAGGCTCTAGCCATGGCTGAAAAAACACTGGAGCAAATGTATCGGGGAGGTATTTTTGATCATATCGGCGGAGGCTTTTCTCGCTATTCTACAGATAACAAATGGCTGGTGCCGCATTTTGAAAAAATGCTTTATGATAATGCACTCTTATCTTATGCTTATTTGGAAGCTTACCGCTGTACCAAAAAAGATATTTACCGAATGATAGCTGAGAGAACCATGAGCTATGTCCTATGCGAACTGACTGACGAGAAAGGCGGCTTTTACTGCGGTCAGGATGCCGACAGCGAGGGTGTGGAAGGTAAATATTATGTTTTTACTCCCCAAGAGGTGGAGACGGTTTTAGGAAAAGAGCAAGCCGACCTTTTTAATAGCTGGTTTGATATTACGGAAAACGGTAATTTTGAGGGCAAAAACATCCCCAATTTGCTTAATAATGAAAATTTCAATCAGCCCAATAAGCAGATAGAGATGCTTTGCAATGATATATATATCTATCGACTACGAAGGACAAAACTGCCTAAAGATGATAAAGTTTTGACCGCGTGGAATGCCTTGATGATTGCTGCTTTTGCCCACGCTTATGCTGTGCTGGGTGATAAACGTTTTCTATTGGCTGCCCAAAAGGCTCAAGAATTTATTGCTTCTAGCTTGACCGATGAACAGGGCCGTTTATTGGTGCGCTGGCGTGATGGAGAGGCTATCGGGTCGGGAAATATTGATGATTATGCCTTTTATGCTTGGGCGCTTTTGGAACTATATAGGGCAGATTTTCAAGTCGGTTATCTGAGACAGGCCATTGCCATTGCCGAGCTGATGATTAAACATTTTTTTGATGAGGAAAATGGTGGATTTTATCTTTATGCTCAAGATAGTGAGCAGCTTATCATCCGTCCTAAAGAAATATATGATGGTGCCCTCCCCTCCGGTAATTCAGTGGCAGTATTGGTTTTACACCAACTTGCTAAATTGACGGGCGAAACTAAATGGCAAGAGCTAAGCCAAAAGCAGCTGCAATTTGTGGCAGCAAATGTTCGTAAATATCCTGTTGGTTATAGCTTTTGTTTGCTGGCAATGATGGATGCTATATATCCATCTAAAGAGTTGATATGTGTCACCGCTGCAAACGAAGCGCCGGATACTTTAAGACCATGGCTAAATGAAAGATCTAATATGACTGTTTTGCTTAAGACAGCAAAAAATGACCAGGAACTTAAAAAATTGGCTCCCTTTTCTGCCGGTTATCAGCTGCCGGAAAAAGGACAACTGTATCACCTTTGTCAAAATGCTACCTGCTCTTTGCCTGTTTCTGAACTGGAGAAACTGCCAATATAACCTACGATATTTGAATTTAAAAAAATACCAAGCATTTGGCTTGGTATTTTTTAAAGCTGTTATTATTAGAAAATGATATTCAAGGTAAAAATATTTCCGGTTTAAGTATGGTAATGGTATTGTGGTCAAACTTAAGTAATTTTTCTTGCTGCATACATTGTAATTCCCTGGATAGAGAGGGCCTTGCCACACCTATTAATTGGGCGATCTGGGTTTTGCTGTGAGGAATTTTTATAGTAAGGCTTGAGGATTTTTTTATTTCAGAAGACAGATAAGTAATAATCCTGGTCCGCACATTCTTTTTTGCCAATATCTCGATTTTGTTTTTGAATACAAGCAGCTTGTCCGATAAAAAAGTTATATAGTTGGTATTGAAAACAGCGTTTTCACGGAGCATTCTTTTTATTTGCGCAAAGGGAATGTATAAAATATCGGCATCTGAGTTAGCCAGAATATTGTAACGGTAAAAGGGTTCGGATGATAACAAAACACCTGCCCCGAAACTTTCGCCCTCTTTTAGGAGCTCAATGGTGATGTTTTCACCGGAGCTTGAGGATTGATGTATTGAAAGAATGCCTTTAAGAATAAAGCCGATAGCATAACAATGATCGGATTCTTGCACAATTAGAGCATTTTTTTTATATTGCCCTAAAATACAAGCCTCAAATTCGATCAGATTTTCCAAGGTGTCTGCTGAGATCTGCTTGAATAAAGCATTTTTTAATAATTTATCTATATATTGAGAATATTTTGACATAATTACCCTCAAAGTGTAACCAAAGTTACATATTTTATTTTGCAAATAGATTATACTATATATAAATAAACAACGAAAGGGGGCACAAGATGATAGAACAAATATTTAACATTACTAAGGGAAATGATAGAATTGTTGAAAAAGTAATCCAGGATGAGAATTTGCATTATTTACATATGATTTTTAACAAAGATGAAGGGCTGCCTGAGCATTTTTCCAATTCTACTGTTTATATGACTGTTTTAAGAGGGATTCTTTCCTTAGGCCTTGATGAACAGGATATTCATGAATATGGGGAGGGCAGCCTTCTAAAAATACCCTTCAAAACAAAAATGAATGTTAAAAATCTCCACCAAGGTACTTTAGAGCTGATCATTGTTAAAGCTCCCGCGCCCAAAAAATAAATTTTAATAAATGATAAATTTAAGGAGGATTCGACAATGGATAAATACAGGTGTATACCCTGCGGATATATTTATGATCCCGAATTAGGAGACCCTGATAACGGCGTTAAGCCTGGTACTTCTTTTTCCGATATTCCCGATGACTGGGTTTGTCCCATTTGTTTTGTAGGAAAAGATATGTTTGAGCCTGAAGGAGCATAGTCAGGGAAGAGAAGAAATTGTAAAAAAAAGGAGGTCAATAAGATGAGTATGTTTTGTTATCAATGTCAGGAAACGGCCAAGGGAACCGGTTGTGAAGTAAGAGGCGTATGCGGCAAATCAGAACCAGTTGCCAAGCTCCAAGATTTGTTGATCTATACTTTGAAAGGTATTTCCGATATCGTCATTAAGAGCAAAGTAGATGTTAAAGAACTAGGGGACCTCAACCGTCATGTTTTGAACAGCCTTTTTATGACTATTACCAATGTTAATTTTGATGATGAGGCCATCGCACGCCATATCAATAAGATGATAGTCTTAAGAGATCAATTGAGGGAAAAAGTAGCTGTCCAAAACTTGCACGATGCGGCGACTTTTAAAGTGGAGGACAAAGATTCTATGCTGGATAAAGCAGCTTCGGTGGGAGTACTGTCTATAGAAGATGAGGACCTCCGTTCTTTAAAACAAATGATCACTTATGGATTAAAAGGTATGGCCGCTTATGCTGAACATGCACTCAATATTGGCAAAGAAGATTATGGTATTTATGCTTTTATTTATGAAGCCTTAGCTGCCACACTTGATGAAAGTCTTTCTGCTGATGAAATGGTGGCTTTAACTTTAAAAACTGGTCAATGGGGAGTAGAGGCTATGGCTTTATTGGATGAAGCCAATACTTCTATGTATGGTAATCCGCAAATTACTGAGGTCAATATAGGCGTAAGAAATAACCCGGCTATTTTAATATCAGGACATGATTTGACCGATTTGGAACAGTTATTGGAACAAATACAGGGTACAGGAGTTGATGTATATACACATAGTGAAATGTTGCCGGCTCATTACTATCCTTTTTTTACCAAGTACGATAACTTTGTCGGCAACTATGGCAGTTCATGGTGGAAACAAATAGATGAATTCCCTACTTTCAACGGTCCTATTGTCATGACTACCAACTGTCTTGTTCCGCCCAGAAGCGAAGAGGTCAGAAAACGCATTTTTACCACCGGGCCTGTAGGATATCCAGGTTGTAATCATATAGCACCCGATAAAAACGGCAAAAAAGATTTCTCTTCAGTTATAGAAATGGCCAAACAATTACCTCCTCCAACAGAAATAGAAGCGGGCAGCATCGTGGGAGGATTTGCCCATAATCAAGTGCTTGCTTTAGCTGATAAGGTTGTTGATGCAGTCAAATCCGGCGCTATCAAAAAATTTTTTGTTATGGCCGGTTGTGACGGCAGGATGAAATCCCGGGAATATTATACGGAGTTTGCCCAAAAACTACCACAAGACACAGTAATTTTGACAGCCGGCTGTGCCAAATACCGTTACAATAAACTGGGCTTGGGAGATATCGATGGTATTCCCAGAGTATTGGATGCCGGACAATGCAATGATTGTTATTCATTGGTTGTTATTGCCTTGAAGCTTAAAGAAGTTTTTGGTTTGGATGATATTAACAAGCTGCCCATTGTCTTCAATATTGCTTGGTATGAACAAAAAGCAGTGATAGTTTTGTTGGCCTTGCTTTATTTGGGTATAAAAAATATTCATTTAGGACCGACCTTGCCGGGATTTTTGTCTCCCAATGTAGCAAAAGTTCTAGTAGAAAAGTTTGGTATAGGTGGGATTGGTTCGGTAGAGGAAGATATAGCCATGTTCATGGGTAAATAAATAATCAAGCAGCCTCAAGATATGGTAATTAACCTTTTTGAGGCTGCTTTTATTTTTTAGGTTGAAAATCTCTCATGATCTATTTTTATTGGTTAGATAAACCTGTAAAATATATTGAATATTTGATAACTAAATATTTATAGTTTGCTCTCTTTTGGTAAAAGCTAATGGCAGCTATAAAAAGAGGGTGATTTTATGGAATTATTTAGAATAGCCTTAACTGCGCTAGGTTCGCTGTTGGTGCTTTTTATCCTGACCAAAATAATGGGTAATAAGCAAATGTCGCAGTTGAGTATGTTCGATTACATTAATGGCATAACTATAGGTTCTATTGCGGCTGAGATGGCTACTTCATTGGAAGATGATTTTATAAAACCATTGGTAGCTATGACTGTATACGCAATTGTAGTATTTCTTATTTCTATAATCACTAACAAGTCTGTTAGGATGAGGCGTATATTAACAGGCAAACCCATATTGCTTTTTCAACATGGCAAGATCTATGAAAAAAATTTAAGTAAGGCCAAGCTTGATATTAGCGATTTTTTGACTCAGTGCAGGACTCACGGTTATTTTAATTTAGATGATATCCAAACTGCTTTTCTAGAGACCAACGGTCGAATCAGTTTTTTACCTTTAGCCAACAAAAGACCGATCACAGCAGCTGATTTGAATATAGATCTTCCGGAAGAATGGGTAGTAGCTAATGTTATAATGGATGGGCATATCATGAAAAAGAATCTTCACTTTAGCGGCAATAATGAAAGTTGGTTAAAAAAAGAATTGCAAGCGCAGAATATAGATGATATTGAAGATGTTTTTCTTGCTACATGCGATCATAATAATAATTTAAAAGTGTATAAAAAAACTAAACAAAAACTGGATAAGGATGTCTTTGAATAAAACCCGGGGCTATGTCCCCGGTTTTTTTATTATTACTTTAATTTAATTAATATCGAGGAAAATAGCTTTTATTGTCGAAAGTAATAAAAGATTAAATTATTAATTAATGAATAAAAATATAAAAATAATCTAGAGAAAGGATACATTATGAATATATCTGGTTTATTTAAAAAAAAGAAAACAATTTTTTCTTTGGAAGTATTCCCTCCCAAAAAGACCAGCTCATCAGAAACAATATATAATACATTATATGATTTACGCACTTTGCCGGTTGATTTTATCAGTGTTACATATGGTGCAGGCGGCAGCAGCTTGCAAAAAAATAAAACTTGTGAAATTTCTGCCTTGATTAAGAAGGAGTATAATACAGAATCTCTTTCGCATTTAACTTGCATTAGTTCCACGAAAGAAGATATTGTAGAGATTTTACAAAAACTAAAACAAAATCAAATATGTAATATTTTGGCTCTGCGGGGGGATATTAATCCTGATTTGCCCCCTCAAACGGATTTTAAATATGCCAGTGATTTGGTTTCTTTTATCAAAGAATATGATGATAGTTTTAATTTGGTAGGTGCCTGCTACCCGGAAGGCCATTTGGAAAGCGCAAATCTAGCTACTGATATAAAAAATCTTAAAATAAAAGTCCAAAGCGGAGTAGGTCATTTGATCTCTCAATTGTTTTTTGACAATAAATTCTTTTACAATTTTATGGAAAAGGCTTTGTCTGCTGGTATTGATGTGCCAGTACAGGCCGGGATTATGCCAATTGTACATAAATCGCAGATAGAAAAGATCGTCTCTATGTGCGGAGCTACTTTACCTGCTCAATTTATCAAAATGATCGATAGGTATAGTGATGATCCGATATCTTTAAAAGATGCCGGTCTTGGATATGCTACAAAGCAGATTATTGATTTGTTGGATCATGGTGTACAGGGTATTCACCTTTATACCATGAACAATACCGAGGTTGCCACTAAAGTTTATCATAATATCAAGGATAAGATCGGTAGCTGATTTTTTATCAGTTTAACGAGTATATTTTTTCGATAAAAAGAAAATGAGCAAAAAGCCTATGAGCAGGGTGGCAATACAAATCAGCAAATTCTCCGCATTGGGTAGGCCAGGGAAAACGTCTTTTAAGGATGCCAGGACAAAACCTATAATCATGAGATAGGTTTCTTTAGGATAGCGGGTCAAAAGTGCTTTAAACATCTTTGATATTAAAATGATCCCAATCACTATGCCTGCACCCAGCAGGGAAAGATATAATATTTGCATTTCCTGAATTGCTGTGAGAGCTGATTCATAAATACCCATTATTAAAAGCATATAAGAAAAGCTGATGCCCGGCAGGACTAAGGCCACGGCTAAAAAAATGCCGATTAGCAGTAAAAGTGCATAATCCTGAATATGGGTTACTTCTATGATAAAAGTGTTTTCTGGTATAAATATCATTAAAATTACAAAGACAATACCAATAGCCGGATATAAAATCATGTGATAGGAAAATCTTTTGATTTGGGTACAGCGATAAAGCATAGGTATACTGCCCAAAACCGCTCCAATAAAGAAAAACATCACGGGCATTTGATAGGTTTGAAAAAGTAATAATATTATTTTTGAAAAAAGGAGCATACCGATAATGCCACCGATAGCTACTGCGGCTAAAAAGGCCAAATTCTTTTTAGGATTTTGTCTAATAGAGGCTACTGCTGCAAGCAGTTTGTCATAAATACCGCATATTATGGCTATTGTACCGCCGCTTAGTCCGGGAACTAGCATGGCGGAACCTATAGCTATACCTTTGACTAAATTTGCTGCTGTAAAAAGAGGCTTATTATTATCTTTCATATAAAATATCCTTTAGTTATTTTTGTCTTGACCTTTTGATCGCAAAATTTTGATATTTATTTTCATTGTAACATGATAAGATCAAAAGGTTAATACAATATATGCCATAATAAATTTTTTTATCTGTATTCTTATAGAAAAATTGAAGCTTAGAAAAAATAGAACTTTTGTCCAAAGTTCTATTTTTTCTAGTATTTATTACGGAAGTCTTTAAGACCCATGGTTGGTTGGTGGCACCTGTCCGATTCTTTATGCTTACAAAAGGATCTTACGATGGTATAATGACAATATATTTTTTGTAAGGAGATATAATCATGACTGCAAAAGAGCAAAAACATTTTTCTTGCATTGATTGTGCTGTAATAAATTGTAAAGACGGGCAGGGTTTGTATCCTGATTTTTGTGTTAATCAGAAATTAAGTAAACAGCAAATAGATGAAGTGGCCGATCTTTATATTAATGATGCACAAATACATAAAATTGCTGTAGCTTCGGCGGAGGTTGAGGGTGCCTATTATGGTCTGATGACACGAGTTGAAGAAATAATGGAATTTGCCAGAAGAATAGGTGCAAAAAAGATAGGTATAGCAGTCTGTGTGGGATTGATCAATGAGGGACGTATTTTTGCCCGGATACTCAGGAGAAGAGGTTTTGCTGTTTATGGCGTTTGCTGCAAAATAGGAGGACTGGAGAAGGGATAAAGGTGGAGGTGGAGTATGAACAATTACAAGCAGTATGGCACCCATTTATTCATTTCATTCTCTGAAGAAGTGCCTAAACCTATAACTGGAAAGAACTTCAGAATATTATTTAGTGATGTAAAACAAAAATTGGGTAAAGAGTATTTAATTAAACATGAGATTATTATTGAGGCAAAATCAATATTTAGGGCACAATTCGTATGTGACTTAATAATTTGTTCAATGTGTGTACTTGAGGGGCATTTGTTATTAGGAATAAGAGATACTGCTGTATATCCCCTTGATTCAAACAGTGTAGAAAAGCCTCTTTATGATTGTCAAATGGTGGAGTGTCAAACTGAAGGTTTTCCTTTAGCGTGTAAACTGGCAGCAAAAATATCATTTCACAGTTCATATGTTAATGCTGTGAATAAATTTTTATTAAGCTGTGAGATACATTCAACCCATTGGGTAGATCTAGATCCAACACATAGCCCCCAAATACCTTTATCACCGTTTACATATGACCATTTGCGTTATGGTTACGCTATCACATTAGCATATTCTATAGTTGAGGAGTTAAAATTAGGTGTAAATGCATCAAATGAAAAACTAAGTTTAAAAAATGGCAAGTGGAATCCAGAGGTTAAGAAAGATTTAGAAAGAAGGCTTATTAGTTCCAAAATAGATATTAATGATCCCTTCATTTGGGAAAGAAGAGGTTCTAAAAAAACTCTTGAAAAACGCAGGCCAATTACACCGTTGAAAAAAGCCCCGTGGTCATATGGGAATGTAAGGGATTGTGAAATTCTTCTTATTGATGCAATCAATAATATCAGTTTTTTGAGAAGCAGGATAATTGCACACAAAGTTGATAGGAATATCGAGTTATTGTCCGTATATGATGTATCTAATGCA
The DNA here is from genome assembly GCA_050942825.1 of Bacillota bacterium. Lineage (GTDB taxonomy): Bacteria > Bacillota > Dehalobacteriia > UBA4068 > UBA4068 > CAYRML01. Next base: position 38,391 of record JBMNOA010000013.1, read on the forward strand.
CAACGTCTGGCAAGAAGGCTAATACTTGAAAGTTTAGGTTTTTGGAAATTAAATAAATAAAGAAGTAATGATACATAGTTTATATGTCATACAAAGAGCCAATCTTGATTTCAAGGTTGGCTCTTTGTTAGTTTAGATAAAAGGCCGTCTCTTTTTATTAATTTTATTGGAGTATAGCTTTTAAATCACTTATAGGATCGGAAATAGGAGTAAGATTGAAATTTTCCACTAATACATTGAGTATATTGGTTGATAAAAAGGCCGGCAGGGATGGGCCGATATAGATATTTTTAATACCTAGGTAAAGTAATGTTAAAAGTATTGCCACAGCTTTTTGTTCATACCAGGAAAGGACGAGTGTAAGAGGTAATTCATTGACGGTGCAATCAAAAGCTTCGGCTAATGCTACTGCTACCTTAATGGCACTATAGGCATCATTACATTGTCCCATATCCATAATTCTGGGCAGGCCGCCAATTTCACCGATATTCAAGTCATTAAAGCGGTATTTACCACAAGCCAAGGTGAGTACAATGGTATCTTGGGGAGTATTTTTTACAAATTCTGTGTAATAATTGCGTCCGGGCCTGGCTCCGTCACAACCACCTACTAAGAAAAAGTGTTTGATAGCTCCTGCTTTGACGGCATCTATTACTTTATCTGCTACTGATAAAACTGTGCCGTGTGAAAAACCGGTTGTTAAGGTATTTCCGCCATTGATGCCGGTCATATATTGGTCCTCACTATATCCGCCCAGTTCCAGAGCTTTTTCTATTATAGCGGAAAAGTCTTTTTTATCATCTATATGTACTAATTCAGGATAATCAACCAGGGCTGTGGTAAAAACCCTGTCTTTGTAACTGTCTTTTACCGGCATTAGGCAATTGGTGGTAAATAATATAGGAGCGGGAAGATTAGCAAATTCTTTTTGTTGATTTTGCCAAGCTGTACCGAAATTACCTTTAAGATGTGAATATTGTTTGAGCTTTGGATAAGCGTGAGCGGGCAGCATCTCGCAATGGGTATAAATGTTTATGCCTTTGTCTTTGGTTTGTTCCAGTAAAGTATGTAAATCATGTAGGTCATGCCCAGAGAAAACGATGAAAGGACCTTTTTCTATAGTCATAGTGACTTGGGTTGGTTCAGGAGTGCCGTAAGTCTGAGTATTGGCTCTATCCAATAAAGCCATACAATCAAGATTGATTTTGCCTGTTTCCATAACAATTGCTAGCAGTTGGTCGGCATCGGATTCTGTTCCTATTGCATTTAAGCCTTTATAAAAGAATGCGTTTACTTGTTCATTGGTATAGCCAAGTATTAAGGCATGATAAGCATAAGCCGCAATACCACGGAGACCGAAAAGTATCAAAGATTTTAAAGAGCGAATATCCTGGTCTGCTTGCCAGAGCTTATTCATATCATATGTGCAGACAGGTGAGCTGCCCAGCAATTCTTTTTTTGATTTATTAGCTTCATCTATTTGTTTTTGCAAGGCAACATCACTAAAATTAACATTAGTAACGGTTGAGAAAAGCCCTTCGATGATAATCCTGTTAACAGCGGGATCAATTTGATCTGGGGACGAATGATTTATTTTGGCTTTGGCCAGCTCAATCAATTCTCCGGTCAGAAGATCTTGCAGATTAGCTGTAGATGACGATTTTCCACAGACACCTCTATTAGCGCCGCAACCCTTACCAGCGGTTTGTTCACATTGAAAACAAAACATATTGGACATTTTTGTTCCTCCTTTTTATAATTATTGTTCAACTATTTTGCCGTTGGTGGCAATATTAACTATTTGCCAAGGAATTTGTTTGCCGCTATTTTTAAGAGCCTCTTTAACGGCATTCACTATACCTCCGCAGCAGGGTACTTCCATGCGGGCCACGGTAATGCTTTTGATCTCATTGTTATTAAGAATCTCAGTTAATTTATCGGCATAATCACCCTCATCTAATTTAGGACAGCCGATAAGGGTTATTTTGTTTTTCATATATTTGTCATGAAAGTTGCCATGCGCATAGGCGCAACAATCAGCAGCTATCAATATATGAGCATTATCCAAATAGGGAGCGCAGGGATTGACCAATTTAATTTGTACGGGCCATTGCTTCAATTGAGATGGCCTATCTGTTTCTTTAGTGGCTTCTTGGCTGTTTGTTGCTTCTGCATCCTTTTCAAAGACTTTAGCTTGACTTCCTGGACATGCACAAGGAACTGCGGGACGAGCTTTTTTATTCATATTTTCTTGTACTGCTTTTTCGTCATATTCGGCAGCCTCTCTCGTTTCAAAAGAAATAGCATTTGTAGGGCAGGCGGGCAGGCAATCTCCCAGACCATCACAATAATCTTCCCTTAATAATTGCGCTTTGCCATCCACAAGTCCGATAGCTCCTTCATGACAAGCTGATACACAAAGTCCACAACCATTGCATTTTTCTGGATCAATTTTGATAATTTTCCTAATCATAATAACACCCCTTTTATTTAATTTTTTTACTTTTTTCTGTTATGCAGTTGATAATAATTTTATAAATACCTGTACGATTTAATGAGGCTTCTATGGCTTTTTCAAAATTATCCATATTAGTTGCTGCATACTTGAGACAGAGCTGTTTCAAAACAGTAATTTTTTCTTTTTCATCCTCAATTATTTCAATTTGTCCATGTGCTACGGCTGATGCAAATTCTGTGGTGAATTGTTCCGGTATCAATTTGGTATAGCCAACACAACTGACACATACAGAGGGATTTGACATAATATTGGTGATTTTTTGTCCTATTTTGGCACTATGGAAATAGAGATAATCATTTATCAGTACAGGAGAAATAGGTATGCAATATGGCGTGCCGTCAGGATTTACCGTAGCCAGCGTGGCATATTGGCAATTTTTAAACAAGTTTAAAGCAAATTCTTTAGTTTCTTCTCGGTCTTTCCTGCGAAGCTCCGGCATTATCACATCATCCTTTTTATTTGATTTTATGGGTTTATTATAATACAATAAATTCATAAAATCGGTTGCATTTGCAACAGGGGGGTGATTTTTTGCAAAACTATCTTAATAATTTAAAAAAAATCTCATTATTTGATGGTATTAAAGAGGAAGAAATCTCTGCAATGATTACTTGTCTAGCCGGCGTTAAAAAATCTTATAAGAAGGAAGATATTATTCTCTGGGCTGGTGATGAGGTTAATTTTGTAGGGGTTTTGCTTATGGGGCAAGTGCAAATTGTCAAGGATGATATTACCGGTAATAGAAATATATTGAAAGAAATTTCTCAAACAGGTATATTTGCTGAAACTTTGTCTTGTGCAGGGCTGAAAAAAAGTCCTTTTACAGTCATTGCCAGCCAGGATTGCGAGATATTATTCATTTCTCTACAGCGTATTGTCAATACCTGTTCCTCGGCTTGTCGATTTCATACTCGTATGATAGAGAACATCCTCAAATCAATAGCGAAGGAAAATCTTTTTTTAAGTGAAAAAATAGATATCCTTTCTCAGCGTTCAATAAGAGGCCGCTTGATGGCATATTTTCTTTCTCAATCTCAAAAGGAAGGCAAGATGTCCTTTACTATACCTTTCAGCCGTAATGAAATGGCCGATTTTATTTGTGTTGACCGTAGCGCATTGAGTAGAGAATTATCAAAAATGCAATATGAAGGATTAATTGAATTTGAGAAAAACAAGTTCAAAATTTCTGATTTATCTAAATTTTAGTATACTTTTTTTT
>JBMNOA010000051.1:0-9095 GCA_050942825.1 Bacillota bacterium
TTTGATCTTCAGGAAGTAGTAGGCTGCTATCACACCGATTCCGATCACGCCGAACACTGCGATCATAACCATGCTGTTATTCAGCGGTTGCTTTTCAGCCTCGGTCTGCGCAGACTGCTCAGTCTCAGAGGGAGCCTGCGTCTCCTGCTGTGCCGGAGTGACAGTGGTCTGCTGCTGTTCCTGCTGCTTTGCCTCCTGCTCCTTCAGATATTCCTCTTTCTGCTCATCGTTCATCAGCGCCATCAAGTCAGCCGCGTCCACCTGATTCAGGAAATATACATTCTCCGAATTGGCCGTGCGGTCAATCACGATGTAGAACACGTGGCCGTCCTTGGAAGTGACGGTCATGAACTGCAAACCGGCACGGCTGCTGTAGTCCAGATCGTCCACCAGCGTCAGGTTTCCGTCAGGAGTGATCTGACCCTGCGGCTCATCTGCCGGAGTTTCTGTTTCGGAAGGAGCTTCCGTTTCAGTAGTGGTTTCTTCCGCAGGCTCTTCAACAACTACAGTGCTTCCTTCATTGGCCTCGTCTTCGTTGTAGTAGGCAAAAGCACTCGTCGCTGTTCCAAGCACCATGATCAGGCAAAGAACCAGCATTGCCCCAACACGAAATACTTTCTTACGCATCATGTTCAAGATCCTCTCTTTCATTGGTAGTGGCCGGAGCATATCCGGCTTTCATTTCCTGTACCTTGCGGAGTGTATCCATGATATCGCCGCCCTTAGCCTGCATACTGCGGATCTGTGCAATGATCTCATCGTCCTCTAGCTGACGCTGCCGCGCACGGAGCGTCTTCAGGTACTCCTCATCTTCCTTGAGACGGGCTTCCGCTTTGCGGATGTCCTCTCGAACTTTTTGGATTTTCTTGTTCAATCGAATTCCTCCTTCATTAAGGTTCAGGCAGCCTTCCAAAGCACAGGAAGTGCGCCTGCCAATAGTTTGTTTCAATAGATGTGTACTGGATCGGGTTTCCACAGTGGATCATCATGCCGTTACCCACATAAATGCCGACGTGAGAAGCACCAGTCGTGTCATAGGTTCCTTGGAAGAAGATCAGGTCGCCCGGTTTTGCGTCTGCCGGAGAAACATAGGTGCACTTGTTCTTCAGGCCATCCGCGCCAAGCCTGCCGAAATCCCAGCCAAGGCCGCAATGATTCACTACCCAGCTGACAAAGCCGGAGCAGTCAAAGCTTGTGGAAGGACTGGAGCCGCCCCACACATACGGATAGCCAAGATACTTTTCAGCCTCATGGATCATGGCAGCAAACTTCGCGTCACTCAATGCTTCCGGAGGGATCTCATATGACATACCGTCCACAATCGGGAGCGTGTTTGTCGGGAACAGATAGTCCCTGTTGCCGTAGGTGGCGTTATAAAGGTTGTACGCTTGCTGCTGTTCCGTAGTCATGCGGTTCCGCAGAATGAGATCCAGATTGTTGTTAGCGACCGTCACGCTGAGGCGGCGAATTGTCACCGTCTCTGTGACTTCAATGGTATTGCTGCCATTGCTGTCAGCAAGATATGCTTCCCAAGTCTTATGACCGTGAGCACTGGCTGTCGCGTGATCATCGTAGTAGACATCAAACTGAACGCCATATCTCGCAAAGTTCCCGGTATCCTCAACTACATACTCAGTCCCGTTCATGATGACGTGCGTACCCATCGGAACGAAGGGATTATACGCATCAACGGCAATGGTATGGTTGGCGGTCGGATAAACCCCACTGGCTGTAGGGCCGCCTGACCATTGGCCGCAGCAGATCGGACAGTTGCAGTAACCGCTGGTCACAACACTGCCAAGGGACTCTCCAACACGCACTGTCCTTGTCACAGTCTCGGTTCTGGTATCGCTGGTTGTAGACATCCGGTACTGTGCATCAAAGATTTCCTTCAATTCGTCCTTCACCTGATCGTAGGTGAATTCACCGTACTTCACAGTGAAGTAGGAAATCAGCTGATAAGGATTGTGTGTGATCTCATCCACTTGGTACTGATACTCGTCATAGCCCGGATAGGTCGATTCGATGTTGTCAATCTTCGCCTGCAAATCTGCCTCCATTGCTGCATAGGCAGACTCAACGGCTTGGATATCTTCATCTGAAGCAAGATAGGTAGTCTCAACGACTGCGTTTGTGGTTCCGGAAAAGAGAGATCCAACAGAACCAATGGCGCTGATAATCAAAATAACGGCAAGCACACCGCCTGCCGCCGCAATCACAGCACCTTTATTGTTCTTGGTAATCTTCTTTACACCGGTGCTGATCCGCTCCTTAATGGAGCGTTTCGGCACTGCGCTGGCAGCCGATACATTCTCTCCGGCCTTCTTTGCTGACCGCACACCTTCCGCATACTGTCGCTTGATCTGTTTCTTCTGCTGTGTCTTCCGAACATTAGCCTTCTGTACCGGAGACTCCGGCTCAGACTGCTCAAAGTGAAGCTTGGACGTGGGCTTTTCAGCTTCATGCGTCAGCGAACTGGAACGGTTACGGGGATGAGTTTTCTCTGTCCTACTTGATTCTGAGAGCTTTTGCCCGGTTTTCCGAACTGCGCCTTCAGCAACCATCTCTGTTTTGTGAGCCGCCTCTACTGCGCTGTTGTCCTGCTCGGCCTCAGAGACCTTCACATGGGCAGCTGTTCCGGCAACAAGCCCTGCCTTGCCAGCAACAGTTTTTCCAGCGTTTCCTGCTTTCCGGAGAACGCCTTCGCCTTTAGCGGTTGGGACAGGCTCATCGTCGAACTTCAGCTTGGAAGCCTTCTTCTTGGCCTGTTCCTCATAAACACGCTGTTTCTGCTGCTCATGCTTGGCATCTGTCTTCTGCCCTCTATGAGAACGGCCTTCAGATCGGACGGAGCTTTCTGCAAGCCTTGAACGGCTCTTCGGCATTGGAGCCTCTGCTTCCGCAGGCAGCTCTGCCTCCGCAGCCTCAGCACCGCTTCCTTCCTCCGGAACCTCATCCATCGGCATTTTCTCCTCTGCAACTGCCTCAGTACCTTCTGCTTTCGCTTCAGCCTCACGCAGTTCTTTGGCGTATCTGCGTTTTCGCGCTTTCGACGGGGAAGAAGAAAGCCCGGATGATGTCCGGGCAGGTTCTTCTCCTTTGAAATCGAAGTCGTCCGATTCAGCCCTTGCACTGACTTTTCGGCTTGTTCCTTTAGAAAGGTTTTCCTCCACAAGACCGTCACGGGTCATCTTCTGAACGACTTTTTCCTTTACGCCCAGCTGTAGATCATCATGCACGGTATCTCACCTCCTTCCCCGCGCAGGGAGTCACAGCATGGCAACCATATCCGCGTTATCCCAGCGGTCAAAGACCTCATCCGAGAGCTTAGATGCGCCTGCAAGCACAGTCTCCAACGCTTCCGGACTGATAGAGCCTCCGGCAACCATGTTGCGAAAGATACCGGTCAGCTGGTCGATCTGCCCGGTCAGAGCGATCATGTCATCCTGCATCTGACCAAGCGTTTCCGTAGTCATCATGACAACGGCTACGCTGCCGGGAGAAACACGCTTTCTGTTGACGTACTCATCACACTCGTCGTAGCAGGGACAGTCCGCGCATTTCTTAGGATCGAAGACATCCATCACATCGTCTCCATCATCCTCCTCGGCAAAGAGCTTGTCCGGATGCAGGGACTCCAGCATCTCCGAAATGGTATGCTTATCGCTCTCGCACACAGCCTCCGCGTGGTCACGCACATGCAGGTAAGCCTTATGGTGCTTCTTCAGGTAGCTTTCCTGCTCGTAGAGACGGATCAGCTCCAGATGCATACGCACCAGACCGTCCGTGATCTCCAGAAGACGGTTCAGCGCTTTCTCAGGGACTTCCACAGTGGCGACATTCTTCAGGTTCTTACTCATTCTCAATTCCTCCATTTTCAGTAATTTCATTAGGTTTGGTGGTCATGATGCGGTACAAGACCGTATCCTTCGGGAACTTGTCCTTGAAAGGAATGATGGTGTTCCCATAAAAAAGCAGCCCTTCACCTTCATTGCTGTTCGTCACAAAGGACAGCTGGTGAGGACTGATGTTGAGCTGCTTGGCGAGGATCTGCCGGTCGCCTCCGGCCTGATTGAGCATATACACGAAATCAGAGTTTTCAAAGATGTTCTCGATTTCGCGGCTGGAGAGAAGGTCTTTCACATTTTGCGTGATACCGGTCGGAATGCCGCCCCATTTGCGAAACCGCTTCCAAATCTCTACGCTGTAGGCTGCCGTCTGCTCATCCTTCAGAAGAAGGTGGAACTCGTCCATATAGTAACGAGTAGCTTTATGTTCAGCGCGATTGATTGTTACACGGTTCCAAACCTGATCCTGCACGACAAGCATTCCGATTTTCTTCAGCTGCTTGCCCAGCTCCTTGATGTCAAAGCAGACAAGACGGTTGCTGATATCCACATTGGTTCTGTGATTGAACACATTGAGCGAACCCTTGACGTAGATTTCAAGCGCCGTTGCAATCCGCTTCGCTTCCGGCTCTGCCTGATCCAGAATGCAGTTGTACAGATCCTCCATCACTGGCATGTGCTCCGGGGTCGGGTTCTCCAGATAATCCCGGTACACCAAGCGAACACAGCGGTCAATGATGGTCTTTTCGACCGGCTCAAGTCCGGTCTTGCTGCCAACGATCAGCTCACACAGGGACAGAATGAAATCTGCCTTCAGACTGATCGGGCTTTCATCTTCCGAATAGTTCAGATTGATGTCCATAGGATTGACATACTGTTTACTGTTGGGGGAGATATGGATGACCTGTCCCTTCAGCAGTGACACAAGCGGAGAATACTCGCCTTCGGGATCGCAGATGATGATGTCATCGTCAGTGATCAGAAAGGCATTGGTCATTTCTCGCTTCGCAGAGAACGATTTGCCGGAACCCGGCGTGCCCAAAATCAAGCCGTTAGGGTTCTTCAGCTGCTTTCGGTCAGCCATGATCATGTTGTTGCTGATCGCATTGATGCCGTAGTACAGCGCCTCACCGCCCTGAAACAGTTCCTCCGTTGTGAAGGGAACAAAGATAGCCGTGGCCGAAGTAGTCAGGCCTCTCTGGATGTCGATCTGATTCAGGCCGATGGGCAGGCTGCTCATAAGTCCCTGCTCCTGCTGGAAATCCAGACGCTTCAAGGCACAGTTGTATTTCTGTGCGATACCGGCAGTCTGGAAGATGATGTTGTCCAGCTTCTGCTTGGTCTTTGCTGTATTGAGCACCAGTACTGTAACAAGGAACATACGCTCGTTTCGGCTCTGCAAGTCCTCAAGCAGCTTCTTTGCCTCACCGCCATAGGTTACAAGATCGGAAGGGAGCACATCCATGTCGTATCCGGAACGGACGGCCTTTTTCTGCTCCTCAATCTTCATCTTGTCGAGGTCAGTGATTTTGGTCTTGATCTGCTTGATGGCCTTTGCCTGATCAATGGACTGCACATGGAGATTGACGATGATGGAGTTATCCATGTCGAGGAAATCTGCCAGCATCTTATCCGAAAGCTCCGGAGCAAGGATCTGGAGGAAGGACACCGCACCGATGGTCTTGCCCATACGAAAATACCGGCTGTCACGGAAGTCAAAGCTCGTGGGAGCAATGAAGTCCTTTGTGGACAGGCCGGTACGGGCTACCATGTCATAGTTGAAAATGAACGGCTCCTGCGTCTCCTCATTCATCGTTCTGTACAGCACCTTCAGGCGCTCATAACCGGAAAGCGGATGAGCTGCAACACCCATAGCCTTCAGGTTGTTAATGATGTCCGTTTCGATCCGCTCCAGTTTCGGCTTCGCAACGCGGACGCTCTCTGCCTCAATGCCGAAGGTCACATACTTCATGCGCATGAGGCCGTTGTTTCCCTTTGCCAGCTGCGTTCTCAGCACACCCGCGTATTCCTCGCGGATATCATTGAAATCGTCATCCCGGCGCGGGATCTCAATGGTTGTCTCCATCTCAGCCATGTTTGCGTACTGGCTCATGCAGCTGATTTGGAGAGAAATACTGGAGTCAAAGTAGTTGTAGAAATCGCACCAGAACTCGAAGGCTGCGGTTTTGTCCTCGTTCTGCGCCAGCTGGTAGTTGATATCTCCGAACTGGATGCACTTGGTATAGTGCCGGTCATCGACACGGCAAATACCATCTTTGAACATCTCCTGATAGGAAATGCTCTGCTGCGCACTGCGAGGAACCTTCCGTTCTTTCTTTTCCTTCATTTTCTGCTTGACCAAGCGCTTCTTCTGTTCGCCGGACAAGATAGAGCCGACTTCCTGATTATTTTTGACGCTGGTTTTTGCGCTGGTGACTGCCGGAACTCTTCTGACCGCCGCCTTTCTGACCGGCTTTCTTTCCGGCTTTCCGGTTTCCAGATGCTTCGGTTTGTGTTTTGCCAATGCCAAGAACCTCCTTCTCATAAATTTCTTCCTGAATGGCCGCATAGAAGTTATCCGTTTTGTAAGGCCGGACACCCGGTCTCTTGAACTTCATCTGGATGATGTTCTTCAAGATCTTTTCTAACGGCCTGCCATCCTTCTCGTACATGGCAAAGAGAAAAAACGGGAGCGCGATCACGATCATGATGCACGCTGCCAGTGTTGAACCAAGGGAATGCCTTGTCAGCAGATAGAACGGAACGCTTACCGCCGCCGCGCTGCCAAAGCAGATCAGTTGTCTCTTTGTCAGGTTGAAAAGGACTTTTGTTTTAACTCGCGTCAGATCCTTCGGAACCTGCACATACGCCATTCACATCACTTCCTTCCATCGAAATATCTGACTTCACTTCATTGCCCCAAGCATCCCAGCCGGGGACTTTCTGTCTTGCAAACAGCTCGATCCGGGGAACGTCTCCCATGAGCTGTGTGATCCGGTCACGCACTTCCTGCGGCTTTTTACTGTGCTCCTCAATGTGGCTCATTACCACCTGATGAACACCGGCATCCTGCCTGCGGGGATGACCCTTTGTGGCAAGAATGCAGAATTCCACGTTGCTGCGCGTCCAGTAGCCCATGCCCCAAAAGAGACTGTCTGCTTTCCGGTTCTGCTTGACCCATACAAAGGCAATGGTCTTGTAAGTGAAGCCCCAAGCCTGAAGAACATGGAGTCCTTCCAGAAGGCACGGGATCGTTACCCAAAGGAAAAGAGCGCAGTCCTTATCTGCCAGTTCTCCGACCGGAAGAGAACAAATGTCCTCCAAATGCATTGTCGGATAGTGGCTTTCAGCACTGCGCCCAAGTCCTTTCTTGGAGTACACTTCATACCGCCAAGGTGGATCAGCGTATATTACGTTGTATTTCTTACTCATGTCCGGCTCCTTAATGCGCATTGAAAATGGATTTGCTGATGGAACCGGTTTTGAAGAGAGCAAAGCAAAGGATCACCGTATAGGCTGCTATTGAGAACAGCGCAGAATGAATATCCGATGCCACGGTCATTTGATTGACCAAGACGCAGTAGATACCCACGATGACCATGATAAAGAAGCCTTGGAAGCCCAAAGCCAAAAGCCCTCTTGCATAGTTGTTTCCGACCTGACCCCATTCCCGATTCGTCATGGTTGCGAAGGGAACCGGAGCCACGGACGTATACAGGTAAATCTCGATCATCCTGCCGTACAGGACAACCGTTACCAGTATCGAGATGATCTTCATACACATGGAGACCAGCGCCGTTTCCAGCGTTAGTGCCAACAGTTCACCGATACCCATTGTCTCCATTGCGGTTTCAAACTCTGCAATGGTACTGGCTATGTCGATGGAGGTATTCGCTCCTATCACGCCTGCCGCCGATGAGACCATACGTTGTCCGATATCAAAGATCCCCATGACGATATCGAAGGTGTGCGTCACCAGAAAGACCGCCACGAAGCTCTTGAAGAACCACTTGAAGAACATCCAAGTGTCCATCTCGTGCATGTTGTTTCGTTCCGTGATCATCGTGATCAGCTCATAACACAGGACAAAGGTTATGATCATACCAGCGATTGGGACAATGACCGAATCGGACAGGCTGCGGATCATGGAAAAGATACTGCCATTCCACGACTGCGGCGTTTGCCCGACCTCAGAGGCGATTGTCGCTGTTTTGGCGTTTACGTCAGTGAACATGGTAGTCAGATTGCTCGATACGAATCCTGCAAGTAGATCGTGGAACCATTCCTCGATCTTGCCAAATAAATCAAACAATCGCTACGTCCTCCTAACTTTGCTTAATGGGAAAAGCGGTCTCCGAGGTGGAGACCGCCCGTCCGTTTTCCGTTATCAGCCGAACAGGTTGGCAAGCAGGGGAACGAGCACTGTACCGATCAGTGCCACACCGCCTCCGGCCATCAGCTGCTTCATGCCCTGAGACTTGGCGCCGGGGTTATCGTTGCCGTACCCCTCCATGAGGTTGATGACACCCCAAATGCCGAGACCAGCGCCGAGCGCGATAACGAGAGTTTGCAGTACACCGACTGCCTGAGTGAAAAATGCCATACTTGAATTCCTCCTTCATTTTTTTGCCGGAAAACAAAAAAAAGCGCCCATTTCGATCCCCGAAGGGAAAGAAATGAGCGCTCACATTGATTCCGGTATTAAGTTGATTCTTCTGCCGTGAGTGTGTACTCATGGACTTCTACCGGCTGGCTCTTTTTCAGAGAAAGCCGATGCTTCATGTATTTTTCGATACTGAAGGCCAGTTTGGGATCGCTGTCTGACAGCTGGTAATAGCGTTTGTGGCGGGTAATGTCATACTTCTTGCTGAGGAACGGCCTTACGCCTCTCAGCTGCATGATGCACATGCCGCCGTCCATCACGGCCAGCTCATCCTTGGACATCAGGTCTTTACCCGTTTTCTGATAGTTAATACCGTAACTTCGGTTGGTTCCTCTTGTGTCCGACGTGTTGAACAGGTCGATGGTCTCTTTACCAAGCATTTCAGACATCTCTTTCAGAGTGGTCGATTCCTTGCCGCCCAGAAAGATCGTGGTGTCGCAGTTGCCCAGAATTGTATCTGCCGAATCCTTGTAAATGGCTTTCAGCTGGCTTTGGGACTGCAAGATGATGGATGCTGAGATTTCGCGGGAACGGATCGTCGCAATCAGCTTATCGAACTTCGGGATTTGACCGATGTTCGCAAA
>JBMNOA010000083.1:0-4964 GCA_050942825.1 Bacillota bacterium
CTGCACGAGACGTCCGGCATAGCGCCCGGTTCGGTTGGCTCCGTAAAACTGAAACATCCCGCGAACCCTGTCATCGGCGCATACGGCATTCTTCATGGCGGTGTATTTTCTGACAGAGGACTTGGCAAGCTGCTGACGGATCAGAAGCACTTCACGAAGTTCCTCCGGGCAATCCTTAAGAAGCTGAATGACAGCCTTCTTGTCCAGGCTCTCCGCTTCGACTCCATGCTCCGACAGCCACTGCTTCATCTGCGTGACGGAGTTCGGATTCTGAAGAGCGGTAAGATGTGACAGTCTGCTGCGAAGGGCATCGCTGCTGTCTCTGTCACGGGCGATGGCATGGGCAACGAAGTCGGTATCCACCCCGATCCCTCTGTCATTGATTTCTTCCGACAGGTGGTATTCATCCCACACCGCATCCGGCACGGGGAATTTGCAGAGCCTTTTCTGTATGCCCATCTCGGTTTCCACATCGCGCTGGTCGGTCTGCACGGCTTGCAGAAATAGCGGATGAGGTCTTTACCTTCACGCATCTTCTGCTGCTCAAGACCGAGGACCGCGCCGACACCTTCAAGGGAAAGCGGAAGTCCCATATACGCTGACCAGACCATAGAGCAATGCCAGGATAATGGGTCGAGATACATTCCTTGCTCATAGCCCAAGTAGCGGGACAGGCAGATGCGTTCAAAGGAAGCATTGAATGCCCACTTGGTAACGGACTCGTCCTCCAAAGCCGAAAGCACGGCAGATGGGATACGCTCTCCGGCAGCAAGGTCGATGACCTGCACTTCGCCGCCGTCAGCGGAATAACCGAAGAGCAGGATTTCAAAGTCCGGAGACTCTACATAGCGGTACACACCGGTCTTGGTAAGGTCGGCGCTGCTGTAGGTCTCAATATCGATTGATAGATTTTTCATGACGGCACTCCTTTCGTATAGCCCTCAAGGGCAGCGGGACAATGCCCGCCGCCCACAGAATGAGAGTTACTTCTTGAGGAATTCCTTCATGCGCTCGGCATGATACTCGGCATCACGCTTTTCCTTCTCCTGCTCACGCTTTTCGTGCTTGCGGTCATTGAGGAAGGTCTGCACCCCAACGAACACCCAAGAGAGTGTGGCAAGGGAGAAGCAGCCGAGGAGAACGTCAATAAGGATTTCGTTAATGAGAGAAGTCGTTTCCATGTCCGTACCTCCTTATGCCAGGAACTCATCGTCATCGATGGTTCCGAAGTCTTCAGAAGCATTGCGCTTGCCGCCGAGAGGCTCGCCGTCCTTGACCTTCTGAATGTTGCCGAGTCCGCAGGCAATACCCTTATTGCCGTTGGAGTTGAAGGCATAGAAGTTGATGGACACTCTTGCGTAGCAGCCGGAGTAGACCTCGCCACGGTCGAGAATAGGCTGAACCTTCTGATCCACAATCTGGGGAGCGGTAGTGCTGTTGGCATTGACGAAGTAGCTGTCTGCGTAGGCTTCGTCATCGCGCTCGATATCGCCGTCACGGAGAGGAAGCTTGATAGCGGCCTTGTTCGGCTTCTTGCCGCCGAACTTGCCGATGCCTTCTTCGATAGCTGCGTCAACGGCAGCGTTGATGGCGTCTACGGTCTTCTTGTCATCCTTCGGGATAATGAGAGAAACGGAATACTTCTCGGCACCGCCGTTGATGCTTTTGGGTTCCCACACATTTGCATAGGAAAGACGAACGATACCGGTGATCACTTTGGTTTTAGAATTAGCCATGATTTTTAATCCTCCATAATTTCTTGAAAGTCTGTTGTTGCATTTGAAATGTTGATTGCAGGACGTTTGTCACTGCTTGGAACGAGAGTCGGCTTTCCGGGCGGCTTGATGAGGAGAGGTCCTATGACCTTTTCAAACTCTGCCTTGCCCATAAGCTTTTGCATCTCGGTAAGCCCGATGAGTTTCTGAATGTAGATGTCGCGGTAGCCGGCTTTGTTTGCGGCTTTGGCAACGGCATCTTCATCGGAGTACTTTCTGACCGATCTGCCTTCGACCACCTTGAAGCCGTTCCACGCCTTGCCGTGGTAGAGAGCGGCGTCTGTTGCGTATGCCATGAGGTCATTCGCCCACTTGGTGATGTCCGGGAGTTTCGTCAGTATCTCTTCCACTTCGTCATCGGAGAGAAGCGGAGGGAGTGAGAACTCCTTCTGTGCCAGACGCAGCTTTTCTTCCGCTCTGGCTCTGCACTTGACCGCCGCCCTGCAGAACTGGCAGTGATCTCCGGGGAGATACTCGCCTTCGCCGTTGTAGGCGGCTCTTGCTCTTGGGACGAGTTCCGTCTTCGCCCATTTGCGGAGTTCCGTAGCCGTGATGGTCCAGGTGCTGACGTTCTCACGGCGGGGTTGGAAGATGGACATCGATACCCGCTTGATCTTGTACTTTCGGCTGTACTTCTTAAGAGCAGCAAGACCGTAGAGCATCATTTGGCTGTTGCGTTCTGCGTCCACCAGGATTCCTTGACCGTATTTGAAATCGATCACATGGAGTTTGCCGGGTGAAATGAGAACTGCATCGCCGGTTCCGAAGCCGTCCGGAACATAGCTTGAGAAGTCGAGCCTTTGCTCGATCAAGACCAGAGGGTCTTCGCCGCCGTCCTTCATCTCATAGAACTGCTCCATGACGAAACTCACATAGTCCGTGGTGTATTCGTCCATCGCATCGTCCTCATAAGGGGAGGTCGGTCTTTGACTTCTCATCTTCAGCACACGTTTCAGCTTGTGTTCTGCCAGGGCATGAGCCGCAGAGCCTTCCGCTGCCGCTTCGGATGTGCTGCTGTCGAATTCAAGTTCCAGCCTTGCGGATGGAGTGCAGTGAAGCCATCTGTGGGAAGATGAAGCCGACAGCACTGCGTGGTTGTTAGGTGGCATGGGGTTCACCACCTTTGGAAACCTCGCTGATTGCGATCTCGTCCACGGTGTCACCGGGGACAATGACGGTCAGCCTCTGCGGGGTTCCCAAGAGAAAACGAAGAATGCGTTCTCTCACGGTGATGCGTCTGCAAGTGACCGCGCCGCCGTTTGCATGGTCTTTCACCACGCTGATTTTCAGATTCTGTCGCATAGCGTTTACCTTTCCGAGGGGTTGGTATTGTTTTGTCCCTCTCGCTGTACGCAGAAAAACGGGGCGTTTGTTGAGTGTCTGTTTAGAATTTTTTCGGAAATTTTTTTCTTGCCTGGGTCAGAGAGTCCTGAACTGCTCTGACATCCACTTCCTCAAGGTCTGCGATTTCACGAACCGTCTTACCTTGAACGGAAAGAAGCAGTCTGCGCTTCTGGGTTTCTGTCAGCTTTGAGAAGCCGGATTTCAAAACTGCTCTGCGTTTTACGGCTTCGGCATCGTCTTCGCCGTAGTCATCACAGCGTCCGTATTCATTTCCTTCAAAGTCGATGGCGTCCAGGGAGTAGCAGTGATAGCGTTCCTTCTCCTGCTGTGCGTGTTCGGCTTTGCGGCTGTCGATGATGACAGCACCGATTTCTTCTGAAACCTCAACTTCCGAGGTTTCGCCATTTGCAAAAGTCCACTTAATTAACATGAAAGTCCTCCGAGTCGGTTATTCCGAGACGGAGGACTTCTGGCACGGCTGCAAAAAGGGTGCAGTTAATAGACCACAGTCCGGCGGAGAATTTCTCCGTCCCGGTCTGCGGCATACCAGCTCAAATGGCAGCCGATGTGTTCAGTTGTCCGCCGTGAGCCGTTGAGCAACGGTTCATGACTCCGTTCAGCTAACGGCGGTTGTTTGATGTTGGACATTGAATGCCCAACCGACATCTACTATTTTATTGAAAACGCAGATTTCCACGAGGAAGTGGGACTTCTGCTTCAATCAGGGAAGAAGCTTGAAAAATGGGCAAAAAAATAAGACTCCCATGTCATAAAGACATAGAAGCCTTGATATAAGTGGATTAATTATCGGAAATGCGACTTCCGAATTATTTTTCCGGGACCGTTAATTTGTTCCCGTTTTTAGGTAATTGCTGTTGCAATCCGGCATCTTGCAGTTTGGAGTTCCACATTAAGATGTTCTCCATATGGTGATTGTCTATCAAATACCGGTAGATGAGATTCTCCTCCGAAGCAACCATTATGTTATATCCCGCCTTGGCAATCAAATCGTAGGAGAAGGACGGATGAAGATTTAGACCTATGCATAGAGCTAAAACGCTCTGCAGGGTCGGCTTGGAGTCTTTTTTATTTCGATAGTCCTGGATCATTCGAGAACTGATACCGGTCCGCTCCTCCATTTTCTCGTTAGTATAGCCGCGGCGCTTTATGTGGTAGTCAAGTGTAGCACAAAACGATGATGGGATTTCTGTGAGAATGTCCGAAACCCGCTTTGCTTCTTCTGCAATGGCAGTCATTTCACGGGCGCGTTTCAACACATCTTCATTCTTGCCTTCCCTTGGATTGAAGGTTGCTTCCACAAAACTCTTTGAGTCTGCATCTCTGCAAAGGAAGCATATGCGGTAAAAGGAATCATCATAGTTGGTGCTGACCCTTGTGGTTCGGTCAAACACCAGGCAGCATTCGTCCACATGGTCTAATGCATACTCGGTAAGCGCCGGTTCTGTGTCTTCAACGATAGTTACATACTTGGGGTCGTTGATGACAAACAGACCGTTGGCGTGTATAAATCGTCCCGCTTGATAATCGGCAGCGAGATCAGCGTTAAAATGAGATTCAAAGATGATGTTGTTGCGGTCAATGATGAAAGTCTGTCCCTTTTTCAGACTACCCTTGCTGAAGGAGAACGGAGGATAATTCCGACCATCAACAAAATTAAAGACGCCGGCAGCCTGCTCAAACCCAAGCTCTACGGCACGGATCTTTGCGGCAGTTGTCGATACCTTAAAGAAGTCTGCGAACTCACTGATGGCAAGTTCCATAACATATGCGTCACGGAGACCATGAAACGATCTGCGGAGTCGGTTTAGTATTTCTGAAAGCTTT
>JBMNOA010000052.1:0-8853 GCA_050942825.1 Bacillota bacterium
CGTCAGAAAACTAGTATGAAAAAGAGGGGTGATTGAATTTGGTTAGAAAAGTTTTAAAGTGGCTTGACGAATATTTAGAAGAGATTCCCTTAGTGATTTTCCTTTTCGCAATCGTGTTTTTTTCAGGTGCTCAAATCTTTATGAGATATGTTATGAATTCCTCGTTAGCATGGAGCGATGAGCTTACCAGATATTCATTTGTCTGGTCCGGTTTTATTGCCATTGGATATGCTTACAGGAAGAATACTACCATACGCATGGATGTAGTTTTGAATTTGTTGCCTAAGAAATTGAGATGTATTATTGATATTATTGTTCATTTGATGTGCGCTGCTTTATTTGTGTTCCTGATGAAAGTAAGCTACGATATTGTTGTTAAAACAGCGGCTTCCGGGCAGGTCAGTTCTGCTGTCCAACTACCAATGCAATTTATCTATGCTTCTCCACTGGTCGGTTTTGCAACTACTCTCATCCGGTTGGCACAACGCATTATAAAAGACTTAAATGCGCTTTTTCATAAAGACGCGACTGGAGAGGAGGAAGTGATATGTCAGTAGGAATATTTTTTCTTATTTTCTTTGCCTTACTTTTAATCGGCACGCCGATTGGCGCGGCTTTTGCAGGGATATGCGTATTAAAGAGTATATTTGATCCGTCTTTCCCCTTTCCGTTAATCGCAATCGTAAGAAGTATGGTCAACGGAGTTGATAGCTACCCGCTGCTTGCAATCCCGCTATTTATGCTATCCGGTGTTATTATGGCTAAGGGTGGTATTTCAGAGAAGATATTCAACTTTTTCGGGTACTTCTTTGGAAATAAAACTGCCGGATTTCCCATTGCTGTTACCGCAACTTGTCTTTTTTATGGCGCTATTTCCGGCTCGGGACCAGCTACGACTGCGGCTGTCGGTTCCATGACTATCCCTTTCTTAATCAGTATGGGCTATGATAAAACTTTTTCAACGGCTCTTGTCGCCATATCGGGCGGCCTTGGGGTTATAATTCCACCGAGCATTCCGTTTATTGTGTATTGTTCCATAGCTAGTACCTCTGTATCAGACTTGTTTATCGCAGGTTTTCTGCCAGGCATTCTGATAGGCTTGTGTTTGATGGTATATTCATATATCTATTGCCGAAATAAAGGGGAAGATAAGGAAAAGCTGAATGAAAAATACAATGCGATAAGAAAGCAGGGTTTTTTTGCGGTACTGAAAGATAGTATTTGGGCTCTGCTTGCTCCCATTATAGTTCTGGGGTCCATTTATGGCGGTATTGCTTCAACAACCGAGGCAGCTGCACTTTCTATTTATTACGCTCTTTTTGTTTCGGTTTTTATCTATAAAACAATAAACTTCAAAAATATGTATCAAGTCTTTAAAGAAGGTGTGGGTACATACGCGGCCATAATGCTGATTATGTCGGGAGCAGTTGCTTTCAGCCATGCTCTCACGCTTATGAACGTCGGTGCACTTATCAGAGATAATCTTTTGGCCTTATTCAATTCTAAATTTATGATACTCCTGCTTATTAACCTGGTTCTATTAGTTGCAGGCATGCTTGTGGACTGCTTGTCTGCTATCCTCATCCTGGCGCCAATAATGTTGCCGGTTGTGACAGCTATTGGAGTACATCCGGTCCATTTCGGTATCATTATGGTTGTAAACCTGGCTATCGGTTTTGTAACACCGCC
Source organism: Bacillota bacterium (assembly GCA_050942825.1). Taxonomy (GTDB): domain Bacteria; phylum Bacillota; class Dehalobacteriia; order UBA4068; family UBA4068; genus CAYRML01. Next base: position 1,690 of record JBMNOA010000052.1, read on the forward strand.
TATGGGCATGAACCTGTTCGTGGCGAGCAACTTAACCAAGATCCCTGTAATGGATATAGCAAAACGCTCGCTGCCATTCATATTTTTCTTTGCAGTTGCAACAGTATTAATAAATGTTTTCCCGGAGATCAGTTTAATACTGCTTAATAAGTAACTTGTCAGCAATATTTTTAACCTAATAAAAAAAAGAAAAGGAGAGAATAAGAAAATGAAGACAAAAATTCTAAAAGCGATTTCTTTGTTACTGGTTATGATCCTTGTGGCTACAATTAGCGTGGGGTGCGGCTCCGGTAATACTCCCGGCAATACTCCAAATAACTCACCCAATACCTCCGAGGGTTCCTCATCAAATGGGGAAGCAGAATACAATTTTGTTATAGGGCATGGTTCTTCAGAAAGAAGTGTAAACCATTATGTCGCACAACGAGCAGCCGAACTTATGGAACAAAAAAGTAACGGTCGAATAAAAACGACAATTTACCCCAATGCTTCGCTGGGGAAAACCAGAGAGTTGATTGAGGGTACCATTGATGGCACTATTGATTTATTTCCCTATGTCAGCAATGGATTTGTTGAGTTTGTAAATGCTTGTGCTATTTTTGATATGGCTAGCTTATCACCTTCTATTGAAGTGATGCGGCAAGTATTGGACGACCCCGAAATAATAGCGGCTTTGGAACCTGAGTTTGAAAAAGCCGGACTCAAATTCTTTGGCTTTTCAGATGCCGGATACCGTCAGCTTACAGCCAACAGGCCAATTAATTCATTGGAGGATTTTAAAGGTCTTAAGGTTCGCGTTATGGAGAATAAAAATCAAATAGCTTACTGGGAAGCTCTCGGTGCGAATCCGACCCCTATGGATTACTCAGAAGTCTATATAAGCCTTCAGCAGGGCACGATAGACGCACAGGAAAATCCTCTTGATTTGATAGTTGACGCGAAATTCTACGAAGTACAGAAATATCTTGTGAAAACAAGCCACATACCTTTTAGTTTAATAATGCCAATGAATCTGGAGAAATTCAACAGCCTGCCTGCCGACCTCCAACAAGTCGTCACTGAGAGTTTGATTCAAGCCAACAAGGATACCAGGGAATGGGCTGACAATATTATGAAAGATTACGAAAAAACACTGGCTGAAAATGGTGTGGAAACTATTATTCTTCCTGATGAAGTTTATGCACAGATGAAGGAAAGAGCTGAAACCAGCTATAATTTGATTCGGGAGCAGGTTGGTGACGAACTGGTTGACAAAATGCTTACCACAGTCGAAAAATATTCAAAATAATGTGCTGCTGTTATTTACAATTTGATATTATTATATTGCATGCCTTGCGAAAAGCAAGGCATGCAATGTTTAATAAAGTAAAATGCACCTTTAACATATAAGTATTTAACTTTATTTTCCTTTATTAATGTGGTAAAAAGCTATAGCTATAAAAGATAACATTATATTTTGCAGCATAAATTTTTTATACTATGCAAGAAAAAGCTTGCCGATAGCAAATCAGCACTGCCACCGGGGCTAATCCTCCTAGCAATAAAATCATCATCGAGACAATAAAGCATGGCAAGCCCTTTTGGAGAAGTTACACTTCCAGCGTTTAAAACCATTTTGGCGCTTTTCATTACATAATCAAGGCCATCTTTGCCACAACGAGAAATGACATTCGTGTCTTCTAATGTACACATTAGCTTCAAAAGGGTGTGGAGCATTGCTGAGTTTGTATCCATCCCGTTGGTTATGGCTTCTTCAAGTGCCGGCAACCCGACATTGCGTACTGTTTTAAATCCGCTTTCTGCTTCACCCCGTATACCAGTCAACCCATAAGTTAAGTAAAGCCTTTCACCGTGGGTCAGTCGATCTTTCTCCTCAAGCGAGGAAAAATCTTGCCTTACAATACCCTCGCACATTTTTGCAGCCGTATCGCATACGTCATCGGGAAAACACTTTTTTTTATGTATTGCCGAATATCCGGTGGCGGCCGATAAGATTCCCATCAAAAATATTGTGCCTTTATGAGTATTCACACCGTTTGTAGCCATCAGCATTGATTTCTCACATTCCTGGCCATATTTCCTAATAGCGTTAAAAAGTCCTTTAATATCATCGGAGTCCCATAAAATACCTACTTCGGCCATATGTGCAAAGTAAGGAGCGATAGCGCATGCACTTGAGATAAATGTTAGAAAATCCATGTCATTATGAGAACCGCAGTTACGTTTATCCACAAGACCAGGTTTAGGTGTCGCCGAAAGTTCATATAATATTGCCTGATTTGCGTAAAACCCAATATCCTTTGCCAAATTGCAGACAACCATTATTTATGTTTCTCCTTTATCCAATCCAAAATGATCTTATCAATGGCATTAATTAGTTCTTTCATATCATGGCGTCCACTTCTTGCACACGAATAAGCGTCCGATTCGCATACCAGACATCGGCGTTTCGGATAGCCTATGTCCGACCGTGATATTTTTCTATAATTTGTTCCAATTACATCAAGGTCAAAAAGCCGTCCTGCCTTATGTTGTTCTTCAATAATACACAACATTTTTTTTGCTTCAATGGCTGGACAGGCAATGCAAAAATAAGCTTCAGGTCCCGTGATAATCAATCTGGATTCAAAAAATAATATTTTTATATTGTTTTGCTGAAACGTATTATATACAGACTCAATACCGTCTAAAAATACTTCAATTATTGCAGGTGATAGTTTAATATCTCCGGGGATATTCATGGTAAAGGAGGCGAGGGTAGCCCCGTAAAGATTCATTAAATACCTCTGATGTTCCGCCCTTTTTTCGCGTGAGATAAGAATTTGCTCCGGCTTTACCTTACTATTCCATCTTTGAAATACCACAAATCATTCCTCTCTCTGAACATTATTTTTTCCTCTGCTATTATACTAATAAAAGCAAGGTAAAACGGAAAGAGAATTCACATTTTTTTATAGGCACTATAAAAGGTTGTACCATAATATTACACCCTTTTGACGATTATTCACTTAATGATTTTATTTCATCAATAACAGATCCATCCCGCCATATGATTTTTGCAACCGTCCTGTCACCTTTTTTAACTTTATCAGGCTTTCCGGTGATTCTTTCAGTATCTTTTTTTAAATCATGGATATCGACAATCGGAATTCCAGCATTTTTTAGGCGGTAGGCCAACTCTGCATTCTTCGGAATGGAAGTATTGATTGCGACACCCCTCTGGCTAACATAAACATCAACATATTTACCGGGCGTTGATATCGTATTAACCCGATCAACAATGGTAGGAATTCGAGAACGGAAGCTTGGAGCGGTGATAATAGTCATCTTGGCACCCTCAGCAGTGTCTCCATGTCCGCCTGCACCCGATATCAACCGGTTGTTAGAATCAGTATGCACATTAACATTGAAATCCGTATCTATTTCTGTAGCTCCGAGGACAACGCAGTCAAGTTCATTTACAAGACATCCACCCCTGGCCTCCGGATTTGCATACATGGATGCGGACACTTCAATGTGATTTAAATTTTGTCGTAGAGACTCTATAGCTGGTAAATCAAATGTTTGAGTGTCATAAAGTACTTTAAACAGACCTTTATTAAGCATCTCGACCATTCCTGCAGTAATGCCCCCCATGCCAAAGCGGCCGCTGATTCCTTTATCAAGCATAATCTTTTCAAGGTATTTGATTACTGCCAGAGATATACCGCTTGCTCCAGCCTGAAAGCAAAACCCATCCATGAGATACCCGCTATATCCTATAATTTCTGCGGTCGTTTTTGCAATTTTAAGATTGACTGGGTCAGCAGAAATTTTTGTACTCGTAGATACTATACCGGAAGGGTCTCCTATGTTATCAACCTCAACTACATAATTAACATAAGTCTGATCGATTGAGATAGGGTAAATAGGTTCTTGAGAGAGTTCGTCAGTCACGACGATGACCTTTTTTGCATACCTTGCATCCATAATTGAGTATCCGAGAGATCCAAATGCCGACTTACCGGCTGAGCCCGTGCAGTTTCCATTCTTATCACAACGGGAAACCGCGATAAAAGCTACATCAATAGAAATATTTCCTTTTTCAATATCTTGAGCCCGTCCTCCATGGGTCCTCAAAAGAGCGACCTCCTTCAGAAAGTTTTGCTGTAATACTTTGCCGGTCAAGGGGGTGAACCCGGAGGATTCTATCCGGGTGATAGTCCTATTTTCTATATATTTTCCTATCGGATCATGTCCGGATAATAAGCTGGTCGGTGCTATTCTAATGTCTTTTATGCCTAAACTGCAGATTTCGTTAATGATTTGCACCGCGATAGTATCACCAGCACGGAGATTGTGGTGAAATGATATGGTCATTCCACTCTGAAGTCCACTAAGTATAATCGCTTCGCGAAGGGATTTTACCACTTTATTCATTTTTTTCGCTCCTCGTATAATAAAATAATAATGTTAATAATTCCTCTACAAGGACTAAATACGATAATCATTTCATACGCTGTGGGTTTGTATCGCACTCCTCTTCTTTGCTATAAAGTCTGAAAGTGCTTTTTGCTGGAATTCAGGCAATGCTGAAATACAACCCGCTCTCCACGCTGCTGTGAGAAGCTTTTCGGCTCTTGCGAGTACCGGTATGTCCAGCATTTTTCCATCAAGCGAAACTGCACCAATACCTTCCTTCTCGGCGGCTTCCATGGCGGCTACCACCCGCAGTGCATAGCTAATTTCCTGGATTGTTGGTGAAAACACAGTGTTTACTGTTTCTATATGCCGAGGGGATATTACGCTTTTACCATCATACCCGAGATCTCTTGCGAAGGTAGCATCTAATACCAACCCCTTAATATTATCTACATCAGTGAATACTGTGTCCGTAGCGTTTATCCCCGCCGCTTTTGCTGCATTAACAACTCGTTGGCGGCTGTATTTGATTTCCTCCCCAGCCAACGTTCTCTTTGCACCAATGTCCGCTGCATAATCCTCTCCGCCAAAACAAATTGAAATAATACGTCGGCTTGAATTGGCAATTGAAAAGGCATTTTCCACTCCAAGCGCTGTTTCCAGTATTACATATAGGCCGGTTGAACCCTCTTCGAGGCCGTTGTTTTTTTCTATCTCGCATAGGGATGCATCAATAAATGCCATATCATTTGCGGAATTTACCTTTGGAACCATTAATCCATTGCGTATTAATGGAACAATCATTTCTATATCTTTTCGGTAGAATTCAGTATTTATGTCATTGATACGTACTGCAACAGGACAAGTGCAATAGCCGGTTTTTAAGAAGTTCTTTACCATTATCCGTGCTGCATCCTTCTGTGATAAAGGAATCGCATCTTCCAGATCAAGTACAATCAAATCTGCACTAAGTATATCAGCGTTGACCATCATCCGCGGGGAATTGCCCGGTATAAACAAAATCGTTCTTAAAAGCATTACAAATCGCCTCCCGCTCTTAGCAGGGCTGTTTCCAGCCTGGCTCTGATTGCAAAATCCAAAGCCCCCCGATCTTCGATTTCAAGATAAATATCACTAATACCGTATTCATCAAGAACATCATTAGCAAGTTTTAAAATTACGTTGTGATACTGTGCCGCCACAACGCTTTTAATAATTATTTCTCTGCCATTTGATCCCGGTGCCACCGTTACTAACAGATCACTGGATTCCAAGGTCCCAGCAACTGCATTTCTTTTGATTTTCATAATAAGCCTCCAAATTCCGTTTTGTGTTTTGCTAATCTATCTTAAATATCAATAGATTCTAATGTTTTATTTTGTAAGGATTACGTTGTTTTTGCATAAAAAAATGGCTCCTCCTTTTTTAGTATTGTTGAATCGACAAAAGCCAAGAAAAATATTTTGACAGGTTAAGCACTGTAAACTCAATTAAGCCTATCCCTGAAAGTGGGCGCAGGTTTTCATAATGTAAGCGAAAGTGGGGGTGGGAACCATATCTTTTATCTCATCAAACCGGTTTTCCTCAACCAGCTTTCTCACAGCCGATGCACTTATATATTGGCCATCTTTAGCAAGACGTTCTATTTCGCAAAACTCTATTCCTGCCTCTGGCAGTATTTTTCTCATGAAATCATTGTAAATACTTGTTAATGAACAAAATGGTTCATGCCCGGCAAAGCGTTTTACGATTCCAAGCGTAGGTGCGATGTGCCTTGCAAATATATCGATATCAAGCGCTGCTTGGGCGGGAGCCAGATCTGCCTGCTTTAAAAAATAGGAAGGAAATGTTGCACCCGAAATGATATATCTACCCGACGCCAATATCTTTATTTTTGGGTGATTATTAAGCGTTTCCTGCAGAATCTCTATCCGTGCTTTAAAAGGGAAAACCGAACGATCCTCTTCAACAACAAATATATATAGTGCATCGCAATTTTCCAAAGCCTTAGAAATCAGATATAGATGACCATTTGTAAGTGGGTTCAGGTTCATCACGATTGCTCCTGACTGTCCCGCTGGGAATTTCTCTTTCATCAATTCTTTTTTATATTTCTCTATACCGTTCGGACCGCGCTCCATCAAAATAACACAATTGTTTCCTGAACCAATTGTACAAAAGCCGAGGTTCTCCATTTGGGGCGCATTCTCTGGCTTTGTAAAAAGTAGTAAGTCATAGATATTGCGCTCCGAGGCTTTGTCTATCAAATCGCTTATAATTGTACCAATCAGACCCTCTCCTCTATAAAGAGGCGAAGTTGCCAGACCCATTATTACATTTCCTGATAATGAACCAACCGCAATAAGCTTTTTCGCGTCGTAAAGTCCGACGGTGTAATCAGTATTTTGAGGAACATCGAGTCCCGATTCCAGTAGAAGATCTTTAGCTTCATCAATATTAAAAATTCTTTTTAAGCTATACATTAATAAATTCCCCTTAATTTGAATAGAAATTTTTGTTCTATTTTTAAAAACCCCCCTTCAGATATTGATTTCTGTCACTAAATCATTTAGATATTGCTAAAACACACCATTATGTATGAGCCTTCAGGGGTACTAGCGGTTCTCTGCAAAAACGTAATCTATACATATACGCGTATAAAGATTTTCTATTACTTTTATTTTGCATGGTAATATAAATATAGAAAAATGTTTATTACTCTCTATGTATTTTGCACAAAAAACATCCATGGCAATATTGTAT
>JBMNOA010000053.1:0-8784 GCA_050942825.1 Bacillota bacterium
ATGTAGAATTTAATGCGGAGAATCTGTGGTTTTGACCTTTATAGGTGATTTTGCTATAGTAAATTTGCCTATAATGTAATAAAATCATTAACTTATGATTTTATCATAAGAAAATTTAAGGGAGGTTTTTTTGTGTCTATTAATGTACAAGAGTTTATGGACAACCTTATTGCCCAAAACCCTGCTGAAACCGAGTTCCACCAAGCGGTAAAAGAAGTTGTTGTTTCTCTGGCTCCTTTTATTGACAAAAATCCAAAATATGCCAAAAATAAAATTCTCGAACGTTTGGTAGAGCCTGAACGCACAATTAGTTTCCGTGTGCCTTGGGTTGATGACAAAGGTGAAATCCAAATCAACAAAGGTTGGAGAGTTGAATTCAACAGCGCCATTGGTCCTTATAAAGGCGGTATTCGCTTTGCTCCTAATGTAACTGTTGGTACTCTTAAATTCTTAGGTTTTGAACAAATCTTCAAAAACAGCTTGACTTCTTTGCCTTTGGGCGGAGGTAAAGGTGGCGCTAACTTTGATGGCAGAGGTAAATCCGACGCTGAAGTTATGCGTTTTTGTCAATCCTTTATGACCGAACTTTTCCGTCACATTGGTGCTAATACTGACGTTCCCGCTGGTGACATTGGTGTTGGTGGCCGTGAAATCGGTTATATGTTTGGTCAATACAAAAGACTTGCTAATGAATTTACCGGAGTTTTTACCGGTAAAGGCTTTAACTGGGGCGGCAGCCTTATTCGTCCTGAAGCTACTGGTTACGGTGTTGCATATTTCTGCCAATCTATGCTTAAAACTAGAGGCGAAGATTTTGAAGGTAAAAGAGTTGCTGCATCCGGTTACGGTAACGTCGGTTCTTTCTTGATTGAAAAAGTTATTCAATTAGGTGGTAAAGTTATTACTGTTGCTGACCCAACTGGTTATATTTATGATCCGGATGGTGTTAGTGGCGAAAAATTAGAATTTGTTAAAACTTTATGGACCGTACATCGCCGTCCTATCAAAGATTATGCTGAAAAATTCGGCGTAAAATATATTGAAGGTAGTCCATGGGAAGTTCCTTGTGACGTTGCTATTCCAACCTCCCGTCAAAATGAATTAGACCTCAATGATGCTAAAAACCTCATCAAAAATGGCTGCACCTGCGTTTGTGAAGCTGCAAATATGCCTTCTTCTGAAGAAGCAATCAACTATTTCCTTGATTCCAAAATCCTCTTTGCGCCTGGTAAAGCTGCTAATGCTGGTGGTGTTGCTGTATCCGGTTTGGAAATGGCTCAAAACAGCATGCGTTATAACTGGACAGCTGAAGAGGTTGAGGAAAAATTGAAATCCATCATGGCCAACATCCATGCTACTTGCCAAGAATATGGTAAAGAAGGCAATTACACCAACTATGTTGACGGTGCTAACATTGGTGGTTTTATCAAAGTTGCTGATGCTATGATCGATCAAGGTATTGTTTAATATAGTTCTTTTTCATACATAACAAAAAAAAAATTCCTCCGACGGAGGAATTTTTTTATTATTCATCAATTTATCGGAAAAGTTCCTTTTATTTTTTAATAAAATAGTATATACTAAATAAAAATATATTTTGGAGGTAAATTATGTCTACAATTACTAAAGATATGAGTATTATGGATGTTGTGCAAAAATGGCCGCAAGCTTCCGCAGTTTTTATGGAGTATGGTATGGGCTGCATAGGTTGTGCTGCTGCTCATTTTGAAAATATTGAACAAGGGGCATCAGCCCATGGCATTGATGTAGATGCCTTAATGGAAGCTCTAAATAAAGCTGTAGAAAAATAGCAAGGATCGATATTTTTTAGGAGATATTATGACTAGAGCATTGCTTTTTGATTTAGATGGTACATTATGTTTGATGGATGCTGATTCATTTACTAAAGCTTACCTTAATGAAATGGCAAAGAGTTTTTCCGATGTTATTTTAGAAGAACAATTTCTGCCAAGTGTAATGAAGTCAACTATGTTTTGTATTAATCATCCCAGTGAGCATTATTCTTGTTATGATGTTTTTCTGCATCATTTTTGCGAAGGTTTTGGTTTAGATCCACAGGCCATTAAAGACCGTATGATGCAATTTTATCGCAATGATTTTCCTAAATATGGTAAGATGATCACGAAACTGCCCTTGACCGAAGATGTAATAAGGTCAGCAAAACAAAAAGGCTTTTTATTAGCTCTGGCCTCCAATAGTTTGATGCCTCAATTTTCTATGGCCGAGAGGATTAGATGGTGTGGTTTGGACCCGCATGATTTTGATTTTATTCCAGGTGTGGAATTCATGCATTATGCTAAGCCTAATCCTAAATATTTTCAGGAGATAGCCAAACACTTGGGCGTCACAGATATGAATCAATGTATGATGATTGGCAATAGCCTTGAGGAAGATATGGTTGCTGCTGATATTGGTATGCAAACATTCTTAATTGCTGAGGGCCCTTATATTGAGGATCTAGAAAAAGTTAATTATCATGGTACGTTGAAAGATCTACTTGAGATGATAAATGAATGGTAATAAAGAAAAAGGGGCCTGGAGGTCCCTTTTTACTTATATATCTTTTATTGTGTTCCGAGAGCTATGATAAAGGGAATTTTTTGCCACAACCGGGGCAAAAAAACATGTTGAAGTCCTTAGTTTTTGGTTTGTTTTCTATTTCTACCGCAGGATTGGATCCCGATATGATTATCTTGGTGCCGATAATAAGCGGTTGATTGGGCGGAAGATGCGCGTTAGATGATTTGAGATGATCCGGCATAACTCCGTAACGCATGGCTAAGTTTTCCCAGGTGTCCCCTGGGCATACATAGTGGATCATGGGCAAATCAGTTTCTTCTTTTTCCTGGGAGTTGGGCCAAGGCTCATTTCCTTTACTTGGGGGGTTGGACCAATTGTCCGGTGGATTGCTCCATTTTTCTTTACCTGGGGGGTTGGACCAATTGTCCGGTGGATTGCTCCATTTTTCTTTACCTGGGGGGTTGGACCGATTTTCTCTATTCGATAGGTTGGGGTCCATTGGATTGAACCAATTGTCCTCTTCAGGAGCCATGGCATGGGTTCCCATCTCATGGTGGGAGTAATGTGGTATATAGATCTGCATACCCGGCATGATTTTATTGGGGTCCATAATTTGTGGATTGGCAGCAATCAGTGCATCCAGGCTTATTTGATATTGTTTAGAGATTTGCCAAAGAGTGTCTCCTTTTTGAACAGTATGAATAAGCATTATATCCCTCCTAAAAATACTTTACTGATAAATAATATGCGTCAATGGGTCAAGTGTGCGTGTACGATATTTGTACAAAAAAGTATTTTCTTTATTTACAAAGAGGGAAAATAGTAATTATTATAGAAAATGATAAAAAGCTTTTTGACAAAGGGGGCTTTTATGAAGGATATAATAAAAGGCAATATCTACATTTCTTCTGCCACAAATCCTTGGTATAACCAAGCTTTTGAGGAGATGCTTTTTAATAATATTACAGCAGGTCAAATAATGTTGTACCTATGGCAAAACCAGAGAACCGTGGTGATTGGCAGACACCAAAATGCCTGGAAAGAATGCGATTGGCAATCTTTGGCTCACGACGGGGGTTATTTAGCCAGAAGGATTTCTGGCGGTGGTGCTGTATATCATGATCTAGGTAACCTAAATTTTACTTTTGTAATGAAAAGCCATGATTATAACTTAGCTCATCAGGTGAGTATAATTTTGCAGGCAGTACGAAATTTGGGTATAGAGGCCTCTTTTTGCGGGCGTAATGACTTGCAGGTTGATGGGCGAAAATTTTCCGGTAACGCATATTGTCATAAAAAGGGTAATTCTTTGCATCATGGCACTTTACTATTTGACAGTGATTATGGGCGCCTAAATCATTATTTGCGACCTTCTACAGAGAAAATGCGGGCCAAAGGAGTGCGATCTGTGTCCTCAAGGGTCGTTAATCTTAAAGAGGTAGCTCCTGAGATAGATTTGGTTAAGCTTAGGGATTCTATATGTGCTGTTTTTTCTGCCACTTATCAAAATGTAGACTGTCAAGTGGTTGATACTACGACTGCTGCCTGCACTGAACTGTATGAAAAATATGCTTCATGGCAATGGCGTTTCGGAAGTTCTCCCAAATTCTCTGTCAGTTATTATAGGCGTTTTCTCTGGGGAGAAGCAGAGCTATGTTTTACCAATTCACAAGGGGTCATCGAAAAGGCTACTATATATTCTGATGCTATGGATGGGGACTTTATCGAAATATTAGCACAATCACTACCGGGATTGCCTTTTGTCGCAGAAGAGATTATCGCCCAATGGAGACCTTGGGCAGGAAACCCTCAACAGAGGGAAATTATTAATGACCTGAGCTTTTTGATTAAAGAAAAATTACAATAAGAGGATAATAATAATTAATCTTGATAAACTAATTTAAATGTTATTATTATGACAGCAGGAGGATATTATGTTAAAAGAAGCGAAGGGTGATAATGTTAGCGATATTAAAAAAGATATCAAATACTATGCCAATAAATTGGCTGAGCTTTTAGCGCAAAGTGAAGAATTTGCTGAATATTGTGTCGCTCGTGATAATTTGCAAAAAAACAAGAATTATTCTTATCTTTTAGCTGATTTTCGGCAGCAGCAATTACAATTGCATCTGGCTACTTTATCCGGGGAAGACACTTCGGAAGACGCCCAGAATTTTGATATTATTTTTCAGAATCTGGCCAAAGAGCCTGTTATCAGTGATTTTCTTCGTGCGGAGACGCGTTTTTATACCCTGCTCAGTCAAGTGCAAAGAATATTAGGTAAGGATCTGGAACTGTGGTCTGAAGCAGATTTTATCTCTGAAAAGAGTAGCCAGATACTTAATTAAATAATTGAGGTGTAATAAAAATATGGAAGTAAAACAAAAACGAATGACTAAACAGAAGAAAGTCATTTTTGAAACGCTACGCAATACTAAAAGTCATCCCACTGCTGATTGGATTTACCAAGAAGTGCGTAAAACTATATCCGATATCAGTTTGGGAACAGTTTATAGAAATCTGCAAGTTTTAAAAGAAGAAGGGAAAATATTGGAACTCAACTATGGTAAGAGTCAAAGCCGTTTTGATGGTAATCCCGAGCTTCATTACCATTTCGTTTGTAAAGCTTGTGGAAGGGTTTTAGATTTTGATATCGATAAAAATTCCATTAAGCCTTTGATTTTGGCTGCTGCTCCTGGGGAAGTCAGCACCTATCGTTTAGAAGTTTACGGTATTTGCCATGATTGTAAGGAGTAAAAGGTAATTCCATATATTGGTAATGGAGGGCGCTATGCCTAAATATACTTTTCGTTGTTTAGACTGCCAAAAAGAATATCAGGTTAGTTGTGCTTTTGATCAGAGGGAACAAATGGCTTGTCCTGATTGTCAAAGTAAAAAAAAGCAACAATTGTTCAGTAACTTTAATGTCAGCATCAAGCAAAAGAAAACTGTTTGCAATGCCGCGGATGCTTGCCCTAACTTTGGTAAATGCCCCCATCATTGAGGCATTTGATAAATAGATGTTGATATCAGAAAAGATTTTATATATAATTACTTTGTTGTAGCAAATTTTAGTTGGGGGAGGAATTATTCGTGACAATGGAAGATATGCGGCGGAGTATCAAAAAACACCGTAAAGCCGTAATCATAGTAGTAGTTGTTTTAACAGTGGGTTTGGTTAGCTCCTTTGCCTTTTTAGGCACTAATAATACCGATTTTAGCGCACTTAAAGGGAATGGCAATGATCTGCAAAATGTGCAGGCTCAAATAGATGCTTTGGAACAATCTATAGCAGAGGCGACTAAAGAGCAAGGCTCTGAAATGACCTTTTCGGAGAACAAGAACATGGCCGATTTATATGCATCTTTAGCTGAAGCTTATATGAAAATAGGAGACGCTAAAATGTCTGGGATTGCTTTAAAAGCGGCAACCTTTTTCCAAGCCTCTTTGGACACAGCTCCGGTAGAATTGAATAATCAGGGCAAAGCCAATATCCATGCCCAAAAAGCTTTAATGCTGTTTTTGGGCGGACAAAATGAAAAAGCCCGTGCGGAATTTACCACCGCTATATCTTTGGTTCCCCATGATTTGAATATCAATCAACAATATACTTATGTTCTCTATAATCTTGATGGTTTGGATGCTGCTTTGTCTCATATTAATAAATATAAAGACTCTTTGGCTGCAAATGATACAAACAGACAGGTGGTTGATCAAATAATCTCCGATCTCAAAAGCTTTGACCAGCAAAAAAAATCAGCACAGGCGGTCGGCGAAGCAACTTCTGAAAATTCAACAGAATAAAATATTTTGAGGACAAGAATGACTGATAAATAAAAAAAACTTCGGTAATTTATTACCGGAGTTTTTTTTATTTATCAGGGTAAATTATTTTTAATCATGTAAAAATGATAATAAAAAAAATTATTTTGCATTTTTTTAAATTTTTCTCGGAATAAATAGCGAAAAAATATTTTAAAAAGTCTTTAATAAAAAAAGGAGAAAGGGCAGGCACAACGAATATAATAACATCAAGTGGTATAATGTGGAGTAAAATGGAGTAAAAAACACTCCGCTAATCAAACAAGAGGTAACGATTTATGTTCATGGGAGAATTCCAACATTCCATAGATGAAAAAAGTCGTATTATTATCCCTGCTAGATTCAGGGCTGATTTAGGCACTAGTTTTGTACTGACTAAAGGTCTGGACAAGTGTCTTTTTGTCTATCCTATGGAGGAATGGAAAAGAGTCGCTACCAACCTAAAACAGCTTTCTTCCACCAGGGCTGATGCCCGTTCTTTTGCCCGCATCTTTTTTTCCGGAGCAGTGGAGACAACAATGGACAAGCAAGGCAGAGCTTTGTTGCCTGCCAATTTGCGTAAGTATGCATCTTTAGATAAAGATATAGTAATTATCGGCGTTTCCAGCCGCATGGAAATTTGGGATAAGGAAATTTGGGAACAATACAGTGAACAAGCTAATGATCAATATGAAGAGGTAGCCGAAAAACTTGCTGATCTTGATCTTGATATCAGCTTTTAGGCGGTGAAAAGATGAATCAAGATAGAGATTTTTATCATGTGCCGGTTATGCTCGCTGAGGTTTTAGAGATATTGCAGCCTCAAAGTGGTGCTGTCTATGTGGATGGCACTATGGGCGGCGCGGGGCATAGTAAAGCCATCCTGCAAGCCTCCGCTCCTTTGGGCAGGCTGATTGCCATAGACCAAGACGATGATGCTATTGCGGCTGGAAAAGTAGCTCTAGCGCAGTTTGGCGAAAGAGTATTGATTTTTAAAGACAATTTTGTCAATCTGGAGCAAGTGGTAAAACAGTCTTCTTGGGGGCAGGTAGACGGTATATTGCTTGATATAGGAGTTTCATCATATCAATTGGACAAAGGTCAGCGAGGGTTTTCTTATATGCAAGATGCTCCTTTGGACATGAGGATGGACCAAAAACAGGATTTTAGTGCCTGGGATATTGTCAACAAATACAGCCAAGATCAATTAACAAAAATTATTTATCAATATGGTGAAGAAAAATGGGCTAAAAGGATTGCTCAGATGATCCTTTTAGAACGAAAGGAAAAAACCATTGATACGACCGGGCAGCTGGTGCAGGTAATCAAAAAAGCCATACCGGTCAAAGCAAGAGAAAAGGACCAGCATCCGGCCAAAAGAACCTTTCAGGCCATTCGCATAGCCGTCAATGATGAGCTGGGCGTATTAGGAAAAGCCATTGATGCCGCAGTAGCTGTATTGAAACCGGGGGGGCGGCTGGTTATCATCACTTTTCATTCTTTGGAGGATAGGATCGTTAAGGAAAAATTTCGCCTTTTGGCCGCGGATTGCTTATGTCCTCCCAAAACACCTATTTGTATCTGCGGACATCAAGCAAGTATCAAATTGCTGAGCAGAAAGCCTATTTTACCTCAAAAGAACGAGATCGAGCATAATCCAAGATCTAGAAGTGCCAAAATGCGTGTGGCCGTGAAATTATAAATCGCAATCTTTAAGTTATAATTGTATAGGAGGTAGCATATAGTGTTAGCAGCCAGGAAGCAAAATTTCCAAGCCGCAGAAGCGATAAAAGAACAAAAATTGCAGCAAGAATTACAAATAATGCAAAAAGCGCGCGCAAAAAAAATCGTTATTAAAAATGACCGTGCTATGATTGCTTTTATCACTGCTTTTATTTTAGCAATTTTCTTTTGTTGTGTAGCTGCTGAGGCCAAAATTGGTGGTGTGGGTTATGAAATAAACACTACCAAAAGTACCATCGCCGAGCTGGAAGAAAAATGCCAATTATTGGAGCTGGAAGTAGAAAAACTGCGTTCTTTGGATAGGATCGAACAATATGCTATTAATAATTTAGGTATGGTTTGCATAGAATCATCCGATATTATTTATCTCGATTATGAGAATAACTTGAAGACTGCCAAGGTTGATGATGCTCAAACTTCCCAGGGTTCTTCAGCTCAATCGGCAGATGAACGCGCAGTGGCCAGTGTAGCAGGAGAGGAGAAAACAGCCTCTGATAATTCTTTCTTGAAAGCATTCGGCACAATATTGGAAAATTATTTGTCTAAAAGCAGTACAGCAGCAAACAGCTGATTTTGCTTAAGAGTATTTTTCTGTTAGTGAAGGGTTGGGATAAAAAATTCCAAGTGATGTGATCAAGGAGTGTAATATATGGCACCGGTAAAAATTGATATGCGACGCAAAATAGCTATAATGCTGGT
>JBMNOA010000014.1:0-38653 GCA_050942825.1 Bacillota bacterium
GATGGTTTGTATGATACCAAAGATAAAACAGAAGAGCTTTTATATACTACCAAAGATAAAACAGGCGAATTTTTGCATACTGCCAAAGATAAAACTGAGGATGCTATACGCATTGCCAAAGAAAAAACTGAGGATGGCTTACGCATCGCCAAAGAAAAAACTCAGGATGCTTTGCGTACTTTTACTGATAATCTAAAAGAACTATGATATCTTGTATCAAAAAAAAGAAGAGGCATCATGCCTCTTCTTCTTTTTGGTCTTAGACAAAAATTTTTGGACAAGAAGACTAGTACTGACTTGAAATTATTGACATCTATATATTGTTTCGATATAATTAATACGCACTATATATTGATTTTTGCCAGTGGTTTTGTTATTTTAGTTTGACTTAATATAGGAAGTTGGGGATAATATGGTTTTTGATAAAAAAGTGCCGCCATCGTGGCCCCAAATGACATTGAATCCCACAGCCAAGGTCATTTTGGAAAAACGATATTTAAAAAAATCTGATGATGAGATTCTAGAAACGCCCGAAGATATGTTATACCGGGTAGCTTGTGTCGTGGCAGACAGTGAGCAAAAATACGGCTATTCAACTGAAGAGACTGAGAAATTAGCCCAGGAATATTATCAAATGATGGCCGCATTAGAATTTATGCCTAACTCCCCCACTTTGATGAATGCGGGCAGGGATTTGGGCCAGCTGAGTGCTTGTTTTGTGCTGCCTGTGGAAGATAGTATACAAGATATCTTTGATGCTATCAAGTATGCTGCTATCATCCATAAATCAGGTGGGGGAACAGGGTTTAGTTTTTCCCGCTTGAGATCTAAAAACAGCTCGGTGCGTTCAACGGGCGGTGTGGCTTCTGGTCCAGTGAGCTTTATGAAAGTTTTTAATGCAGCCACCGAGGCTATCAAGCAAGGCGGCACCAGACGCGGTGCCAATATGGGTATATTACGAGTCGATCACCCTGATATCTTGGAATTTATCCAATGTAAGGAGGATAATCAGGAAATCACCAATTTTAATATCTCTGTCGGTATTACTGATGAATTTATGACGGCGCTTCGTGTCCAAGGCAGCTATGATCTTATAGATCCTCATAGCAAAAAAGCTGTCGGCCAATTATCCGCTGCAGATGTTTTTAATAAAATCGTAGATCATGCTTGGCGTAACGGCGAGCCGGGCGTAATCTTTTTGGATCGCCTAAACCGAGATAATCCTACCCCTCATCTGGGAGAAATTGAAGCTACCAATCCTTGCGGAGAACAGCCCTTGTTGCCCAATGAGGCCTGCAATCTGGGTTCAGTTAATTTGAAGTTTATGGTAAGTGAGCAGGATGGACAGGCTGTGATCGATTGGCAGCGTTTGAGCAAAGTGACTAGGTTGGCAGTGCGCTTCCTTGATGATGTTATCGATGCTAATCAATATCCGCTTCCAGTCATTGAAAAAACGGTCAAAGGTAACCGCAAAATCGGCCTGGGAGTTATGGGTTTTGCGGATATGCTAATTCAATTGGGTGTATCTTATGCTTCCGAAGAAGCAGTAGAGTATGCTCAAAGGATCATGAACTTCATTCAGGAGCAAGGGCGTCAGGAATCGGAACGCTTGGCTCAGGAACGAGGTGCTTTTCCCAATTATCAAGGTTCAGCTTACGATGGGGTACGTCAGTTACGTAATGCCACTATTACTACGATTGCGCCCACAGGAACCATTTCTATGATTTGCGGTTCTTCCAGCGGTGTTGAACCCATTTTTGCCGTGGCTTATACAAAAAATGTTATGGATGGTACCTCTTTCGTGGAGGTCAATCCTTTATTCGAATTTTATTCCAAAAAATATGGTTTCTATTCGACCGAACTAAAGCAAAAAATCGCTCAAACAGGATCAGTGCAAGGATTGTCCGAAGTGCCTGCTTGGGTGCAAAAAATCTTTGTCACGGCGCAGGAAATCGATCCTCAATGGCATATCAAAATTCAGGCTGCTTTTCAAAAACATACGGATAATGCCGTTTCCAAAACTATTAACTTTGCTCATTCCGCTACTCGTGAGGAAATCGCAAAGGCGTTTCTGCTGGCCTATAAATTAGACTGTAAAGGCCTAACGGTTTATCGGGATGGCAGTAGGGATGAACAAGTACTCTCAGCCGGGACAGAGCAGAAGCTAAAATACCGGAGTTCTGGCAGAGCGGTTGAATGCCATTATATTATGCCCCGGCCACGTCCTGAAGTTACTATGGGTGTAACGGAAAAGATCAAAATTGGTTGTGGCAATCTCTATGTGAGTGTGAATGCCGATGAACAAGGAATTTGTGAGATATTTACCAATACGGGGCGCGCCGGTGGTTGTTCGTCCCAGTCGGAGGCCACAGCACGCCTAATCTCTATAGCTTTGCGCTCTGGCATTTCACCTGACTCCATCATTGAGCAGATCCGCGGTATCCGTTGTCCTGCTTGTATACGCAGGGAAGGCGTCAATGTTACCTCTTGCCCCGACGCTATCTCACGCGTGATAAAAAAATATATAGATGTTAGTTTCGTTGAAAATGGCAATTCTGCATCCGCGGTAGATAAAAAAGAGGGAGGGCTTTTCCAGCCATTACATAAATTATCGGCTGTAGCAGAAAAATCAGGAGCCTATGTAAAGAAGATTCCTGTCAATGGACTGACAAAAAAAGTTCATAGCGGGGTGGCTGTGGATCAGGCTTGTCCTGAATGTGGTAGGCCTATCAACCATGAAGACGGTTGCGTAGTATGCTCTTATTGCGGTTATTCTAAGTGTGGTTAATTATAAAGTAGGGAAAAGAATATCGAAGAAAAGAAGGAAGGGAAAACAAAGCCCTTCTTTTTTTTCAAATTATCTCCTTGCGGCAGATGGTCCTCCGTACTGGGTAATAATTACTTTGGCTAATTTAGGGTCAGTGGTTGTTACTTTCACCGGATAGAGAAGCTTTTTTTCATAAACCCACATACACATATCCTCCTTAATAGATTTAATATCGCTTAGTGCTTATACATCCCAGGGGAAATTCTCTTCTGCCCAGAGCCAGCCTTGGCCCGGCTGTAGATCTCTCGATTTGATGGGCCCGAATTTTTCTGTATATTCTTTGTATACCTTAGCTTGCTCTTGCACTATTGATTGCATTCTACTAAGAGCAGCCCTGTCATTGGGGTGATTATCCAGATACATAGTCATTTCAACAATGGCGAAATCCAGCTCATTTAGTCTTTTCATGAGCATTTCTCTGTCTGTTTTTTGCGCCGATCGTTGATCCATATTAGGATATTTCATATGCTAACCTCCTCGATATTGATTATTTTACGATTTCACCGGGGCCATATTTACCCTGCGGTATATTGAGTTCCGGGAATAATGTTCCGTGTGCCAAAGCACTGGCATAATCATAGATGGTATGAGCTCTTTGTAATGGAACAGTAGCATAACCCAAGCGCAACGGACAATCCATGGAATCTTCCATGGAACGATCTTTATACATATCCTTTTGCATAGTTTGCCTCCTAAAAATTTTTTTCTACAATTATTTTATTGTAAACGAGCGGTTACTGTGCTTGTCTGATAAAAAAGCCCTCTTATAAAGTATTTTATTGATTACAAACGATGTTTTTTGTATTCAATACTTATTGGCAAATATAGATAATTGTGTTAAAATAGGAAAAGCGTTTTGACCTTGTATAACAATAATTTTTTATCTGATATAGAGAGGAAAAATTCTGTAAATGGATTATGCAAAAGAATCTTTGAGACTTCATTACCAATGGAAAGGCAAACTTGAAATCATTAATAAAATGGCTGTTGCTAGTAAGGAAGATCTCTCTTTAGCTTATACCCCGGGAGTTGCCCAGCCTTGTCTAGAAATCCAAAAGGATATCAATAAAAGTTATGAGCTGACCGGACGTTGGAATACCATTGCCGTAGTCACTGACGGCTCTGCAGTATTGGGGTTGGGAGATATAGGTCCTGAGGCAGGTATGCCTGTGATGGAAGGCAAATGTGTATTATTCAAAGCTTTCGGCAATGTCAATGCTGTACCTTTATGTATACGATCCAAAGATGTTGATGAGATCGTAAATACAGTTGCTTTGTTGGCCGGTTCTTTTGGAGGAATCAATTTAGAGGATATCAGCGCACCGCGCTGTTTTGAAATAGAGCGCAAGCTTAAAGAGAGATGTGATATACCTATCTTTCATGATGACCAGCATGGTACAGCCGTCGTGACTCTGGCTGCGGTCCTTAACGCTCTAAAAGTCGTCGGCAAAAAGCTTGATGAGATCAAACTTGTGACCAGTGGCGCCGGCTCGGCTGGGATCGCTGTTATTCGTCTTTTGCAGGCTATGGGTATAAAAAATGTTATTATGTGTGACCGTAAAGGTGCTATCTATGAGGGTCGGGATGGCCTCAATACGGAGAAAAAAGAAATGGCAAAAATCAGCAATTATGGCAAAGTTTCCGGTTCTTTGGCTGATGTTATTGAAGGGGCGGATGTTTTTATCGGAGTATCCTCACCTGGTATTGTTACACAGGATATGATCAGAAGTATGGCCAAAGATCCTATTCTCTTCCCCATGGCTAATCCTGTGCCAGAGATCATGCCTGATTTGGCTTTTGAGGCCGGAGCAGCTGTAGTAGGTACAGGACGTAGTGATTTTCCTAACCAAATTAATAATGTTATAGCTTTCCCGGGCATTTTTCGTGGAGCTTTAGATGTACGTGCCTCCGATATCAATGACGAGATGAAAATTGCCGCTGCCTATGCTATCTCTGCTTTGGTTTCTGATGAGGAGCTTAGTTCTGATTATATAATACCAAATGCTTTCGACCCCAGAGTTGGAAAGTCTGTGGCTGAGGCAGTGAGTGGTGCTGCTAGAAAAAGTGGTGTGGCTAGGATATAAATAAAAATATTATATGTAAGTATTTTATAAAAAATTTTCATAGTGATATGATAGTAATTTTTTTAAAAAAATTTCCGGCTCAGTGATCCAATTAAATCTTCCGAAAGCGGAGAAAATTCTCCGTTTTTTTTATAAACCCTAATCTTTATTAACAAAGAAGGAAAGCTAGTTATATGATAGTTTTTGTTTATGATTTTTATATTAGACTAATATAGAATATCTTTTAACATACATTATATGGCGGTGATTTCGTGGTAAATACAAATAAAGATATATATAATGAAATTATTAATAATATAAAAAAGTACAGAAAAAAGCAAGGTTTGACCCAACAAGGATTAGCACTGCGTGCTAATATGAGCAAAGGCTATCTAAGCCAGATTGAAGCCAAAAATTACGAGCGCTTTTGTTCTTTAGATATGCTGATACATATTGCTGATGCCCTTGATATCCCACTGCATAAACTTTTTATGCCGGATGATGAAGAAAAAAAGAGTTGTTAATAGGTATATTAACAACTCTTTTAATTTTAAAGAAATAAGCTGTATAAAGATTGGTATTTATATACACCAACTATGATTCAAGGGTCCCTGACCCTTTCCCAAATCAGCGGCTTTTTTTATAGCTCCGAAAACAAATTCCTTAGCATTTTTTACTGCTTGTACCATATTAAGCCCCAAGGCTAGATTGGCTGCTATAGCTGCCGAAAGGGTGCAACCAGTTCCATGTGTATTATGACTTTGCAGACGTTTTTTTTGCAACCAGAAAACTTCGTTTTGATAAACCAGTAAATCATCACTGCAATCAGATAAATGGCCGCCTTTGATGAGTATATAGCCCGGATAGCGATCAGAAAGTGCCAGTGCTGCTTTGAGCATATCTTTTTTATCTTTTATTAGTTGACCGCTAATCATCTCAGCTTCGGCTATATTAGGAGTGATTATATCAGCTTGTGGTAATAAACAATTTATTAGAGCAGTTGATGCTGAAGGTGATAGCAGGGGACAGCCGCTGGTAGAAATCATTACTGGATCGATGACTATATTAGAAGCAGAGTATTCCTGCAGCTTTTGGCTGATGGAGTTGATGATAGGCTCTGAAGAGACCATGCCGATTTTTATGGCTTGGGGAAAAATATCTGTAAAAATACTGTCTATTTGTTTTTCTACCAGTCTTTTGGGTAAATCAAAAACCTCCTGTACGCCTAAGGTGTTTTGGACGGTAATAGCGGTGATGACTGACATACCGTATACTTTATGGACCGTGAAGGTCTTGAGGTCTGCTTGTATCCCTGCACCGCCGCTGCAATCGGAACCTGCTATGGTAAGTACTGTTTTCATTGTTAAGCACCTCGCTTTTACAGTATTTCCTCGAAGCTGTTAATGGTCAGATCACAGATTTGTTTTAACTTTCCTTCATAGTCAATGGTTAGGTCGTCTATAATGCCACAGACGGAAAAACCGGCATTTTTGGCTGCGGAAACGGCATATAGGGCATCTTCGAATACCATACAATCTTGTGGATCACAGCCAAGTTTTTTGGCCGCTTCTAAATATATTTTGGGATTAGTCTTTCTTTGTCCCGCTTCTTCCACAGTGATGATAAATTGCATATATTGAGCTACTCCCAGCCTCTCTAAGGCTATTTGTGCCAGATTTTTATCTGTTAGGGTTGCCACGCACATTTTTACACCTTTTTCATACATGATGCTGACAAACTCTTTAACACCTGGTTTAAGCTTAATATGATATTTGTATTGATCACTCATTTCTTGCCGCCATTGGGCAAGTATTTCTCTTCCTGTCATAGAGACAGGAAAATTATCGGCAAAATATTTAGCCGATTCTTCCAAAGTAAACTTTTCTATAATTTTGTGTATGTCGGGTGGAGGATTTACCTGGAATTTAAGTAAAAAATTGTCAGTTAATTGACTCCAAGCCGGCAGGGAATCAAGAAGAGTTCCATCCATATCGAAAATCATACCTTGAGGAGCTATCTTTTTTATCATGATTTTGTTATCTGTGCCAATGATTTTTTGGGCAGCTTGTTTGATTTCACGTGTAGCCACGGCGATATCCGGAGCAGCCAGAATGGCAGAGATGACGGCTATACCCGCAATACAGAGTTCTTTGAGCTTGTAGATATTATCTTTATTGATACCGCCGATAGCTACAACAGGTATGTTGACATGGCGGCAGATTTCTTTTAAGGTGTAGAGATCAACTTGGTTAGCATCCACTTTGCTGGAGGTTGGAAAAATTGAGCCTACTCCCAGATAATCGGCACCGTCTCTCTGAGCTCTTAAGGCTTGTTTGAGCGTTTGTACAGATACGCCGATGATTTTTTTATTACCTAATATCCGTCGGGCTTCTACGGCTGATAGATCTTCTTGTCCGATATGCAGACCATCGGCATCAAGATCAATAACCAGATCGATATTATCATTGATGATAAAGGGTATCTGGTATTTCAGGCAGAGTTTTTTTAGTGGCAAACATACGGCCCGAAAATGCTGAAAGGGTAGATCTTTTTCCCTTACCTGAAGGCAGGTTACCCCGTTTTTGAGCGCTTTTTCTACCTCTTGCACAAAGGGCGCTCCATTGAGCCATTGGCGGCTAGTGATCAGATATAGGGGAAGGGATGAGGAGAGATTTTTCTTATCATAGAGCATGTTTTTCACCTTGTTATTTCTTCTACATTCATTTCTTGTAACAAAATCTTATCATTCATCATTGATAAGGCGTCTATGAGATTATAGCGAAAACTGCCTGTACCGCTGCTTTTAGTTGCAGCTATTTCTCCGGCTATGCCCATAACAGTCACTGCGGCAGCTGCTGCTTGGGAATAATCTTTCACTGCACCACAAAAGGTTGCTGTAATTGCTGAGCACATACAACCGCTACCGGTTATTCGGCTTAGCATGCTATGCCCGTTTTTGATGACATAGGATTTATTGCCTGAATATACTACATCAGTTGCTCCCGTGATAACTACAGCCGCTGCTGTTTTTTGCCAGAGATCTTGGGCAATTTCTAGGCGGGAGGAGGTATCATCGGCAATATCCCCGGCTGATGCATCTACTCCTCGAGCAGCCGTGCCGCTACCAGCGGCTGCTTTGATTTCCGAAATGTTACCCCGAATAACAGCAAATTGCAGTTCATTCAGGAGCATTTGCGTAGTTTGTGTACGTAATTTGGAGGCCCCGTTACCGACAGGGTCCAATATTACGGGGATATCCAACTGGTTGGCACACTTACCGGCGGTCAACATAGATCGAAGGGTTCTTTCGTTCAGTGTACCGATATTGATAACCAGGGCCTGGCACAGCGATACAATCTCTCCTACCTCTGCAATATCATCTGACATGATGGGTGAGCCACCCACAGCTAATATAGCATTGGCACAGTCATTGACCGTAACGTAGTTAGTGATGTTGTGTACTAAGGGACGTTTTTCTCTCAATATCTTCAAATAATCTTTGAACATAATTACCGCTTCCTTATTTCGGTTGGTGATATTTATAGCAAAAAGAAAGTGAAATCTTTCTCTTTCCTTTTTACTTAATAAGGCTTATATAACATCAACAAATTCTTTGTTAAGGGCTTTGTTCATAGTTCTGACGGCACAGAATTTGCCACACATAGTACATGTATCTTCATGTTCCGGCTGGCTGCTTTGACGATAAGCCATAGCCTTTTCTTTATCCAGAGCTAAATCAAACATTGCTTGCCAGTCCAGGTTTTTTCTAGCTTCACTTATTTTATTATCCCAGTCGGTGGCCCCTGGTATACCTTTGGCAATATCAGCGGCATGGGCGGCAATTTTGGAGGCAATAATGCCTTCTTTCATATCCTGCATATCGGGCAAACGCAAATGTTCCGCAGGAGTAACATAGCAGAGAAAGGCTGCGCCTGCGGCTGCGGCAATAGCTCCGCCGATGGCCGAGGTTATATGATCATAGCCGGGGGCGATATCTGTAACTATAGGGCCAAGCACATAAAAAGGTGCTCCGCCGCATAATGTTTGTTGTATTTTCATATTGGCGGCGATTTGGTCGAGTGGCATATGCCCAGGACCTTCCACCATGACCTGTACATCTTTGGCCCAGGCTCTTTTGGTCAAAACACCCAATAATATCAGTTCTTCTATTTGTGAAGCATCGCTGGCATCTTTGATGCAGCCGGGTCGGCAAGCATCGCCGAGGCTGATGGTTACATCATATTCACGACAAATATCCAATATTTGGTCGTAATGCTCATAAAAGGGATTTTCTTGGCCTGTCATTTCCATCCAGGCAAAAACGAGCGAGCCGCCACGAGAGACAATATTGGTCAGTCGTCCCGTTTCTTTAAAAAGTGCTGCCGTTTGTTTGTTCAATCCAGCGTGAATGGTCATAAAATCCACACCTTGTTGGGCATGAAGCCGAATAACATCTATAAATTCCTCGGCAGTGATTTTGTCCAGATCTTTGTTGTAATGGATAACGGCATCATATACAGGTACAGTGCCGATAACGGCTGGACAGTTTTCTACTAGATAACGACGGAATTTTGAGGTATCTCCTGCTGAGCTAAGATCCATGATGGCCTCGGCTCCCATTTCTATGGCTTTTTCAACCTTGGCCATTTCCGAGTGAAAGCTCTGACAGTCTTTGGAAACTCCCAGGTTGACATTGATTTTCGTTTTCAGCATACTGCCAATGCCTTGCGGATTTAGTGATTTATGATTTTTGTTTGCGGGTATGACTACTTTCCCTTGTGCCACAAGCGTTTGTAGTTTTTGTGGGTCATAGCCTTCTTTGTCTGCTACCGACAAAAGTTGTTTAGTGATAATACCTTGTCGGGCCATGTGCATTTGTGTCATATTTATTCCTCCGATTTATTAAGCCGCAACCTGGTAAGGATGCGGCTTATCTATATCCTTCCCGTGCCGGCATTATCCGGCAGGTATTACGGGTCAAAGCTTTTACAGCTTTTTCTCAGCACTTCTTAAGAGCTCCCCGGAACGTATTCCTCTTTATTCGTAATATTATATAACGAAGTAATAAATAAGTCAATCATATGCTGGTTTTTTGCTGAAGATAAGCCTTTTTTTAGTGTAAGAAAAAAATAAGTGGCCTATATTTCTAACTCTTGAGGAATAGGCTTTGTTTTATCCTCATGCCAATCGAATTCAAAGAGTTCTGCAGTAGTGATATCTGGCAAGTGCATCTTCATATATTTGCCGCTGGCCGTAACGGCTATTTGTCCATCGGGGAGAAGCATTTCACCTTCTGCTTCAAACATCTGTGAGGAGTTTTTCTTGATTCTGGCCACGGCGCGTAAATTTTGGCAGAGGGGTACAGGCTTTAGATATCTGGTTTTTAATTCCATAGTAACGGGCCAACAATCCGGCTCTGAAATCATGATGGTGCGACCTAAGGTCTCATCTAATACAGAGGCGATAATGCCTCCATGTAGGCGGCCGGGATAGCTTTGATGTTCTTCTTTGACGGAAAATTCCGCTACTAGCTCACCGTTTTCCAGCTCATAAAAAGAGGCTTTGGTCCCGAAATCGTTTTTGAGTCCGCAGACCAGACACATGCTGCTGTTATTTTGTTTTTTTTGTACTTTATATTTCACCATTAAAATACCCCTATTATTTAGCCCAAGTTGTCTTCATTATAAAACTATTTGACTTTTTGGTCAAGTAAGGGGCCTGTAAGCTTTTAGTTGTCTTTATATAGTGTTTAGACAAAATATTTTTTATTTCTGTTTTGTCAAAAAAGGCAGGATTTTATTGCTTAAAAGGTAATACATTAATCAAATATATTTTTGCAAAAAATCTTTTTGTTAAAACTTTTTAGGGGTTTTTCGTGTCTATAATCAAAGATATGATCTTTTATCGATTAAGGTTTTTTTAAACAACATTTATGACAGGGGGCTTTTTTTATGAAAAAGATGATTATTATATTAGCAGCTGTTATAGTCCTTATTGTCATAATTTCTTTGCCGGGACCCGCGGCCCAGCTGGACTATGATAGTATATTAACTCCCCAAACACAAAATCTTGCCGGGGTACAAACTAAGTCTATCATAGAAGAAACTGATAATTATGTTATCGGTGTACATATACCACAAACAAATAATGCAAAATTGAATCAATTGCTCAATATTAAGGCGCACCAGGCTATTGGAAAATTCAAAAATGATGTAGCAGCCCTAATTAAATCAGGAGAAGCAAAAGACGGTGACATCTATGTGCTGCATCTGGACTGCACTGTTTTTCGGCATAGTTCTGATTTACTTTCTGTAGTTTTACATCAAGCCACTTTTTTGGCTGACGGGATTTGGCATAAAATGCTATCGAATATCAATTACAGACTCAGTGATAATAGTGAGTTGAGCATCAGAGATATTTTTAAACCCAATTCTGCTGCCATAAATTATTTGTACAGGTATTGCTCAAACAAAATGAAAGATATTGTGCGGCCGCAAAAAGGTGAGGAAGAGATTCTCTTCGCTAATGGGATTTTCCCCAAAGAGAGTAATTATGATCTCTTTGCCCTTACAGTGGACGGGCTGGTAATTTATTTCGATTATGGCCAGCTTGCTGACGAAACATCTGGATACTATAGCCTTTTAATTCCTTACCAAGCTTTGGCGCCTGATCTACTTTTGACCAAAGAAGGATTGATCAAACCAGTAATCATTGACCCAAAAAGGCCTATGGTAGCCTTGACCTTTGATGACGGTCCTCACAGCAAATGGACACCGCTGCTTTTGGATGCTCTAAAAAAGAGGGAGGCTAAGGCAACTTTCTTTGTGTTGGGCAATCGAGTGGAAGGCTTGCCTTATATAGCAAAAAGAGCTGTAGCCGAGGGTCATTCCGTCAATATACATAGCTATAATCATATAGGAGAATTCACTAAAATGAGTGATGGCTTGCTGGCCGAGCATATCAGGAAAACCTCTAAAGCTATTATTGCTGCTTCCGGCCAATATCCTTATTTAGTGCGCCCTCCTTATGGATCTATTAATAAAGATACAGCAGCCAAAATCAAACTACCGATCATTCTGTGGAATAAGGACCCTTTAGACTGGAAATATCGGGATTCGCAAAAAGTAACAAAAAACATCCTGGCTCAGGTCAAAGATGGCGATATCATATTGTTGCATGATATTTATCCCTCTTCTGTCAATGCTGCGGTAGCAGTCATTGATGCTTTAAGGGCAAAAGGATATCAATTCGTTACTATCGAGGATCTCTTCCGTTATAAAAATATATCTCTTGAGGCAGGAGGAATCTATAGAAAAGGCGTTTAATTATTAGTAATAAGTATAAATAACTAGTTAAGAAAGAAGGGATGGGTATGCTGAGTCCAAGAATTGAAAGTTTGCTCAATAATCAAGTGACCAAGGAATATTATTCTTCTAATCTTTATCGTGCGATGAGCGCCTGGTTTTCAGAAAATAATCTACGAGGCTTTGCCAAATGGTATTATATTCAAGCGGAAGAAGAATATGCTCATGCCAAAATAATCTATAATTATATCCTACAAGCAGGAGGTAGGGCTGTTATTGACGCTATTAGCAAACCGCCAGTGGAATGGAAAGACGCTTTGGAAATTTTTGAAGAAACATTGAAGCATGAACAGTATGTTACTTCTTTGATTTATGATATCGTATCTGTAGCTCAAGAAGAAAAGGATTTCAAAACCTCACAATTTTTCTCTTGGTTTGTTGATGAACAAAGAGAAGAGGAAGATAGTGCCGCCAGCAATCTGGGCCGCTATAAAGTAATGGGTACAGATGGCAAAGGGCTCTTTTTGTTAGATGCTGAATTAGGTGCCAGGGTCTATACAGCACCTGCAATATTGACCGTCATGGAGGCATAATTATTTACTTTTATTATCAGGCGTTAATTTCTCCTTGACTTTACAAAAAGACAGAGTGAAGTGTGTAGTAATACTGCTAATTTTACTCTGTCTTATAATTCATCAGATGATAGCCTGAATCATTTACTTATGCGATTATAGAAGGCTGCATAAACTAATACTTGGGATTGGCTCCTAATTCTTACGTAATTACAAAAATGGTCTTATATATAGGGAGACTTTTTATGACTTTGACAGAACTTTTTATTATTGCTGTTGCTTTATCGATGGATGCCTTTGCCGTTGCTGTAGGTAAAGGCTTATCTTTGCAAAGCATAAATATAAAAAAGGCAGCATTAATTGGCGTATATTTTGGCCTTTTTCAGTGTCTGATGCCGCTGGTCGGATATACATTGGGAGTCCGCTTCCAGGATAAGATCATGGCTATTGATCATTGGGTGGCTTTTGCGCTACTTTTGTTTATCGGTATTAATATGATACGTGAATCGAGGAGCAAGGAAAAAAATATTGATGGTTCTTTGGGATGTCGAAGCATGCTTTTGTTGGCTGTTGCTACCAGTATTGATGCTCTGGCAGTAGGAGTTTCATTTGCATTTTTGCAAGTGAAGATATTCTTTGCTGTAATTTTCATAGGTATTGTAACTTTTTTCCTCTCCATGCTGGGAGTGAGAATAGGCAACGTCTTTGGCTTGAAATACAAGTCACATGCTGAGCTGGCAGGGGGGATTATTTTGATTATTATGGGAATAAAAATATTGCTGGAAAATTTGTTTTAAACCTGCGGTAGATAATTAATAAACTAATAAAATAAAGGCGGGAAAAGTACTTACTTTTTCCGCCTTTTGATATATAGGTTCAAAGTTTATTTAGTTCTTTTAAGAAATTTCTACCAACTGTATTTCATATCCGTTAGGATCATTGACGAAGAAAAATTGTGTGGTAGGATTAACTCTGATAGGGCCGCGGAGAATGGCAATACCCTTTTCTTTAACCAGCTCCAATGCATCATTCAAAGAGTCAACCTGAAAGCCCAGCGAGATACCGGAGCCTCTGTGAGGATTTTCTTTTAGTTTATCTGCCAGATGTTTATTGCAGATCAGTTCGACCTGAGCCTGGCCTGCTTGTCCCAAAAATGCGATTTCAATATTATCGTTGGGGCTGAAGCGCCTTTGAACTATTAGTCCCAGTACACCTTCATAAAAGGCCAGGGATTCTTCCATATCATTAATAGTCATGGTAGTCCAGCAAAAATTCATTAATATTCCTCCTTGTTGGTGATTTAGT
This sequence comes from Bacillota bacterium, assembly GCA_050942825.1. Lineage (GTDB taxonomy): Bacteria > Bacillota > Dehalobacteriia > UBA4068 > UBA4068 > CAYRML01. The sequence goes on from JBMNOA010000014.1 coordinate 14,072, forward strand.
TCGCTTATCATTTATTTTATATAGAAAACAAATTAGTAAAACTAGTCTTTCTAATTTTAGTAAAACTTATTTTACAATGCTTTGTACGTCTAAAGTGAGTTGGTCCAAATCATCTTCTGTAGGTATATAGACTTGTTTTTGCGGATCAAGTGGCACTTGCCAGCCCAATGCTTGCAAAACTTCCTGTATCTGACTAACGCTCTGTCCGCTCCAGCCATAAGAGCCAAAAGCTATGCCTATACGGTTTTTGACAGAAAGGCCCTTCATATAGGTCAAGAATGCTGATACGGTAGGCAAAACATTATTGTTGAGTGTGGGGGAGCCAATGGCTATATATTTTGCCTCCAATAATTCTACTATAATGTCAGAGATATGATTTTGTTGCAGAGCCATGCTTTGCACAGAAAGACCGGCATTTTCAAAACCTTCTGTAATGGCCTGTGCCATTTTGGCTGTGGAATTCCACATGGTGTCATAGATAACGACAGCCTTATCAGTAGTTTTTTGTATAGCCCAATCAGTATATTTTGAGATAATCTGCGGTATTTTAGATCTCCAGATAATGCCATGAGCAGGTGCTAAGATTTTGGGATTTAATGGGCTAACCGCTTGTAGGGCTTTGGCAGTTTGTGAGCCGAAGGGCAAGACGATATTGGCATAATATTTGGCTGCCTCAAAGAATAATTTATCTTCGGGAACTTGGTCGTCAAAGCGTGCTGTGGAGGCATAATGTTGTCCAAAAGCATCGCTGGAAAAAAGGATACCTTCTTCCGGCATAAATGCTGCCGTATTATCCGGCCAATGCAACATAGGTGTTTGCAAAAAATGCAGGCTGCGCTGACCTAAAGAGAGCTGATCCCCTGATTTGACGGTTTTTGCGTTCAAAGGGCCGAAATGAGCTTCCAGTCCTTTGAGGCCTGCCGGTGCGCTGGTGACCAGTTGAGCATTGGGTAGACGTTCCATTACATAGGGAAGAGCGCCTGAATGGTCCATTTCCACATGTAGTGAAATAAGATAATCAATCTTGTCCAAGGCCACGATTTGCGAAACTTTGCGCAGGAAGTCTTTGGCAAAGGGTGCTTTGACCGTATCGATGAGGGCAATTTTCTCATCTATTATCAGATAAGAATTATAACTAGAGCCTCTTTGGGTTACATATCCGTGAAAATAACGCAGGTCCCAGTCTGTTACACCTACCCAATAAATACCTTTGGCTAATTCTATACGCTTGGACATTAAGCTTCCTCCTCGAAGGAATCTTTTCCTACTCCGCAAACAGGGCAGGTCCAGTCATCGGGTAATTCTTCAAAAGCTGTGCCGGGCGCTATGCCGTTATCAGGATCGCCTTCGGTAGGATCATAGACGTAACCGCAAACAGTGCATACATATTTTTTCATTTTGTTACCTCCCATATTATTTATAAATTGAGCTAAAACGGCTGCCTTGTTGGTATTGCCGATAGCTTTTGTCAGCTTGTTTTGTAGACCCAAGTCACCTATCAGGATGGCTCCTGTCAGTAAATCCTCTTGGAAGAAAAATTTCTTAAAAGTGGAACCCTCTCTTTTAGTTATTGCGTCCTCTGCAGCCAAGCGCCCTCCTGACCAGATTTTGGTACCCATAGCATTCATTGTATAGGGTATAGGCTGTGGAACGTATTCTGTTTCGAGACCAGCAGCATTTTTTCCTGCCACAGTTCCTTGCAGGTTGGCTGTACTCCATAGACCTACTACTTTTTCTTCATATTCTGCGCAATCTCCTGCGGCGAATATGCAAGGTTCGGAAGTGCCCATTCTACTGTCTACTACTATAGCACGATTACAGGTGAGGCCGGCTTGTTGAGCCAGAGCAATCTGCGGCACAATGCCGGCAGCGAAGATGATAACGGCTGCCTCAAAAATTCGTCCATCTGTCAGGTGAGCTAAAAGACGAGGAGTTTGACCTTCAATCTTAGCTAATTGACCTGCTGTGACTGTCTTGATTCCTGTTTTATTGACTATATCTAAAAAAAAGGCGCTGCCTTCCTCATCTAATTGACGGTTGAGAAGGCGGTGGTTATATTCTATAATCGTTACATCACGCTTGGCTTTGGAAAGATGCCAAGCAGCCTCTAGACCTAAAAGACCCCCACCTATAATTAAAACAGGGCCGGGAATGCTTGATACATAATTGATATCGGACAATTTGCGCAGAGCCAGTACACCTTGATGATGGCTGCCTGGCAAATCAGGATGATTACCCAAAGCTCCTGTAGCTATGACCAGTTTATCATATTCTTGCGGTTGATTATGTAACAAAGTTACTTTTTTTGCAGTTTTATCGATATCCGTTGCCGTATCAAAAATTATCTCTATGGCTTGCTCTTGGAACCAAGCTGCTGATCTTATGAGCAGATTTTGCGGATCTTCTCCAGAAAATACTTGACATATGCGGGGTCGGAAATAAGGCAAACGACCTTCCTCAGCTATCAGCGTGATCCGTGCTTGGGGATCAGTAGCTCTAGCCGCTTGAGCTGCCGAAAAAGCTGCTGCTGCACCGCCAATAATTATAATTCTCTGTTCGGACATCTTTATACCCCCTTTTTCATATAATCAAAAAAAGTTAATAGTATTTATTATCATTTGTAATATTATATTATCCAGGCTTCTTTTTGTCAATTGTTTATGGCATTGTTGCCCAAATAGAAATCATCATCACAGCTGATAATAGCATGATAGCAATAATGATTATAATGATCCAGAGCAAGAGAGCTTTGGCATATGTTTTTTGTATGGGGTTGATTTTATTGTTTTTAATCCAAAAAATAGCCATAATAATATTGAGGATGGGTATCAGAGAAAGCAAGATGATCAGCATCCATTTTTTGAGGGATATTTCAGGCATTTCCGTTGCTTTGGTGTTATTTTCAGAGGCAAAATCCTCAATAAATCTCCGTGTCTGGTCTTTAAATCTGTTTAATCCGTTCAATAAATGTGAAGCTTTTTGTTGATCTGGCTGTGTTTCTGGTGTATGCTGAGTCACAGTTGTTTGTGCAGCCGGTGCTTGTGTCGCGGAGGCAACTGCTTGTTGTGTGGTCAAAGCCGCGTGTTTCATAGCATCTATCATTGATTGCTCTGAAGGGTTGATGGGGGTGGAGTAATGCTTTTTTTGCGGAGGTTCAGGCTGCAAGCGGGGCAACACTTCGTTGATGATGTGGTCTTTTAATTCCTCTTCCGTGAGTGTTTTTTTGGTAGATATTTCTTTTGCTTTCAAGCCATTTAGCATATCCATATCTTGAGAAGTAGTTGTCCGATACATTCTTCCCAGAGGCATCACAACGGGCCTGATGCGGATTTTTTCTTTGTTGTCCCCCTTTTTATTATGCTTGCTATCACCAATGTTGTCAGGCATGAGATCACCTCCGCTTTTTGCTTTTCTATATTATTAAATATACCATAAGTTTATGTTTTTATTATTTTAATTAGGTGGTAAAAGAAGATACAAATTTTACCATTTATAAGTCATAAAATTAAATTATTTCATGCTGCCCGTTTCCAAAAATCTTTGATGGAAGGAAAAAGCCTCTGAAAGTACATGTGGCGTATGTGCCCAATTGGCGGGAGTCTTTTGCAAGGCTCTTTGATAATATTCGGTCAAAAGTGGTCGATAATCAGGGTGGGCGCAGTAATTGATTATTTCCATAGCCCGTTCACGCGGAGATTTATTGCGCAGATCTGCTACGCCTTGTTCACTGATAATAATTGATACATCATGCTCTGTGTGGTCGACATGTGAGCACATAGGCACAAAGCTGGAGATAGCTCCTCCTTTAGCGGTAGAAGGTGTGATGAAAATAGAGAGATAGGAATTTCTGGCCAGATCCCCGCTGCCACCGATGCCATTCATCATTTTTGTACCCATAAGATGTGAAGAATTAATGTTACCATAAATATCAGCTTCGATAGCCGTATTCATGCTTATGATACCAAGTCTACGGATAACTTCGGGGTGGTTGCTGATCTCCTGCGGTCTCAGGATTATTTTCTCCCGAAAAAAATTAATATTATCATAAAAGTGTTTGAGTCCTTTAGGTGATAAAGTGATAGCGGAGGCTGAAGCGATACTGAAGTGACCGCTTTCTAAAAGATCTAATACAGCATCTTGAATTACCTCGGAGAAAAAATGTAAATTGCTATATCTGCTGTTTAAAATGCCTAGTAAAACAGCATTAGCCACGCTGCCGACGCCTGATTGCCAAGGCAGCTTTTCTAAATTAAAATTTTTTTCTTTGCTTTCTTTCTCAAAAAAGGTCAGCACATTCTCGGCTATTTTTTGGTATAGTTCGTCTGTGTCAGCTAATGGATCAGCATCATCGGGTATATTTGTTATGACAATGCCGGCAATCTTTTCTATAGGGCAGGGGATATAGTTGGTACCTATCCTCTGATCAGATCTGACTAAGGGAATAGGTTGGCGATGGGGGGGATCATCCAGAAGATAAATATCATGCATACCGGCTAACTCCAAGGGTTGGGCGGTATTGAGTTCTATAAGTACTTTTTTGGCACATTGTACGAAAACAGGGCTGTTGCCTACCGAAGTGGTAGGGATAATGCCACCGTCTTCTGTAATCGCACATGCTTCTATGATGGCAAAATCTATCGGTCCGAAAAAACCATAGCGTGTTTGCTGAGGGAAAAGGCTGATATGTTGATCCTGATATTCTATGCCACCCACTGTATTTAGAGCGTCTCTGGTACTTTTTGTTCCTTGATAGGGCATCCTTTTGTGTATCATGCCGGCTTTAGTTAAAGCATCATCCATTTCTTTGCCTGTGGAGGCTCCTGTCATGAGATTTATTTTCAGTTTATCGCCTGCTGTTGCTCTTTCAGATAAGGCTAAAGTAATAGCTTTAGGATAGCCGACAGGAGTAAATCCTCCCGTGGCTATATTCATGCCATCTTTTATCAAGGCAGCTGCATCTTGTGCGGAGATGATTTTTTTTCTCAATTTTGGGCATCTGATTCTCTTTCGCATTAATAAGAAACCTCCATAAAATTAATAATTATTAAAGATATTATTACATTATATTATTTTATATTATTTGATTCGAGGAATTTCTCTAATTATATATAAAAATAGACTTTTTGTGAAGAAAAAAAAAGATTAATATTTATTGATATTTATTGTAAGTAATTGTAAAATAGTAAAGGTTTATATAAATCTAGGATATTGCTAATTTTTTTTATAATATTTGAAATATTTAGATTTTATTTAATGGAGGTTTTGCCATGCAGCTTTTGTTAAAAAATGCCCAATATTATGCCAATGGAACATTCTTTACTGGAGATATTTTTGTTGACGATGGTAAGATAAAAGCTATTTGCAATTGTGATGCTTGCTGTGATCGATCTGCCGATACAGTAATTGATACCAAAGGGCTGTGGGTTTTGCCGGGTGTGGTCGATTCTCATGTGCATTTCCGTGAACCGGGACGCTGTGACAGGGAAGATTTCTACACTGGCTCTTTAGCCGCTGCAGCGGGTGGCGTAACTACTGTTTGCGAAATGCCTATGGCACATCCTCCTGTTTATTCAGCTGAGGTTCTGGCAGACCGTATCAAGCTGGCAGAAGAAAAATCTTTAGTGGATATAGCTTTTTACGGCGCGGCAGGTTTTGAGAACCGTTATGAGTTGCAAAAAGTCTTAGATGCCGGTATAGTAGCCTTCAAGACCTTTTTGCATCCTGCACCTTTGGGCAGGGAGGGCGAATTCAAAGGTTTGACTGTCAATGATGACGGAGAACTTTTTATGATGATGCAAGAGGCTGCAAAAACCGATGGACGCTTGATGTTTCATTGTGAGAATTACAGGCTTATTAACCATATGGAAGCTTGGCTTAAGGAAAACGGAGTTACCGATTATTCTTTCCATTATAAATCACGTCCTAACATTGCTGAGGTAGAATCTGTTTCTACTATTATACAATTTGCTAAAGCTCTAGGAGCCAAGGTTGGTATATCACATGTCTCAGTTCCTGAGTCGTGCGAGCTAGTCAAAAACGCGCAGGCCCAAGGAGTAGATATTATTGCCGAAACATGCTTTCATTATTTAATTTTTGATGATAGCTACATAGATAAATTTGGTCCTTATGCCAAATGCAATCCACCCCTGCGTTCTCGTATGGATGTGGAAGGCTTGTGGAATTATATTGCTGACGGAACTATCTCCATGATTGGATCCGATCATGCCCCTTTTGTCAAAGAAGAAAAGGAGATCGGTATTACAGAACCAATTTGGAAAGCTTATTCAGGAATGCCCGGTATCGAGGTTATGCTGCCTCTATTACTGCAGAAAGTAGCTGAGGGGCGTTTTTCCCTGGCACAAATGAGCGCCCTGATTTCAGAAAATACTTGCAAAAATTTCGGCATTTATCCCCAAAAGGGCTGTATCGCCGAAGGTTCTGATGCTGACTTCGTCATCATTGATTTAGAGCAAAAGTATACTTTAGGCAAAGAAGATATGTACACCAAGGCCAAAGATATCAATCTGCTTTTTGATGGTTTAACAGTCCAGGGTAGACCACTCTATACGATATTGAGAGGGCAGATCTTGATGAAGCAGGGAAGGGTCGACGTCTCTAAAAGGGGTTACGGATGTTATCTACCCAGAGGTAAGTAAGGAGAAAGACCATGGATTTTCATGATGGTTTACTAATCATATTAGGTGGTGAGTTGACTTCAATTGAGCCAGCAGAGTTAAAAGGTGTTAGTTCTGTGATAGCTGTTGATAAAGGGGCTGACCATGCCTTTAGTTTGGGTCTTTTGCCTGATGTGATCGTGGGGGATCTCGATTCTTTAAGTGCGGAGGTTAAAAAATACTATAAGCAAAGGGGCATAAAGACCATCTCTTATCCACCGCAAAAAGACTTTACGGATGAGGAGGCTGCTCTTTGGGAGGCAAAAAAGAGAGGAGCTAAAAAAATCATCATATTGGCTGCTTTTGGCGGTAGGGAGGATCACCATCTGATGAATATTTTCTGTGCCGCCAGGTATTCTGATGATTTTGATGAGATAATCTTCCCCGGGGAAGGATTTTTTGCGGTTATTTGTCCTCGCAAATATGATATACATTCTTACCAAGGTAAGAATGTCGGTTTGATAGCCCTAAGTCCCAAAGTTCTGGGAATATCAACCAAAGGTTTGTTTTATCCTTGGCGCGGTGAAGATCTTTCTTTTGGAGAAACCCGAGGTATAAGTAATATCTTGTTAGAAAAGGAGGGGATGATCAGTTACGAAAGCGGCAAATTATTACTTATTCAATCGTTTTAACCTATCAATTATGATAGGAATAGTCTGGAACTTGTTGCAAAAAAGAGAGGATAATACATTTTTTATGTAGAATATTCTGGTGAGGCGCTGCTTTAATGGATAAAAAAGGCTGCACTCTTTGATAGTCGACAAGTTTTTGACAAAAAGGGATTGCATTTGTTATAATTCATGCTTGTGTTATAAAAGTTTAGTTGCCGATGTTTTTAACTTTCTTTTCTGTCGTTTTATTGTTGTAAATTTTGTTTAAGATGCCATGCTTTTCCGCCGATTATTTGCTTCTTTACTAGAATATCGCGACTTTGAATTTTTTTTACATAGGTAGTATTTGAGCAGTGATTACAGTTTTGTTCGTTTAATGAACAATGCTGATAAAAAAAGAGTCTTTGGAAAAGTTGTTTCAACAGCCACAAATAATATTGTTGTTGAATATTTTAACTTTATGGCTTTTGTATTTCAAAAAACCATAGTTTGATTATATATTTGGAGATTTGTAACCAGGCACAAATGCTCCAATTTTAGAGAATGAGTCCAATCTTGCCTGGAAATATAGATTAAGAAATGAAGGATAATTGTTGTGAATTTTTGGAATAGATTGATAAAAAATTATTACAAAGAAGCTTCTCGCGGTAATGAATATGGTCGGCAAGAGTATTTGCGTATCATAGAGTCTTTTGTGAGTCTTTTTGCAGCTAATAAAGATGCTGCTGCTATAGTTGATTTTTCAAATGGTTATGATATAGTTTCCATCGATTGCCTATTGGCTAAATTAGGAAAAGGCTATCACCCGTTATCTGATGAAAACTTGTCCCTTTTACGTGTAGAGTGTGCCAATGCTGCTGCCTATTCATTTTTGCTGCAAAAAGGTCATACTTTTGATAAAGAGCAGCTTTTCAGAAAAAGTATTCTTGATGCTTCTTTATTCTTATTAGATATTATGTCTACTACTGATTATCCAGCCCCTGATAATGACCTAAATGACCGTCTAGCGATGGAATTGATGGAGGCTTTGGGAGAGCTTTTGGATTGTATATACCTTGCTCCCCAAAATGCTGGAAATGAGCATAATATTATTTCTTATGAACAAACTGTTTCAGTGCTGTGGGCTGCGGAGGAGCAATCAGGTTTCTTGATAAATCCGCAAAAATGTAATTAAAAATTATTTCTACATATTTATTAAGCTGATTTTAATTTGTAAGTTTCATTTAAGGCAAATTTAAATAATAAGATAATTCTTAAAAAGATTTTTTGGAAGGTTGGAATTTAAGTAGTAATGAATGAGAGTAAGACGATAAAGCCAATTGTGATAACCGATTCCTGCTGTGGCTGGGAGGATGAATATGCGCAACTTAAAGAAGTACCTATAATACGTTTTTCTTATATTTTTGCTGGAAGAGAATACCCTGACAGCGGTAATGAAAAAGAAACCTCTGAATTCTATCAACGCCTTATAAACGGTGAGGAATGTACTACATCCCAAGCTACATCAGAAAATTATTACACATTTTTTCAGGAGTATCTATCACAAGAAAGGCCTATTATCTATATTGCTGTATCTTCCTTATTGAGTGCATCTTATTTTTCAGCCTGCCAAGCCAAAAAGAGAATAATGCAGGAAAACCCTCAAGCCGATATAACCATCATTGACAGCAAAGCAGTTTGTTGCGGTATGAGGCTCTTGGTAGAAAAAGCTGTTGATTTGCGTGACGAGGGAAAAAGCAAAAAGGATATTGTACGCTGGTTGCAAGATCATAAGCTAACCGTTCATCTATGGCTGGCTTTGGATAATTTTGAGCATTTAGTAAAAGGTGGCAGAGTATCCCCGGGAGCCTCTTTTTTATGTAATCTAATAAATAGAAAATCTATTTTGAAGCTGGATAAGAAAGGCTGTATTGTTCCTGTAGGTAAATGCCGAAAAGAAAAAAAATTGTTCAAAAAACTAGCCAAACACGTGCGCAAAGAAGCTATTAATCCTAAGGAGCAGACTGCTGTGATTACTCATGCTTTTTGTCTGGAAAGAGCTGCTCTGCTTAAAGAAATGCTGTTAGAAAAAGTGCCCTTTAAAGATGTCCAGTTATGTCTTATGCCTGCTGTTGTTGCTGCTCATACAGGGCCAAGTGGACTATTGCTTGGTTTCTTTGGCAAAAAGAGAAGCTGATTAAAAAACCCGCCTCTGCTCGGCGGGATTTTTTTTGGATCTTATGGTATAATTTTATAAGATTTTATAAATAGCTATCTCGAGAATCTAAAAGAAAAGGTAAGTAAAATGGATAATATTACCAGCGTTTTGTTTGCGGCTATTAATAGTAGATATATCCACAGTAATTTGGCCTTTTTGTACTTGGATAAACTCACCGGAGATTTGCCTTGCCGCATTATCAATAAGGATTGGTCTATCAATATCCCTAAAAAGCAGGTGCTACGTGAGATTTGCCGTCAAAATCCCCAAATCATCGCTTTTTCAGTTTATATTTGGAATGGTGAATATATCAAAAGCCTTTGCTCGGATTTGCGACAGCTGTTACCTGGTAGTCTGATCGTTATGGGCGGTCCTGAGGCTTCTGCCCGTCCACATGATTTTCTGGCGGACGGATTATCTCATGCTGTGATTGTGGGAGAAGGTGAAAATACATGGCCCCAGTTTCTAAAGGCTTATCTCGATGGTCAGCAAAAACCATTCCTACCGGGCCTTTTATGGGCAGGACAAGAGGATTTTTTATCTGCTGATTATTGTAATATGGATGATTTGCCTTTTCCTTATAGTCCTCAGGACCTAGCAGCTTTTAGTGATAAGATAGTCTATTATGAGAGCAGTAGAGGATGCCCCTACAGTTGTTCTTTTTGTGCCTCAGGCCAGGATAAGCTGCGTTTTCGCTCTTTGGACAAGGTCAGGGAGGATCTGCGCTTTTTGGCTGCTTATCGCCGTGGACAGGTGAAATTCGTAGATAGGACTTTCAATGCCGATAAGAAACGAGCGCTGGAGATCTGTAAATTTTTGTTGGATTTGTATCATCCCGAATTGAACTGGCATTTTGAGCTTTCTCCTTTTTTGCTGGATGATGATCTGATTGAATTATTAAACCAGGCTCCAGTGGGGTATTTCCAGCTGGAAATAGGGGTGCAGTCTCTCTGCCCTAAGGTTTTACAGGCCGTAAGGCGTTATGGCTCGTGGGAAAAGGCTGAAAGGAATATTAAAAAAATCCTGGCAATAGACAATTGTCATGTACATCTTGATTTAATTGCCGGTTTGCCTTTGGAGACCCTTGATGGGGTCAAAGAGGCTTTTGCGCGTCTGCATAAACTTTACCCCCATCATTTGCAATTGGGCTTCTTAAAGGTCTTGCCAGGTTCACTTTTAGCCCAAGAAGCGGCAGAATATAGTATAGCTTTCAGTAAATATGCTCCTTATCAGGTTCTCTTCACTAAATCTATGAGTGGTGAAGACTTGTTTTATCTGGAAGAAGCAGCTTGGGCAGTGGATGCTTTTTATAATTGCGGTCGCTTTCGGCAGACACTCTTTTATGCCGCCAATAATTGGCCGGAGGGGGCTTTGGCTTTTTATGCCGCCTTAGCGGAGCTGAAAGAGAAGCGTTTTGACGGCTCTTTGAACATGCAAAAAAGAGCTGAGCTTTTAGGTGAGCTGCTTTTGCAAGGAGAAGAAAAGGATCTATATTTTGACCTTTTGCGCTTGGATTGGTTACTTTATGGCAAAGGGCAGCCTTTGCCATATTTCTTGCGTTCAAAAAATGATAAAAAGGAAAATGCCGAATTTTTCTATCAATTTTCTTTTCGTCCCGATGGGTTAGTAGAATATAAAAAGAATCCTTCTAGCATGTCTTTTGATTATTCTCATTTGCTGGGTGTTAGTTGCAGGGCCGGAATAAAAATATCTCTTGCAACAAAAGTTAATTTATGATATTATCAAAAACAATATACCAAAAAAAATGATAATAAATTAGAGAAGGAGGCTTGATTAATGACTTGTATTGATTTAAAGAATATTAATTTTACTGATACCAACAATGTCAATTTGATTAACATTGGTATTTCCAATCGCCATCTTCATATTAGTCAGGAACATCTAGAAAAACTTTTTGGTGAAGGCTACCAATTAACTAATCTCAAAGATTTGTCTCAACCAGGGCAATATGCTTGTAATGAGACTGTACATGTGGTAGGTCATAAAAGCTGTATTCAAAATGTGAGAATTCTCGGTCCAGTACGTAAACAAACCCAGGTCGAACTGGCTAAAACTGATGCAATAAAAATAGGCATCAAAGCTCCTCTGCGTTCTTCGGGTGATTTGGCCGGCAGCCCCGGTTGTGTATTGGTTGGCCCTTGCGGTTATGTGGTCTTAGAGGAAGGCGTTATTATTGCCAAGCCTCATATCCACCTGAATACCTCGCAGGGTGAAGCTATTGGTGTCAAAGATAAAGAATTGGTCGATGTTTATTTCAAAGGACCTAAAGAAGGTGCGCTCTTCAATGTGGAAGTTAGAGTACATGAAACATTTGATATGGATCTACATTTAGATACTGATGAAGCCAATACTTTCCAATTAAAAAATAAGGACAAAGCTCTTTTGGTTAAGAAAGCATAATAAAAAGAACGCCATTTGGCGCTCTTTTTTTATGTAAGTTTAGAGAATGTCATTTAATATTTTAATTGCAGTGCAAACATAACTTGGACATTTTTCAGGTTTAAAAAATTCCCTTTGTTCCATGACGATATCCAATTCTTCAGGGATATCATAGCCGAGAATCTCCCGGCACACAATGGAGCCATGCTCTCTTTCAAAGGCTTCTTTGAATTGATTCACTTTGGCGATTGTTTGTCCCTTTGCTTTTTCATCCCCCAATTTTGTATGTCCATATTTTAAACCAATTACCATCATGGCTCCAGCCACGGCTCCGCATACTTCACCGTTCCACATACCTGCTCCGAAACTAGCGGCAATTTTTTTGGCGGTCTCTTTATCAACTCCAAGTTGCTCAGAAAACTCTGAGAAAACAATTTGAGAACAATCAATGCCTCCCTCAAAATTTTTAATTACTTCCGCTTCTTTCATCATTTTTCTCCTCCCTTTAATAAGATTTTTTAATATGAGGTTTTAATAGATATTGATATTATAAAATACAATATAATATATAAATTGGATATTATGGCATGAACAACAAATCTATTATTAGTTAATATTTTAAGGGCTGTTCCTTGACTTTGGGGTGCTACATCTACTTTAACACTGATTGTTATGCCCAGTTTTGGATGTGTAAGGATGGTAAATCCACTCAAATTGGTTTACCGAGTCATACTTATTAATATGATGCAGAGCGTTTTATTATTAATAACTAAATCTATTATACGACAAATTTTGATGGTAAATATTTTCTTTACGCATTTGATTTTATTACGAATACGAGTAATAAAATTTGCTTATCAAAATAGTGTTTATGTAACAAAATAGGTCTTGATTAATCTATGCTAAATTCTTTTTATGGTCGTTATGTTTAACAAGAGATAATATAAAAGGAGAAGGGGTATATCCCTTCTCCTTTTTGCCACGTTTACAAATAAATGGTGGCCGTAGTTGGTGCCGAAGGTGGGACTTGAACCCACACATGGTCGCCCATACTGGATTTTGAGTCCAGCGCGTCTGCCAATTCCACCACTTCGGCATATTGATGATTAAAGTTAAAATTAATCCGCAAGATATATTCTACACAGAAAGTAGCAATATTGCAAGCATATTTTTAAATATTTTATTAAGATATTCGATAAAAAACATTAAGATTTTCTATTTGCAAGGTTTTTTCTTGTTTATATGGAATATATTAAACATATTAATTAGCAAAAAGGGGAAGAAAAATGTCTTTGCAAGAAGATTTATTAATAAAAAGGAGCCAAGATGGTGATATCACAGCCTTCGAAGAACTGATATCTGCCTATCAGCAACGTATCTATAATACTGCTTATAGGCTTCTTGGTAACCCCCATGACGCATCAGATATGGCTCAAGAGGCTATAATAAAAATATATAAAGGCTTGCCAGGCTTTAGGGGTGATTCATCTTTTTCTACCTGGTCTTATAGAATAACAGTCAATGTTTGCCGTGATGAATTATCCCGTAAGTATCGACATATGGAAAGCTCGCTTGATGAATATATCATTACCGAAACAGGCGAAATGCCTAAAGAAATAGCCGATAATTCTCAATTGCCCGAAGATATTATGGCAAGTAGGGAATTAGGAAATTATTTGCAAACATTGATCAATAATCTTCCTCCGGAATACCGTCTGGTAATAATCATGAGAGAGCATCTGTCATTTAGCTATAAGGAAATAGCCGATGCTCTGGATATTTCTATCGGAACGGTAAAATCCAGGATCAATCGAGCTAGAAAAGCCTTGAAGAAAAAAATACTTATTGATGCGGAACTTTATCCACAATTATTAAGTCAAATTGCTGAAGGGAGGGATAATGATGAATCGGCATGATTTATTTGATCAATTATCTGCCTATCTTGATGGATATTTATCACAACAAGAGCAGCTAGAAATTGAAGCATATTGTCAAAAAGAACCTCAGGCACAAAAAGAGCTAGAATTGATGAAATCTATCTCTTTGGCCTTAAAAAAAATGCCGGAAATCCCTCTTCCTGAAGATTTTGCCCTGTCTTTGCATGAGCGTTTGTTGGCAGAAGCAAAAACGGAGCAGATTAAAGACCATATATCTAATGGTTTAGATATACAAAAAAAGAAAAAGATCTATCAGCATACTTGGTTTAAGAGTCTCGTTGCAAGTGCTGCTGTTTTTGTTTTTATCGTTGCAGCAGGGGCTATTGGCAGTATGAATATGCCTGATATGAATACTGCTAATATAGATAAAGGTTCATCATATAGCCATTATTCTATGGATGATAATTCTCCCAAAGTTGATTCTATGGACCGGAATTCCCAACCGCAGACTACTGATTATGTTGCCAATGAGCAAAAGGCTTTGGATCAGGAGAAAGGGCAAATAGCCCCGGCGGATAGTGTAGATGTAGATAAGTTGGCCGGTGGTGTTGACGGTAGAGCCGCAATTAATGCTTCGCAAACTAAAATTATTCGTAATGCCAGTATGGAGTTGGAAGTCCATAGTTTTGATGAAGTATACAATGCAATAAACAGCATAGCAAAAAAATATCAAGGATATATGGTTTCTAGTAATTCTTATAGTGATGAGGCGGGTAATATCACCAGTGGCAATATCTCTATCAGGGTTTCGGCAACCTCCCTAGATCAGGCTATAGAGGAAATAACCGCACTTGGCAATGTTAAGAGCAATAGCTTTTATGGTCAGGATGTTACTATGGAGTATGTAGATTTAGAGGCCCGTCTGCAGCAATATAAAGATCAAAAGGAACGTCTGAATCAATTATCCGATAAAACAGATAGTATTTCCGAAATCATTCAGATAGAAAGTGAGCTTTCTCGTGTTCAGGCAGAGATTGATTCTCTTTTTGGACAGATAAAGTATCTAAAAGAAGTTACAGATTTAGCAACCATAGATGTTTATTTGCTCCTGCCTTCTTTATATGATCAACATATCTCTCCTTCGGGTTGGGATAATCTGGATTCCCGTATCATTGCCGGTTTTGTAGCGGGAATAAATTTGTTGATCAATATTTTTGCCCGCATCATCGTCGGAGTCGTTTATGTAGCGCCGATTATTGCTGTATTAGCCGTTATTTTTGCTGTCTATAGATTAAAAAAGAAAAATAAAAAAAATTCATAGTAAAAAGCTTTTATTAATATAATAAAAGCTTTTTCAAATTTGAAACAAATTGACCAAACTGGTTTGGCATAATTGAAAAGCCTTAAGGCTTTTTTTATTTGGAGGAAATCGAGTTTGTCAGTTGATATCTGATGCAGTATAATATAAATGATAGAGAAACAAAATAAATGAGTAATAGTTAGAAAGGTGTTTGTAATGGAAAAATTACTTCTCATAGATGGCAGCAGTCTTCTGCACAGGGCATTTTATGCTTTGCCCTTACTTCATAATGCTCTGGGAGAATATACTAACGGGGTATATGGTTTTATGACTATGCTCAACAGGATGCTGACAGAGCAAAACCCCGATTACATAATTATTTGTTTTGATAAAGGACGTATTACCTTTCGCAATCAGATATCTGGCGACTATAAAGCGACTCGTAAAGAGACTCCGTCCGAATTAAGCAACCAATTTGAAATATTAAAAGAGGTGCTTTCGGCTGCCGGTATTTTTTGGCGGGAATTGGCAGGCTATGAAGCCGATGATTTATTAGGTACCTTTGCGCGCCAGGCCGAGCAGTCGGGGAAAAAAACTTTGCTTTTTTCCGGAGATAATGATGTACTTCAGTTAATTGACGAAAATACTATAGCCTATATGACAAAAAAAGGTATTAGTAATATTGATAAATGGGATACAGAAAAAGTGATGGCTGAATATAGCCTCAAACCGCAACAATTGATTGATTTAAAAGCTTTGATGGGAGATGCATCCGATAATATTTCCGGTGTTCCGGGTGTCGGCAAAAAAACTGCTTTAAAACTGATACAGCAATTCGGCTCGGTAGAAAATCTTTATAATAATTTAGATCAAGTAGGGTCCGTTAAATTAAGACAAAAACTGGCTGAGCATCAAGACAATGTCGATATTTGCAAAAAATTAGCTACCATAGACAGACAATGTCCTGTAGAGATTGATTGGCAGGAATGTAAGTTTGTATCAATTGATGCGGAAAGCTTACTGCCTATTTATCAACGTTTGGAATTTAATACTCTTATAAAGGCATTAAAAACAAAAATTGTCAGTGAGAATAAAGCTGATTTATCTTTTACCTCCCCAGGGGAGACAGGATTTTCAGCTATTTTATTAACTGATGTGGATAAAATAAAAGAGTTGGCCGGTAAGATCAAATCCATCGGTACATGTGCTTTTTATTTTGATTGGCAGGGCCAAGCTCTAAAAGGACAGATCAAATCAGGCGGCATCTCCTTGCCGGACGGAGCCGTTTTTGCTATCGATTTTTCTTGCCAAAAGGAAGCGATAATAGCCGCTTTGGCCGATGTTTTTAGTGATCCTGCTGTGAAAAAAGTAACGGCCAACAGCAAAGAATTGACTCAAATATTAGCCTATTATGGATATCGGCTGTCCGATAATTTTCAGGATGTGATTTTAGCCGCTTATTTGTTGGATCCTTCCCAAAGTCAGTATGATGTGGTCGCTCTGGCTGGTGCTAACGGCCTGGAAACGCCTGCGCCGGCAATTGACCCCGTTATGGAAGCTGCACGCAAAGCCTCGGTCTTGTTTTCTCTCCATGAAGTCTTGCAAACAAAGATAATAGAATACGGTATGTATGATCTGTATCAGGAGGTAGAGCTGCCTCTGGCACAAGTGTTATCCGATATGGAGATGGCCGGTATCCATGTGGAGGGGGATAAATTGCTTCGGATGTCTGATATCTTGTCTAAAGAGGCCGATAGATTAGCAGAAGAGATATATGATATGGCAGGTGAGGAGTTTAATATCAATTCCCCCAAGCAGCTGGGATATATATTATTTGAAAAGCTCGCCATCCCTCCGATTAAAAAAAATAAAACCGGTTATTCTACTGATGCGGAGGTATTGGAACAATTGGCTGCTTCATACCCTATTGCTGTCAAATTATTGGAATACCGCACCTATACCAAGCTAAAATCAACTTATGCCGATGGTCTGTGGCAGCTCATCGATCCTGTCAGCGGAAAAATCCATACATCATTCAAGCAAACTGTCACCGCAACCGGCCGTTTATCTTCTGTTGCTCCAAACTTACAAAATATCCCCGTGCGTATGGAAGTGGGCAGGCAGATTCGTCAGGTTTTTGTAGCTTCCAAACCTGATCATTTGCTGATAGCCGGTGATTACAATCAAATAGAATTGAGAATATTGGCCCATGTTTCCCAAGATGAAAAGCTTATAGAAGCCTTTGTACATGGTGAGGATATCCACGCCAAAACAGCCGCTGAGGTTCTGGATATGCCTATAGAACAGGTTACGAGGGAATTGCGTCGACAGGCCAAAGCGGTCAATTTCGGTATTGTCTATGGTATTAGTGATTATGGTTTAAGCAGGGATTTAGGCATTAGCCGTGCCGATTCCAAAGCCTATATTGAAAAATACTTCGCACGTTATCCCAAGGTCGATATTTATCAAAAACAAACTATTAAGCAAGGTGAAAGAGACGGTTATGTCAGCACCCTTTTAGGACGGCGCCGCTATCTGCCGGAACTCAAAAGCCGTAATTTTAATTTGCGTAGTTTTGCCCAAAGAATGGCTATCAACACTCCCATACAGGGAAGTGCTGCCGATATTATTAAGATCGCTATGATAAATATAGCACAAAAGATCAAAGAAAATAGTTTAGAGAGCAAGATGATTTTGCAGGTTCACGATGAATTGATTTTTGATGTACCTGTGCGAGAGAAAGCAATAATGATCCCGTTGATAAAAAATACCATGGAGTCTGCCATGGTATTATCGGTGCCTATCAAAGTGGACTTAAAAGGCGGTAAAGACTGGTATAATATGACAAATATTGATTAGAGGTGTTTTATGCCTGAATTACCAGAAGTAGAAACTATAAAAAGAACTCTCAAGCCTCTTTTGATTGGTAAAAAGTTTGCCAAGCCACGATTATTGCGTGAAGATATTATTAAACATCCCTTGCCGAGAGAATTTGAGAGCATCTTAGAGGGTAGAGAGATCATAGAGGTAGATAGAAGAGGCAAATATCTGTTGATTTATCTAACAGATAACTATATATTAGCTGTGCATTTGCGTATGACGGGGCGTTTGGTCTATTGTATGGCCAATGAAGAACAAGAAAAACATACTCATGTCATTTTTCCTTTAAATAATGGAGATCAATTGCGATTTGCAGATATCAGGCGATTTGGTTGCTTATGGCTGATTGCGCCGGACGAAATTGATGATTTTACCGGTATGTCCCGTTTGGGATTGGAACCCTTGAGTGCTGATTTTTCTGCTCAGTATCTGAAAGAAGTGCTGGCTAAAAGAAAGATCAATATCAAACAGGCGCTTTTGGATCAGACTGTGATTGCCGGATTAGGTAACATCTATGTCGACGAGGCCCTTTTTGCTGCGGGAATTGCTCCCTGGCGTAAAGTTATGGAGCTGTGGGACAGTGATTGGGATCGACTGGCTGAGGTTATACCTCAGGTATTGGAGAATGCGATACAAAACAGAGGTACAACATTCAGCGATTATGTGGATGGAGAGGGGAAAAAGGGCGGCAATATGGCATATCTGTTAGCATATGGCAGAGAGGGAAAACCCTGTTTCCGTTGTGGTTCCACCCTCATTAAACAAAGAATAGCCGGCCGCGGCAGTGTGTTTTGCCCCAATTGTCAGAAGTAAAAGCACCTCTTAAGCCTTTCGTTAATATATTATAATAATTGTATTGCGGGGGGCGGTTCTTTTGACATTAATAATGGTGCTGGTTTTTGCTCTTGCTATCAGCATGGATAGTTTTTTGGTCGGCATATCGTACGGAATAAAAAATATCATATTGCCCGGACGCTCTATTATAATAGTAACGGCTTTTTCCGGAGTGCTGTTACTGCTTTTTATGTTGGCTGGAGATTTTATTGCCGCTTATTTATCCCCCTCACATATTTCTGTTATTGCGGCTTCTTTATTGGCAGCATTAGGTATTTGGAAAATTGTGGAGGCCTATAGAGAACAACTAGACGAAGATGCCGAAAGAAAGAGGATAAAAAACGAAAAATTAGCCCAACAGGCCAAAAATCCACTTTTATTCTATTTGCGAGTCCCCTTTTTACCTTATGCTATTCAAGTGCTGCATGAACCAGAGAGAGCAGCAAAAAGAATAAGTAATGGTCATACTGTAGAAAAAGTAGAAAATGCCGGCGCTTGGGCCCTAGGCATGGCTATGGCCTTTGATGCGGTTGGGGGAGGATTTGCTGCTTCCTTGGCTGGTTTGCCTATTGTCCTGACCGTAGTAGTATCTTTATTTATTATGGGAGCCTTGTTAGTTTTTGCTTTACTGATCGGCAGGAAATTTCGCAGATTGTTGGTAAATAATAAAAAAAGTTTAATGGAGAAGGTTTTTAATTATTTGCCGGGAATCTTAATAATTTGCCTAGCTGTGTGGAAAATTTGTCAATAAGATAATTTGCTTTTGAGAAGGTGATAAAATGGTAGTTATAGGTTTAGTAGGCAATATTGGTTCGGGAAAATCACTGGCTGCAAAATATCTTGAAGAGAAAGGCGCCGCTATAATTGATGCCGATAAAATAGCCAGAGATATTGTTATGCCGCATAAGCCGGCATGGCAAAAGATTGTCTCTGCCTTTGGACAAGCATATCTTCTGCCTGATAAGAATATTAATAGAAGAATGTTGGCCGAAAAGATTTTCAGTGATCAAAAAAGCCGTGAATTATTAAATTCTATAACCCACCCTTATTTGTATGAAGAGGCGCAAAAAAAAATTTTGGCTTGGCAAAAAAAGGGTGTATCTGTGATAGTCTTGGAAGCGGCAATTTTATTAGAGAGTGAATTTACAGATCTGGTAGATGAAATTTGGTTGGTAGTGGCTGGCAAAGAGCTTCTTTTGTCTCGCCTAAAGAATAGAGATAATCTGAGCCAACAAGAAATAGAAAAAAGATTATCATCTCAGATGCTGCCGCAAGAGCAAATGAAATTGGCAGATAAAATTATTTATAATGAACAAAGTGTAAATGATTTGCGTCAAAAAATATATGACCTATATGATGAATGCCAAAAGATTTATGCGAAAGGATAAAAAAATTGCATGAACAAACGACATAATAAAAAGAACAAAGCAGCATCGATGATTGTGATAATTATTGTTCTTTTGATTATATTTTTTATTACAAAAGATGAAATAGCTCGTCAATTAATCTATCCTGATCATTATTATGAAGAAATACTAATAGCTGCTGAGGCAAATAATATAGACGTAAATTTGCTTTTTGCAGTGGTTAAAGAAGAAAGCGGTTTTAATAAAGATGCCCTTTCCTCTGTCGGAGCACAAGGTTTAATGCAATTAATGCCTGACACTGCAAGCTGGATTTGCAAGCAGGCGCCTTTTGATTATGATCCCGTCAATGATGTTTGGGATCCCGGCGCCAATATAATGATGGGCGCATGGTATCTCAACTGGTTATCCGATACTTATTATTACGGCAATATTGCCGCTGCTATAGCCGCTTATAATGCTGGCCAGCAAAATGTCAATAATTGGCTGCAGGAAGGATCTTGGGATGGATCTTTTGCCAATGCTGCAGACATCCCTTTTAGCGAAACCGCAGCTTTTTTACAATCAGTTAATAAAAGCAGAGAAAAGTATGCAAAGTTATATTCGTTATAATAATTTGATTTTTTAATATAACAGTTTAATTTTTTACCAGGAAAATTTAAATGTATAAGGAATATGTTAAGATTATTATTAAATTGAGTTTATTCTAATAAAGAATTTAAAAAAGTAGGTAAAAGATGCGTAAAATTTTCATTATAATATTATTATGTATAGCGACAATATTATTGTTTGCTTGTGAAAATGATCCCCCTGTAGAAAACACCCCGCTACATAACGGCATTTTACATTTAAGCCTTTCTACTCAGATCCAAACAGTAGATCCGGCTTATGCCCAATCGGATGGGGAGCTTTTGTTGTCGGATTTAGTCTATTCCTGTTTGGTTGATATACATGATGGTGAAATTACCCCTGAATTGGCTGATGCATGGCAAGTATCCTCTGATGGATTGATATATACTTTTTATTTAAGAAAGGGAGTTTTATTTCATAATGGCAAAGAGATGACGGCAGATGATGTCAAATTCTCTTTTGAAAGGATCTTGCGCTTAGCCACTCCCACTTCTTATATTTTTACTAATGTCAAAGGTGCAGATGAAGTCTTGCAAGATGAAAGTAAGACTCTCAGCGGAATTGAGGTAGTAGATCCTTATACATTGAAGATAACTCTGATAAAACCCCAAGAAAATTTTTTGACATATTTAGCTATGCCGGCAGCATCTGTCCTAGATAGGAATGAGCTAGTACAGCATGGAGCTAATTTTGCACTTGCTTCTACTGATGAAGAGGCTTACCCTTTGCCGTCCGGGACGGGTCCTTTTAGCTTAGGTGAATATTTGGAAGGCAAAAGTGTTGCTCTAGGTATGTTTGAAGAATATTTTATGGACAGCTCTCATATTGAGCGCATCGAATTATTACAAAACATACCTCCTAAAGATGGTATGGTAAAAATGGAAGCTGGAACTATCGATGTTGTTCAAAATGCCCTTTCGGGAGATGCTTCTGAAGGTATCAATATAGCAGGCTTTATCCAAATACAAAAGCCGGTACGTTTGATTCGATATTTGGTCATTAATCCCAATAAAGCGCCTTTCAATAATCAGGAATTGCGTAGGGCTGTTTTTTCCGCCATATCCGGAAATGATATAGTAAATCAGGTGAGAAACGGTTTTGGTATTTGTCCTGCGGAGGGGCTTTGCAGTTATTGGTATAATCTTTCCCCTGATGCTCCTGCCAGAGGTTATGATACGCAAACATCCATTAACAAATTAGCTGAAGCGGGTTATCCCAATGGTTCAGGATTGCCTTCCCTGACTCTACTTTGCGGCCCTAATGTGGAAGATATTAAGATCGCTAAAAAGGTAGCAAGCGATTTATCTAAAATAGGCTGCAAGCTGACGGTCAAATCTTTATCTTATAGAGAGCTTAGAACAGCTATACGCCAAGGCGATGCTTCCTTCTATTTAGGTACTTTTTCAGATAAAGGGGGCGGATTGGACATATTCTTTTCAGAAGTTGTTGATTCCCGCTATCAAGGGGTAATTGGTGACGGATCATGGACCAGTATATTAAATTCAGCCTATGATGCCAGTGAAAAAAATAAACTTGAGCTTTTTTCTCAAGTAGAACAACAATTGACAGAGCAGGGGATACTGCTTTGCTTATATTTTGAAATCAGTGATTATGCTATAGAAAAATCATGGAGCAGTTTGGTATTGGATGATAGTGGTACATTAAATTTAAATAAATTATTAGCAAAATAGAAATAATTTTTATCATATTTTGGAGCTCATAATAATATATTGATGTTGGAGATAGTTTTTATTTATGCAGAAAATTTTATAATATTAATAAATTAATTTAAGCCTAAAAAAAACTACAGGCACCCACTAACATTTATTTTTATTAAATATTTTGTATTGTTCTGATGCTCCCAATATAACAAAAAACCTCTCATATTATGAGAAGTTTTTATTTTATATTCAAAAAAAATAAAAATTATTCGTTTGAATTTTTAAAATATAAATTAAAATATTATTAAAAATATTCTTGCAATGGCAATTATATTATGGTAAAATATGCATAATTATTGTGGCAATTAAGTTATTAACATAGTTGCTATTTTCTTTTTCATTAGATTTGACTGGTCGACCGACTGCATAACAAGGAGGTGGTTTATGACTGAATAATGATGAATAATCCTATATTTGGTTTTATCGGAAAAATAGCAATTATTATCAGTATTATTTATGCATAAATTATGGTTAGAAATTTATATTTATTTTAGTAGTGTATTGGCTAAAAAATTTTTAGAGTATTATTCCTTGAGGTAATGTCATCTAAGCGAGTGCATATATATTAATATCAATACAATTATTTGTTATTAATCTACAAGGAAAGGTGGTTATGATATTGAACGTATTGGAAAAATCAACTGATAAATCATCATTTGAAAAATTACCATTTGATAAGTTACTGGATCAAAAGTTAAAGGGAAAAAAATTCCCTATTTCTTTAATGGCAGCACTTATCGTTATCGGCTTATTAATATCTTATTCTCACAATTCCAGTCCAGCACCCTTTATGGCTTCTATATTTGAGTATTTTGCAATGAATCCTACGACGGACCAAGCATTAGCTAACTTATCGATGTCCTTATTTTTGTTGATTACTATTCCTGCAACTTTTATTGGAACGGGTTTGGAACAAAAAATCGGCACTAGAAATCTATTTACCATAGCTATGTTATTAAATACAGCGGGAATTTTAATAGTATTCCTGTCTCCGGCCGGTTATGGTATGTATCTTGTTGGTCGTGCTATTTATGGTTTTGGGTTCGGTCTTGCAATTCCCGCATTGGGGTCGGCCATTATGAGATGGTATAGACCTAAAAGCCGCCGTATTATGACAACCTTGAACGGTATGTTCCCACTTTTTGGTGCCTTAATCAGTTTTACTCTTTTCCCGGCTATTGCACAATCAGCAGACAATTGGATCTTTGGTCATGGATTCTCGGGTTTTATCACCCTTGCCGTTTTGATTATCTGGCTTGTTGCAGTAAGAAAAGATGTTGACAACATTGATATTGCTACGGAGGAAGAAAAATACTTAGGTATTGTGCAAACTGAAGAAAAAATTAATGTTGTTAAATGGGCTTTAGGGACCAACCAAGTTAGATGTATATTAATTGCCTTTATTTGTGACTTCACCATGTATATGTACATAGCAACTGTCTTACCGCTTTGGCTGATGACAGCCGGCGGTATGGATGAATTAACAGCCGGTACATGGGCAGCCATTGCCTTCCCGGCCTTTGGTGTTATTGGTGTAATTCTCGGTGGTATTATTATTAACGTAACAGGTAAGCGTAAACCGGTAATTGTTGTATGTCAGTTTTTGAAATTAATTGGTGTTTTAATTGCTTGCTTAGGTGCTGATGTTTCGGTATCAGCTATTATTTTCGGTATTGCACTCTTTGGTCTTGGTAATGGCGGTTGGATGCCTCCTATGTTCCTCGTGCCTACAGAAATCCCGGGAACTAGTGCTTCCAAAGTGGCAGCTTCCTATTCCGTATTCATGTCCGCCGGTTTTGCTGCCGGTTTCATTATGCCGGTTGTAGGTGGTCTTATTGCTACATCATTAATAGCCGGTGTTGTTGCAAATGGTGTAACGGATGAAGTAGTACAATTGGCATATGGCTATAAATGGAGTGTTCTGATCCTAGGATTTTCCCATATACTTGCTATTATAGCTGCTTTTGCTTTAAAAGAAACCGGTCCGGGAAAAAGAAAAAAAGAACTGGCAGATGAAGCCTCAGCCGCTTAATTCATAATTAATTAACAAAATAATTATAATAAAAAAGCTTTCCCTAATTTGGGAAAGCTTTT
>JBMNOA010000055.1:0-8111 GCA_050942825.1 Bacillota bacterium
AAGCCGTCCTGAACAACACGAATCCCGAAAATGGCTTGATTACCGGGTTCTTTTACACTTCAGTCCCTGCGCCTTGACATCAATACTACGGTCTCAACATGTTAGGTTTAAGGAAACAAATCAATCGAAATTTTAAATGTTCAACGATTATCTCAACTGTCAAACGATTTACCTAAAAAATGCACCCCCTAGGCTAATGTCAAACGATTATAACTAACACTTACCGCACCAAAGTTTGCGTTCATTGTAAAAACTTAATATGGAATGACATAAACTTAAAACAAGCGACTCCCACAAATCAGAAAACCCTTGCTTGAAGCCTTTTCATGGCAAAATAAAACCACCAACCAATAAAATGCTTTTTATCAATTGATGGTATTACTTTTGGTGGAGGTGCGGGGAGTCGAACCCCGGTCCGAAGGAAAACCCACAACAGATTCTCCGAGCGCAGTTTATGCTTTAGATTTCGCTTGACGATCGGTCACAAACAACCTATCGTTTCGCTATCCCTTGTAATTTCCCCTGCCGGGCCAGGGATAACCAGGCAAGGTAGATTGTGTTTATGACCCTTTATCCCACCCCACAAACAAAGTGGGTAAAGGGTTAGCAGATTAAGCTGCTAAAGCTAAACTAGGTTTTTTGGCACTTCAAAAGAAGTTCCCACCGTTTAACGGGTAGATGGAATCCCGGCTCGCTACTGTTGCCAATTCTTCCCCCGTCGAAACCAATACACCCCCATGTCAAAATAACTTTTGTTTCTCCTTGAAGCTGCGTTCAATATCTCGTTTGGCCTCTTTGACAGCTAAATCATCACGCTTATCGTAGAGCTTTTTGCCCTGGGCCAAAGCTAATTCCAATTTAGCCATACCATGCGTGAAATAGACCTTGACAGGTATCAAAGTAAAGCCTTTTTCCCTGACTTTGGCATAAATGCGCTTGATTTCAGCTTTATGCAAAAGCAAACGTCTGGGACGTTTTGGCTCATGATTAAAGCGGTTACCCATTTCATAAGGATTGATATGCATATTATAGAGAAAAACCTCGCCATCTGCTACCTTGGCATAGGCTTCCTGAATACTGGCTTTAGCATTGCGCAAAGATTTAACCTCTGTGCCTTGCAGTTCCAAACCCGCTTCAAAAGTCTCAATAAAATGATACTCATGGCGTGCTTTGCGATTTTCAGTTATGATCTTAATTTTTTCTGTTGGCATAAATGCACCTATGGTCGCTATTAGCTTTTTTATTTTTCCCATCAAGGATATATTATTATAGCATATTAATGACAAAAGTCAATAACGAAAAATGATAATTTGATTAATGATAATTAATATTAGCAGGTAGAAAATCTATATACATATTTTCATCATCAACATCATAAACCTGAATTCTGATTGGATCACCTAATCGATACACCTTACCCGTCCTGCGGCCGGTAAGGGTGTGTTTTTTTTCATCATATTCATAATAATCATCGTCCATATTGGAAACTCTGATCAAGCCCTCAATACTGTTTTCCAATTCTACATACAGGCCATAGCCGATAACGCCCGAGATATGGCCATCAAAAAATTGACCGATTCTCTGCTTCATATATTGACAACATTTGGCCTTTACGACTTGTCTTTCTACCTCTTCGGCCTGCCTTTCTTTGAGGGAACAATCGATAGCCTGCTCTGTCAATTGCCGACGCCAGGAATCACGTGTTTGCTTCTTTAAGGGCCCTTTGGCTAAATGGGCTTTAATCACACGGTGAATTAGCAAGTCAGGATAGCGGCGGATCGGCGAAGTGAAATGTGAATAATACGGCATAGCCAGTGCAAAATGGCCTAAGGCCTCTGTAGCATAGCGGGCATGATTCATCGAACGCAGCAGTAAAATAGAGATTATACGCTCTTCCGGCTTACCTTGGACTTCGTTTAAGATGGCCTGTATTGCCTGAGGCTTGATCTTGCGTCCTGTGGCATTGATAGCATAACCAAAAGGTGCTAAAAGTGCATTGATCTGTGGCAGATAATCCATGGCGAAAGGCTCATGCACACGATAAATAAACGGTGCATCCAAAGCAAAATAGGCCTCGGCCACAGTTTTGTTAGCACAGATCATCATCTCCTCAATCATCTGCTCGGCCAAGCCCTGATCACGTTTTTTGATATCTATTATCTCACCATCATCATTAACGATAACCTTGGTCTCGGGAAAGTCAAAATCAATGGCCCCGTTTGCCATCCGTCTTTGGCGTAGAATATCTTTGAGCTGCGCCATATCAGAGAGTAAACCTAGATAATCTTTTAGCTCCTCTTGCGCCACAGTATCACCCTCAACCAAGGCAGCATTGACCATTTCATAAGAGAGTCTCTTGCGCACATTGATCAAAGATTGAGAAATCTCATGCTTCACAACATGTCCACCGCTATCTATTTCCATAATACAGCTCATGGCTAGGCGATCCTCACTAACATTAAGGCTGCAAATATTATTAGAAAGTGCCCTGGGCAGCATCGGTATGACTAAATCAGGCAGGTATACACTGGTGCCTCTGGCGGCAGCCTCTCTGTCTAGCGGGGCATTGGCTCGCACATAATGAGCCACATCAGCGATATGCACACCCAGCAACCAATTATTATTGGGTAAGCGTTGCAAGGATACCGCATCATCCAGATCCTTAGCATCCGCGCCATCAATGGTAACCAGCACCTGAGAGCGAAAATCCCGGCGGCCTTCTTTATCCTCAGGCCTAATAACAGCAGTTTTTTCTGCCTCTTGTAAAACCTGCTCGGAAAATTGCAGCGGCAAGTCATATTTTTTGATGATAGCAAGAGTATCCAGACCTTTGTCTCCCTCATGACCAAAAATTTCTACGATCTTACCTTTAGGGGAACGGTTTTCATCAGTAGACCAGGAAACAATATGAGCAACTACTCGGTCACCACTTTTAGCAGTACATTTACCAATATATACAGGTTCAATCAACTTCTTATCATCGGGGTATAAAAGACCTTTTTTATAAGTGCCGACAACACGGCTGTTGGCCCTTTCGGTAATTTTGACCACTTGTCCTTCTCGTCTTCTGCCGCAAGAATCAGCGGCAAAGCCACTGTTTTTTTCATGCGGTTTGGATTTCAATTGTACCAGAACCTCATCATTGTGCCAGGCGCCGTGCAATTCATGGGGCGGGATAAAAATGTCCTCCTCATTCTCACCCAGCAACAAAAAAGCATAGCCTTTGCCGCTTTGTTGAATTCTGCCTTTATAATAGCCTAATTGCTGCGGCTTGTAATAATACTCTTTTTTGCCTCGTGGTTTGGTGATCAGTTCCCCGGCCGCTGTCAATTTTTCCAAAGCCAAAAAAACCTCTTCTTTTTCAAAAGGAGTTTGCGAGACAAACCATTTAAGATCAGACGGTATATAATCATGACCTATCAGCGATTTTATAGTTTGTAATACTTTTTCCATTTTTTATCCTTTTTTACTTTTATTATGGTACAGCCCACATAGATATATACCTTGTAACTCCAATCAATGCTAAGTTAGGCTATTTTGATAACTATAAAAAAAGTCTGCCGGCCGGCCATAGCTATTTTAATATTTTATTCAATGACAAGCGTTTCTGTCTTTTCCAAAGCCTCGTTCAATAAGGCTGGTATAGCTAATTTTTCTTCCAGCTTTTCTGCTTCATCTATACGTGGACGGATTTTGGGGTATGCTGGCAAAAAGATGGTACAACAATCTTCATAAGGCCTGATCGAAATGGGAAAAGCCTCAATTTGCTGTGATATTTTCACGATTTCTTCTTTGTCCATACCAATCAGAGGACGCAAAACCGGTATATTGATCACATCATTGATGGTCTGTATGCTTTCCAAGGTCTGGCTTGCAACCTGCCCAATGCTTTCTCCTGTCAACAAGGCTAAAGCATTTCCTTTATGGGCAATTTTTTCCGCCAGACGGAACATCATTCTGCGCAACAAAGTAATGGTATAGTCCTCACTGGTATGTTCACGAATGGCCTTTTGGATCTCAGTAAAATGCACAATATGCAATTTAATTGGCGCTCCTTGCCAATGAGCCAGTATTTTGCACAGATCAAGTACTTTTTCTTTACTTTGCTGACCGGTGAAAGGAAAGCTATGGAAATGAATGGCCTCCAGAGTCACTCCTCTTTTCATAGCCATCCAGCCCGCCACCGGGCTATCGATACCGCCTGACAACAGCAAAAGCGCTTTGCCGCTGGAGCCTACCGGCAATCCTTTGGCCCCCGGTATCACTTGACCATAGACATAAGCACCTTCCTGACGCACTTCGATATCGATCACTCTGTCTGGGTGGTGCATATCAGCTACATAGCGCTCATCGATTTGATCAAAAAGCCTGCCAGCGATATGCTGGGATATTTCTATAGATAGCATAGGATAGGTTTTATCCGCTCTTTTGGTTTCTACTTTAAAGGAACCACCCGCCGGCAAAGCCGTCTTTAGTACTTCTAAAGCTGCCTTAGCGATCTCATCCAAACTTTTACCCGTTTCCACCACGGGAGAGATCGAATAAATGCCAAACACTTGCTGCAGGCGGGGAATGACCAAATATTCATCATCCATGGTTTCTATCCAGATTCGTCCCCAAGTGGCACGTATCTGCCTTTTTGGTAAATCTGATAAAGCTTTTCGGATATTATTCGCCAAACGATTGATAAATTTACTTTTGTTTTTGCCTTTAAGGCCTAATTCTCCATAACGGACCAGCAATAATTTTCCCATATTATCTCCTATTTCTTAGAGCCGCTAAAGCGGCGCACTTCTTTTACTATTTGTGCTGTCGCCACGGCGACTGTTTTAGCTTCCTCTACTGTATTTTGCGGACAAAAACTGTATCTTAAACTGCAATCGGCCAAATCTTTTCTTATTCCCATGGCTAACAGCACATGAGAAGCCGTATTTTTATTGCTATGGCAGGCTGACCCGGAAGAAACATAAATCTTTTGTGCCTCCAGATAGTGTAAAAGCACCTCGCTTTTGGCTTGAGGGAAGCTGACATTTAGCACATGCGGGGCAGCATTTCCTGCCAAATCAGTATTGCAAACTGCTTCCGGCACAAGCTCTTTTAGCTCCTGCCACAGTGTATCCCTGACCTCCTTCATTTTTAGGGCATTAGCATCTCTATTATCAGCGGCTAAGCGGGCAGCAGTAGCAAAAGCAGCAATAGCGGGTATATTCTCTGTTCCGGAGCGCAGATTATTTTCCTGCCCGCCCCCATAGATCAAAGGTGTAACCCTGACTCCGCCTTTGATCCATAACAGACCGATCCCCTTAGGCCCATGAATTTTATGGCCGCTGGCCGTATAAAGATCAGCCCGCCAGGCAGCCAGATCTACAGGCAGTTTTGCAAACCCCTGCACGCCATCGATGTGAAAGAAAGCCTGCTTGGCTAGGGCTTTGATCAAAAGGCCGATCTCTGTCAAAGGTTGTATAGCACCTGTTTCATTGTTTACCTGCTGACAACTGACTAATATCGTATCAGCAGTCAATTTGGCCTCCAAATCAGACAGATCTACATAACCTTTTCTATTAACAGCTATCTCTTCTATCGTAAAGCCCCTTTGTGCCAATATTTTGGCCGGCTCAATCACAGAAGGATGCTCAATGGCGGAAATGAGTATCTTTTTGCCCCTTTTGCCGTAGGCATTTGCAATACCAAACAAAACGGTATTATTACCCTCGCTGCCGCAAGAATTAAAATAAATCTCTCTGGCAGGTACAGCCAAAATAGCAGCCATAACCTCTCTGGCCTGGGATAACCTGCGAGAAGCGGCTAAGCCTTTGCTATGCAAGGAAGAAGCATTGCCATAATCAGTTTCCATAGCTATCGCCGCTGCCGTTATTGCCTCGGGCGCAACTTTAGTAGTAGCGCTATTATCAAAATAAATTTCTTGCATATTAAAAAACCTCTTTATCTATTAAAAAGCCGGACGTTATTTCGCCCGACTTTTAAGCTCTATCCTAAAAACAAAGGTGCAAATATCAAAGAAATAATCGTCATTAATTTGATGAGGATATTTAGGGATGGACCAGAAGTATCCTTAAAAGGATCGCCTACGGTATCACCGTTGACAGCGGCGGCATGAGCATCCGAGCCTTTGCCGCCAAAATGGCCCTCTTCGATATGTTTTTTAGCATTATCCCAAGCACCGCCGGCATTAGCCATCATAATGGCCATCAGAAAACCAGTGACTAATGTGCCGGCCAAAACACCGGCCAAAGCTTCTTTGCCTAAAGCGGGAATCAAGCCAACCACAATCGGCACTACCACCGCTAAGACAGAAGGCAAAACCATTTCCCTCAAGGCTGCTTTAGCGCTGATATCCACACAGCGCGCATAATCCGGTTTAGCTGCTCCATCCAGCAACCCCGGAATCTCTTTGAATTGACGGCGTACTTCCTCGATCATAGCAGAAGCAGCTCTGCCCACTGCTTGCATAGTTAAAGAAGAAAATAAGAAAGGCAGCATACCACCAATGAACAACCCTGCAACGACTTTAGGATCTAAAACATTGATAATATCAAGATGCACGGCCTGTGTATAAGCAGAGAACAGAGCCAAAGCCGTTAAAGCGGCGGAACCGATGGCAAACCCTTTGCCAATAGCGGCTGTAGTATTACCGACAGAATCCAAACTATCAGTAATTTTTCTCACTTGCTTATCCAAATTAGCCATCTCCGCAATACCGCCGGCATTATCGGAAATAGGACCGTAAGCATCAACCGCCACTACCATACCGGTAGTAGATAGCATACCCACAGCAGCCAAAGCTATACCATAAAGGCCTGAGAATTGAAAGGCCACCAAAATACCGCCTACCACTAATAAAATGGGCAAAACTGTGGAACCCATACCTGTAGCCAGACCAGTAATTATATTGGTAGATGTACCGGTGAGACAAGACTTGGCCAAATTCCGTACCGGTTTATAAGCAGCAGATGTATAGTATTCTGTTACTTTGCCGATAGCAAAACCAACGAATAAACCAGCCAGAGTAGAGATGAAAACACCGGTGGAAGTATAAGTTTTTTCTAAGCCTAAAAAGTTTACTGTAAATCTTTCAGGCAATAAACTATTTGTGACGATAAAAGTGCCAATAACAGTTATGATAATAGCTACCATATTACCAATATTAAGAGCCTTTTGTGGGTTGCCGCCTTCTTTGGTTTTTACAAAAAAAGTGCCGACAATAGAAGCAATAATGCCTACTCCGGCAATCAGCAAAGGCGCCATCACACCTTCTCCGTTAGCGCCGATAGCCATAGCCGCACCCAAAGCAATAGCTGCTACAATAGAACCAACATAAGATTCAAAAAGATCTGAACCCATACCTGCCACATCGCCAACATTATCACCAACATTATCAGCAATAACCGCAGGGTTACGAGGATCATCTTCGGGAATACCAGCTTCCACCTTGCCTACCAGATCGGCACCGACATCGGCGGCTTTGGTATAGATACCTCCGCCCACACGGCCGAAGAGAGCTACGGAAGAAGCCCCCAGCGCAAAACCGTTGATAATAGAATTTTGGTTGGGGAATAGCATTATAACAATACTAAGACCCAAAAGCCCCAAACCTACGACACACATGCCCATCACCGCGCCGCCGGAGAAGGCCACGCTTAAAGCTTTGTTCAATCCGCTTGTTGCAGCAGCATGGGCAGTACGAACATTAGCTTTGGTAGCTACACGCATGCCAATATTACCGGCCATAATAGAACAAAAAGCGCCTATAACAAAAGTAATAGCCGTAGCCGGCTGTAAACTCTCGGCACCTGGAGTAATAAAACCTACTATAGATATAATCGCAGCAAAACAAATAATAAAAATAATAAGCGTCCTGTATTGGCGGCCTAAAAAAGCCATTGCACCAGCATGGATAGCTGCTGCAATCTCTTTCATCCGTTCTGTTCCGGCATCAACTGTTCCAATAAGCTTGGACAACACAAAAGCAACCAAAAGGGCTATTATACCAATCACTGCAACCACAAGACAGACATAAGCCATTTGAGTTAACCCTCCTGATATAAAACTTTAAAATTAAAATTTTACTAGGGTAATGATTAGACTAATGG
>JBMNOA010000065.1:0-6835 GCA_050942825.1 Bacillota bacterium
AGAAAGCGAAAAGCCTTTTAAAACTATTGTCTAAAAGGCTTTATAGTTCAAGTAGAAGGATATAATTATTGGGGTTCGTCAAACTATAAATATTATTTTTTTACAATTTTCCATAAAACACCTGTATTGGGGATAGCATTGGGAGCCATATTAGTAAACTCAAGCAGACCGAAATCTAAAATATATAAACTATTATCATAAAACTTTGTATCAATAACTCTTTTTAACCCATCGCCTAGTCTGCCGGCCTTTTGTCTGTGCTTATTCTTAAGAAACCACTGATAACTTCCATCTGATGGATCTACAACTATCACCCCTGTGGGGTTTTGCATCTGCATATTCCCGGTTAAGGGCTCCCCATCTGCGAAAATACTGACAAATATACCATCTATTCCAAAGCCTTGGGGTGCAAAGGCAAGTTTCATAGGTGAATAATGCTGAGGTAAGGTGGCTACGGGTGCTTCCACTGGTGGGGGGTTGGCGATAAGAGGATTGCGATTAATTCCTCTATCGGATGCAAATTGCTCATCACTCAAAGGTAATAAACCTGCATAATCCGGCCAGCCGTACCATGCCCCTTTTTTGATTTTTACTACCCAGTCGGGAGAGTTCTTGACAGCTCTAGAACCTCTATCATCATATCCCAGATTTGTAGCATAAATGTCTCCCTCTGGTGACACAGCTAGTCCGTAGGGGTTTCTTAATCCATCCGCAAAAATACTTACTTCTCCGGTTTTTATATCTATTCTATGAATAGCTCCGTTTGCGGGAATCTGGCCTTTGACGATCTTACCTTTTTCATTGGTAGTTCCAAAAGGGGCAAAAGCACCTGTAATTTCACTATCTACAGGGTTTACTGTGCTTAAATCCAAAGATGTATAATTCTCTCCGGTCAGACTAAAATCTCTTGATGGAATATCGTGAAAATCAGGATATCTATCCG
The DNA here is from genome assembly GCA_050942825.1 of Bacillota bacterium. GTDB lineage: Bacteria > Bacillota > Dehalobacteriia > UBA4068 > UBA4068 > CAYRML01. The sequence continues at coordinate 944 of JBMNOA010000065.1, forward strand.
CCCAGGCGTATACAAAATTATCGTCACCCACTACACCTGCATTTGTAGCAGTACCTTGTCCGAAATATAATGCTCCATCTGATCCAAAAACCAAATCATTGTTTTGGTGATCACCTAAAGAAGGCAAATTATCAATCAGATCTCTTCTTTTATTAGTGGTAAGGTTTAGTTGTGTGATTTTACCACGATGAGATACGTAAAGATATTCGTCTTTATAAAACAACCCATTAATAGGCCCTTCAAAATTGCTAGCGACCTCAGTTACATTACCGTTACCTTTGATAAGCAAAATCCTGGCCTCTGCTGTTTTGGGGCCATAAGAATATCCGGCTTCAGCAATATAAATATTATCTAGATCCTTGATAGCAATACTTGTTGGAAAGGTGAAGCCTTTAGCAACAACTTCTGCATGATATCCATTTGGTAGATCCAATAAATTCGAAGTGGTATTTTTAGCTGCATATAACATTATGGGAGTCAGTACAATAGCAAATGCCATAACTACGATTGCATATGCATATCGATATTTAGCTCTTTTCAACTTAACTCTACTATAAATCAAACTTGTTATCACACCATAAATTATAAAGGCAATAAGAGGTGTCCAATGCTCTAGGGGGTTAGCTAACTGAGTAGGAAATCCTAGTAATATCGGAATAAGCATCAGGACTCCGATTACCCAGAAAACCACTCCTAAGATAATACCACTAATTATTGTTGTGGATATTTTCCCGGATAATCTGCGGGCAAATAATGAATATATACCACCACCAATGGCTCCTAAAACGAGCATTACTACAAATCCTCTAATTAGATCTACTTTTGTAAGCAATAAACCGAGAGTTGGTAATAACCAAGAGCCCCAAAGAATCATAGCCGCAGCAATTCCGCCAACCAGGCCGGCCAAAACTCCCCAGAAAAATCTTGTTCTTTTCATGTGAGTCCTCCAAAATTCCAAAATTAATATTAGTAAGTTTATTTTTCCCGAAATTAAAAAAGATATGTTATATTTTTCTAACTGACTTTTTTAATATTAGAGATATAAAAAATTAGACTTCTTAATTATTAATCTTGATGTATAGATATTAACCTTGATGTATAGATTAGCAAATATGAATAATAAACTAAATTTGAGAGAAAATTATTTATATTCTATTGAACAAAAGGAGTAATTCTATGTTTAAACATGATAAAAATCTACTTCACCCGGTAAGAGTTGATAGGCCGAATCCAAATTATGCAGTATTATTACAGGAGCAATTAGGCGGAGGTAACGGTGAATTAAAAGCTGCTATGCAGTATTTAACACAAAGTTTTCGAATCAAAGATCCTGCTATCAAAGATCTGTTTTTAGATATTGCTTCTGAAGAACTTAGCCATATGGAAATGGTTGCAACAACTATCAATCTGCTTAATGGCCATGATCTTAATGCTCAAGATGCAACCATTGGAAATGTTGAAGCACATGTATTTACAGGTCTGACTCCAGGACTTACCAATGCATCAGGCTATCCATGGAATGCCACTTATATCAACTCTACAGGCGATTTGGCTGCAGACCTGCTTTCTAATATTGCAGCCGAGCAAAGAGCAAAAGTCGTATATGAATATCTGCACCGTCAAATCCACGACAGCGGAGTTAGAGAAACCATAGATTTTCTTTTAAATCGTGAAGAGGCTCATAATACTATGTTTAGAGAAGCCTTCAATCGTATTAAAGACACCGGTTCACAAAGAGATTGGGGAGTAACCGAAGACTCTAAGCTTTATTTTGATCTTTCTACACCGGGTAAATTCTTTGGTGAGTTGCAAAATCCTCAACCGGCTTCCTTCAATCAAACCGATAATTCACATTAAACTAAGCTCAATTTTATATAAAATAATATCCTAATTACTGAGGTAGTTTGTCGAGACAAGCGTTGTAATAAAGCAGTCCTGATTATTAGGACTGCTTTATTTTATTGTATAGATAAACCGGGTATTTCAAATAATAAAACATAACAATAAAGAATAAACGAGGGTGATATTTTGTCGAAAAAAGTTACAATAGATGGAAACCATGCTGCAGCTTATGCTGCTTATGCATTCACTGATGTTGCTGCTATTTATCCCATTACGCCATCTTCACCGATGGCAGAATTAGCCGATGAGTGGTCTGCTAAAGGTAAAACCAATATCTTCGGACAACCTATCAGGGTTGTAGAAATGCAGTCTGAAGCTGGAGCCGCCGGAGCAATGCATGGATCATTAGAAGCTGGCGCATTGACTACAACCTTTACATCTTCTCAAGGGCTGTTGCTGATGATACCAAATATCTATAAAATGGTAGGGGAATTATTGCCCGGCGTTTTACACATCGCTGCCAGGGCTTTAGCCACACATGCTCTTTCAATTTTCGGTGATCATCAGGATGTCATGGCTTGTCGTCAGACAGGAGCAGCATTATTGGCCTCTGCCAATGCACAGGAAGCTTTAGATCTGGGGTGTGTGGCGCATCTTTCCGCCATATCCGGTCACTTGCCCTTTATTCATTTTTTTGATGGTTTTCGTACTTCACATGAATATAGAAATATTGAAGAGATAGCATATGATCAATTAGCAAGGTTAGTTAATAAAGAGGCCTTGGCAGAATTTCGACAACGTGCACTTTCTCCTTCACATCCTGTGGTAAAAGGTACGGCACAAAATCCTGATATTTATTTTCAAGGACGGGAAGTGCAAAACAAATACTTTGCTCGGCTGCCTGATATAGTAGCTGACTACATGCAAAAAATCGAGCAAATCACAGGACGATCCTACAAACCATTTGATTATTATGGTGCTGAAGATGCCGAAGATATCATAGTTGCTATGGGTTCTGTTTGCGATACTATAAAAGAGACCGTTGACTATTTAAACGGCGAGAATCAAAAAGTAGGACTTATGCAAGTAAGATTATATCGTCCCTTTTCTCGGCAATACTTTTTATTAGCACTGCCCCAAACTGTTAAAAGAATTGCCGTTCTGGATCGTACAAAAGAGCCGGGGGCTACCGGAGAACCCTTATATCTGGATATTTGTAATGTCTTTATGGGCAGTCCTAACCCACCTATAATTATTGGTGGTCGCTATGGACTAGGCTCAAAGGACACAACACCGCGGCAAATCATGGCTGTTTTCAATAATCTGAAATTACAACATCCCAAAAATGGCTTTACTATAGGTATTATTGATGATGTTACTGATACCTCATTGCCTGATGATCATTCCTATGAACCGCACCAAAACGATATTTACAGCTGTAAATTCTGGGGATTGGGATCTGATGGTACGGTTGGAGCCAATAAATCAGCCTGCCAAATTATCGGTGAGCATACTGATCTTAATGTACAGGCATATTTCGCCTATGATAGCAAAAAATCCGGCGGTACGACCCTTTCTCACTTGCGCTTTGGTAAGAGTCCCATTCGTTCCTCATATCTTGTATATGATGCGGATTATATAGCCTGCCATAATAAATCATTTATCAATCATTATGATTTGTTACTGGGTCTCAAAAAAGGCGGTATTTTTGTTTTGAATTGTGATTTTACACAAGATAATATTGATGATTATTTGCCGGCCAAAATGAAGCGTTATCTTGCTGAAAACGATATTAAATTTTATATTATTAATGCAAAAAAAATTGCTTCTGAAATCGGCTTGGGTAACAGGATTAATATGATTATGCAATCAGCTTTTTTCAGCTTGACTGATATTATAGATACAGATGATGCTGTCAGATTGCTTAAAGAGTCTATCCGTACAAACTATGGACACAAGGGCCAAGATATCGTAGATATGAATGACCGTGCGGTAGAGAGGGGCATAGAATCTTTAGTTAAAATAGAAGTTCCCAAAGACTGGGCCCATGCAGTAGACGAAGAAATGCCACAAAAAGAAGAACCGGAATTTGTCACTCGTATCCAACGTGTCATAGCTCGTAATGAAGGTGATGATTTACCGGTCAGTGCTTTTATAGGAATGGAGGACGGAGCTTTCCCTTTAGGTACGACAGCTTACGAAAAACGAGGGATAGCACCGTCTATTCCTGAATGGCAAATAGATAAATGTATACAATGTGGTTTTTGCGCTTTTATTTGTCCTCATGCTACGGTACGTTTATTTTTACTTGATGAAGAAGAATGCAAACGTAAACCTGACAGTTTCAAAACCAAAAAAGCAACGGGCAAAGGTTTGGGAAAATATCAAATGCGTGTGCAAATCAGTCCCTATGATTGTACCGGGTGCGGAAATTGTGCTGATATTTGTCCTGCAAAAGACAAGGCTTTACTCATGAACCCGGCAGAAGTGGAAATGAATACGGAGGCAGACAACTGGGAATTTGCGATGACTTTGACAGAAAAAGCCCATGCAGTCGACCGCAATACAGTCAAGGGCAGTCAATATATGCGGCCGCTTTTGGAGTTCAATGGAGCCTGCCCTGGCTGTGGAGAAACTCCTTATATACGTTTACTAACACAAATGTTCGGAGAAAGAATGATGATCGCAAATGCAACCGGCTGTTCATCCATCTGGGGAGCTAGTGCGCCATCTATTGCCTATACAACCAATGCTGATGGTAGAGGACCGGCTTGGGCCAATTCATTATTTGAAGATAATGCTGAATATGGATTCGGTCTGTATCTAGGTGTAGAGCAAGTGAGAAAAAGGTTGAAAGATCTGATAGAGCAGGCCATTCAAAAACAAGATCTAGATCAATCTCTACGGGACTCCTTTAAGAAATGGCTTCAAAGTCAAAATGCCGGTAGTGAAAGCATAATTTTCGCCAAAAAGATAATAGATGCTTTAGACAAACTAGATGTTAAAGACGACCCGATATTAAATGAAATAAAAGAGAAAAAAGATTATTTGGAAAAAAGGTCGATTTGGTTGATCGGCGGTGATGGTTGGGCTTATGATATCGGTTATGGTGGTGTGGACCAAGTACTATCCACAGGAGTAGATATCAATTTATTTGTTATGGATACTGAGGTCTACTCCAATACCGGTGGTCAGGCATCCAAAGCAACACCGGCAGGAGCAGTTGCTAAATTTGCCTTTAATGGTAAAAGGGTACGAAAAAAAGATTTGGGTCTGATGGCTATCACTTATGGAGATGTATATGTAGCACAAATAGCTATGGGGGCCGATATGAATCAAACAATAAAAGCAATTAGAGAGGCAGAAGCCTATAATGGCCCTTCTTTGATTATTGCCTACTCCCCGTGTGTCAGTCATGGAATCAGGACCGGGATGTCCTCTAGTATGCATGAAGAGAAAAAAGCAGTAGAAGCAGGTTATTGGCATCTATATCGCTATGATCCCAGACTGATCGAAAAAGGTGAAAATCCTTTCCAATTGGATTCAAAAAAACCCTCAAAACCATATCAAGAATTTTTGAATGGGGAGATACGTTATTCACAGCTGCATAATACTTTCCCCGATAAGGTTCAGGAGCTATTTGATATGTCGGAACAATATGCTAGGCAACGTTATGAAACTTATAAACGTCTTGCCCAAGCTCAAGAAAAATAAAACAGGGCCCTTTGGCCCTGTTTTATTTTTCGTTCCCATCTACATATTCTTTAGCATTTACAACTTGTGATATATCAGGATGGAAAATCTTGGACTTCTCATCATCTACTGTTTCCATATTTGCCCATGCGGCAGTTTTATGGTTTTCAACAGGTTTTTTAGGAGAATTCTTATCAGGCATTGATTATTAACTCCTTTTTATGAATTATATAGTTATTTTTTACAAATGTTTAATAAATATAACTTAAACAATTAAAAAGTAGTATGACAAAATTGAAAAAAGGTTAGAAGATAATAACTTTAGCCTACTGGCGAGGGTAAAATTTACATTTGACA
>JBMNOA010000056.1:0-8047 GCA_050942825.1 Bacillota bacterium
CGCCGTTGTGATGTCATATCCGTCCGGTGCAGCTTGAAGTCGTTCAATAAGTACCGGGATCACTTCTGCCAACTTGGTCTTGTTCATACCTGTTCCTCCCGCATCTTTTGATGAGTAAATCATACAGTAGTTACTGGCACTGTTGGCCGCTTTCGGGGCGACAATTACCACTCATCAAACACTTCGTCAATTAGCATCATCTCTTCGATGCTGTAAGGCTTATTCTTTGCTTTCTTCTTCAGCTCTTTATAGGTTTTATCGTCTACCCAGATATCCCGCTTTTCCATGACCTTTTTCTTCTGGCCGAAAAAGCCGGTCTTCTCAACTTCCACGAGAGCTTTGACTTTATGCTTCATGTGAATACCTCCGTGAAGGACGGCTTCTCAGTTCCTCGATAGAGATCCTGTACTCTGACATATACCTGCGCATGTAGTCATAGCACTGGTTGGTAAGGATCACATCTGACAACGCACGGTGAGCATGTTCGTTATGCAGTTGAAAGCGTTCTTCCAAATCACAAAGCCTGTGATGATGTTCTTCCGGGAAGAGCTTACGGCTCAGACGGAGCGTGTCCACAAAGTCGTTGCGGAAGCCATACCCAAAACAGCGAACACAGTTCTCGTATAGGAAGTTGATATCAAAGTTCACGTTGTGTCCCATTACCAAGGATGTGCCCACAAAACTCATAAACTCCGGAAGAACCTGCTCGATGCTACCAGCGTCCTGAACCATCTCATTTGTAATGCCGGTCAGGTCTGTGATGAAGGGGCTGATCCGATGCGGCGGTTTTACAAAGGCTGTGAAGGTGTCTACGATGTCAAACTCTTTAACCTTGATCGCGCCGATTTCGATGATGCTGTCATCTGCCGGGTTCAGTCCCGTTGTTTCTAAGTCCAGAAGAACATAATCAGAAGGCAGTTCAATTAAGCTGAGGCCTTTATCTGGCCTGCGCTCATCTGTAGTGGTCATGTTTTCCCTTCTTTCGGGATAGTATCAGGTGAGAAGATACCTTGGATGAAAGTCATGCTCTGAATCTTCGTAATTACCTGTTTCGTAGTTAAGCTGATGCCATACTTGATGCAGGATATCGTCTGGAAGCGGCATAGGCTGACCGTCGTTTCCAAGATAGGCGTAATGCAGTTTATCGCCCAATATCCATAGGACATCAGAAGGAAGCTCTTTAATGCTGAGATCGTCTGCCCCTGCCCATGCAACCTGTCCATTTTGGCCGATACCTAATGATGTGCCCGTCAGCCAGTCAGCTCCATATTCCTGCCCAGCAATAAAGTTCATAGAGACATTCCCGATGAACCGCAGAAGAATATGAATATCGTGGGTGTCATACTCTAACAACACATCAATGCGGTCTGGCGCGGCGCTGTATTCGACCTTCTCTATCCGAAAATCATGGAAACCCCAAAACATATCAAGGAGGTCAGTCAGTTCTGCTTCTGTTTCTGCGCAGAGCCAATACTTACTGCTTGCAGCATCTGGAGCATCATCGGCTTCAGTTCGCCTCCCGGCGCAAATAGTCGGCAGTAGTTCAAGAAAATGCAGGCCGATGGCAGCTGCGTCGTAATGGTTGGCTTCGCAGATGAAGCGCAACGCTTCGGGAGTCAGTATCCTGCTGTTGATCTTATCGGATAGATACTGCTGATATTTCTCGTATTCCTTATTGGGAATTTGCTTCATGGGATTGCCTCCTATTGTTCGGCCAAGTTGATGACCTTCAAACCGTTGGCTTTGGCATAGTCTACGGTATAAGCTGTGCCGCCTGAATCGCTCGTTAAGTAACTGATGCACAAGCTGCTGTTATCTACAAGATGGCGGTTGCGCTTCTGCATACAGCCACGGAAGTATTGTTCTGACGTGTAAACTACCTTATCAGCTTGCGCTTTGATCTTTTCATAGGTCTCCACGTCCGCTTCCTTCCATCCTCGCGTCTGATTTAGACACGGAAGGACAAGAATAAGCTTGATGTCCGGGTAGTCCTTTTTCAAATCCAGAACGGTTTTAGCGGCCAAGGTGTCAAAGCCCAATGCACCGCCTGCCCCAAAAAAGCGGTATCCATCCTTGATGCAGGAGACTATAGTGCGTTTCAGCTTTTTTCTTAATGATATGAGTTGCAGGGCAGGTATCTCCCGGTGGCCGGTGAAGCAAGCAGTCTGCTCTTTGATGATAACCACATCCTCATTTTCAGCTGCTTTCATTGTACTTCACCACCTGTCCCATAAATGTCCCTCGGTTATATAAGCTATCTATAAGCTATCTCGACAAACTGGAAGTTATCTTCCTGAAAGAGTTGACGTTTCCATATAGCTTCGCAGGATATCGCAAGCTTTTTTATCTGCTCTACCTTTGAACATATGGCCGCCGCCTTCTATTTCCTCATATCTGCAATCCAGGTAGATGTCCTTCAACTTCCGGGCATAGCTGATGTTAACGATCGTATCAGCTGTGCCATGGATCAGCAGCACAGGTCCCGTATATCCCTTTAGCTTTTCATAAGGATTCAAGTCGATCACTGTTCTGGCATAATCACCGCCCAGCTTCATCGGGAAGCGTCCAAGCACAGCAGGGATGCTATTGGGGTCAAACCTGAAAAACATCATCCTTCCTTTACGGGCATCATCTGGGATGCACACAGCAGGATAGAACAGGATCAGCCGATCTATCAGTTTTTTTCCAAGCTCAGCGGCCAATAATCCGGAGACAAATCCGCCCTGACTGCAGCCGAGGAGCGAGATGCTTGTGGGGGAGAATTGTTCTTTCACGCCTCCAACTACTGCCATAAGATCATCCTTCTCGGTGAAAACCGTCATATCCTGGCTGCGTCCGTCGCTCCTGCTGATGATCCCGCCGCCGCAGAAATCAAATGTGACGGCGAGAAATCCCAGTTCTGCCAGCAGCTTTGCATACTTATGGCACATCCGTTCATTTGCCATAAATCCATGACTCAGGATCACAGCATCCTGTGGATGGCTTTTCTTTCCAAACACATGACCACGTATTATTAGATTGCCACGATTGAATTCAATTTTCTTCATCTCAGGCTCATCCTTTTAAATCCCGATTTGTACGCCTCAAAGGTACTGCCGATACAGACGCTTGGCTTCTTCCTGCATCTGTTCGACAACAGCCTTTGGAGCTGTAATTTTAATGTTCTCACCTAAAGCAATTACCCATCCAAGGAATTGCTTACTGATTGCAACTTCAACAATGGCAGAAAAGTGTTCTTCGTCGATTGGATGCAGCATGATATCCTTGCCGAAGCGATCAATCAGTACTCCGGCCATGTCGTTTGTACCTTCCAGCGTGACCGAAGTCTGCTCACCGCTGAACATCCCGAAAAGGCTCTTTGAGTAACGCGGCATATCAAATGATTTGAACGCTTTCTGACCTTCACGCTTGCAGTCAACGATGTCAATGTTCAGCATCTTATCAACGCGATAGTGCTTGATCATCTCTTCCTCTGCGTCATAAGCCAGCATGTAATAGTACTCATCGTCCCACATCAGTCCCCAAGGGGAGAGTACATACCAAGCACCATCCTTACGCAGCTCCATTTTCTTTTTTACTGTCCACTGGAAATACTGAAAGCGGATCTGCTTGTCGGAACTGATAGCTTCATGGATTGCATCCACGTTATAATAAACGCTCTCATTCATCGTCTTGACGCGGCCAGAGATAACCACCTGACGCTGAAGATGCTTGGCTTCATACTTGCTGACCAGTGCTTCCAGCTTTTTGATCAGCTCCTTTGACTTTTTCTCCGTGATGAACTTGGCGCTCTGGACGGAATCGACCAGCAACTTCAGCTCAGGAAGTTCAAAGTCTCTGTGGCCGAGATGATAGTATACGTTCCGGCCTATCTGTTCACTGATGATATCCAGCCCAAAGGCCCTAAGCTCCTCAAAGTCACGGTAGAGTGCTTTGCGCTCTGCATTGACATCATACTTGGCAAGCTTCGTGATGATATCCTGCGTGGTCAGAGAGTGCTCATCGTCCGTTTCTTCGGAGAGGATCTTTACCAGATAGAGCATCTTCAGTTTTTGATTTTCGCCCTTTGCCATACTCATCACCTCCGGGAAAATAGTTGCCCATATTATAGCATAGAAGTTGCCTATAGTAAAGAACCGAGTACCAAATTTGAGACAGGTTTATAAAGAAAGACCGGCAGCCTTAAAAACTGTCGGTCTTGTGATCATGAGAGTTCCTGATCGTGCTCTCTCATGGCTTCCGGAGTATCACGCAGAATACTCTGAACATTAGCCTGAATTGTTTGCAGCTCCCGGTACTTGGCTCTGGCAAAGGAGTAGGATTCATACTGCTCATTTTTCTTTGCGGTCAGTTCCTCTTTCTCTGCGCGAAGCTGCTTGAGCGTCGGGATCTTTTCGCCGCCTGATAACTCATTGAGCGCCTTCCTTGCTGCCTCGTAGAGCAGGATTTCGGACTCATGTTCTTGACGGAACTGCTTCTTGTTTTTGGCCTTCATGTATTCGCCGTAAACTTTCTTGTTGGCGAGATACTGCCCCGTGTTTCTGATCAGAAGGTTCACGGTTTTCAGCCGCTTTTCTGTCGCAAGCAGTGCGTCATGCTTTGACTGCTGATCTGCCTGCGTAGAAGAGAGCAAAGCATCAAGCTCTTCTCGCGTTCCAATTCCGTTTTCCTGAAGGAAAGCAATCGTCTTTGACATCTGTTGGAGGTTGCTGATCTTCACCTTCTGCGCGTAGTACTTGTTCTGCTGCGCCTTTGCGCAGTTCTGAAGATCCACGATAAGACGGATGGACGCATTTGGCTTTCCATGCGGCCTGCCGGGTCGAGATGGAGTGCTTTTTTCTGATCTGCGTTGTTGCTCTGCCAGCCTCCTCTGCGCGTTCCGGAAGTAGCTTTCCATAAAGCCTTTATCAAAGTCGGTTCCAAGCTTTCGTGCGGAGATAGCTTTGCTACGATCCGGAATCTGATAGCTCAATCTGCCACGGCTCTCATGTACAGAGATGCCGTAGTTTTCAAAAAGCTTTCTCTGAAATTCTTTCATGCTAAAGCTATCGGCCAGTGTTGTGCTGATGGCTTGTCGCAAGGTGCCAAGCTGCGTTTCATATTTCGTTGCCGTGGGCGTAATGCCTGCGGCAATCTTTTTTTGATTCTCCGCATCAAGTGCTGCTTGTCCGCGACGCTGTGCCCAATACTCCCGGTCGGTGATCCTGACCTTTGCCGGAGAGAGGAGATCCACCTGATAAAGGGATTCCCGCTGGCACATTTCCATCGTCTCTTGTTTCAGAAACTCCAAGAAGTTTTTCGAGACATGATGCTTGAAACCGGCCAGAGCATCAGCTGGTCTCTCCATAAACGGCTCACGTTCTACATCGAGTTTTCGGAGACTGTTGAACACGATATGCACATGAATATTACCGGCTTTGTTATGACCGTCAGTGTGAGTGCAAACGATGATCTGATGGCCGGGGAAATGCCTCCTCGCAAATTCCATTCCAAGCTCCTGTGCTCGTTGCGGAGTGAGACCGTTATCTTCTTTATCGCGGGGGTCGAAACTGATGATGTAGTGATGAGCTTTGATCTCTTCGCGGCTATTGTTTTTACCGTACTGTCGGTTAAGCCGGGTACATTCACTGCCGTATGTTTCGGGCGTACAGTTGATGCCTTCAAGCATGACAAACTGCCTCCGGATCATCTCGCCATTTTCATCAAGGATAGGATTGTTCGTGAATTCATCATGCTCGAATTTGAGGTAGGCCAGCGCATCGGAATAGCTGACATTCTTGATGGCTATGTGCTTAATGAGAGCCATATTCTTTCTCCAATTCTTCGTTGCAGCGAATCACCATCTTATCGATCTCCTGAAGCGCATGATGCAGTTCCTTTGCCAGAGGATTTGTCATCAAGCCTCCCTCATTGAAGTACCGGGCAATCTGATTAAGATTGCTGCCGAGCTTGTTCAGCTTGGCAAGTTCAGAGACCAGAGCTGTGTCATCATGGAAGATAGTCGGCTGCGCTTTTGGCGTTTTCCCGGCGACGAGGCTACGAATATATTCTCCTCGTGTGAGACCAGCCTTATGAGCATTCTCCGAGAGAACCGCGTATAGATCCTCCGTGAACCTTACAGGTAACTGATGTACCTTTGCTGGCGGCGTTTTCTTCGATGGCCTTGCCATGCGATTTCCTCCCTTCTGGATAGTAGGAGACTATTCAGATGCTGTGAGACCGCAGGACGAACCGTTGCAGAAACTGCAACCCTTCATCGAGGGCTTGGGGAACAGAAATCCCCAACAAGTGCCGGGGTGTAGAAGCTCATGAAATGAGTTATTGCATCCCAAGGCGAAACTTGCTCTAAAAAAGTCTCCTCACTTAGAAGTGGGGACGGAATTCGGATAACTCTAACAAGCAAACTCGTAAATCACTCCAAGAAAATTCATTTCGCGCAGAAAAAGTGAAAGCATCGCAACACTTTTTTCGATGAAAAGGTAGAATTTTGAACGGATCTCTGCTATAATGTCAACTGGTGTTTTGTAACTTCGACTGAAAGACCATTATGAGGTGAAGACATGGCTATTTCCTATAAGAAACTGTTCAAGCTTCTCATCGACCGAGACCTGAAGAAAAAGGATCTGAAGGACATGACTGGCATCAGCTATGCCACCCTTCACAAGCTGGAGCGCGGTGAGAATATGATGACAGATGTTCTTAACAACATCTGCGCAAAACTGAATTGCGACATTGGGGATATAGCGGAATTTGTTCCGGATGAACCGAGTCCCGAAAATGGGACTGGTCATGCGGTAGAATAGTACTGTGGGAGCGTAGAAGCCTATGTATCAGAGAGCTGACAGAGCGCAGAAGGAATCCAGTCCTTACTCTGCGGTCATTACGAGAGAACAGTTCCTCTTCTATGAGATGAGGACTACTGCAAAGCTTGTGGCTGAAGGCCTGAACGATGAGCAGGTAGCTGATCGGATCACAAGCGATAATCTGTTTCAGTATCCGACGGAGAAATCCGTGCGGAGAATGGCGCTTACTTGCCTTCGCAGGCTGAAAGCTTTGGACGATCCTGATCTGGTTGCGGCAATCGCATCTCAGCCGAGTGACGTTTCCAAACAGATTTGCCTTTATGCCATGATGAAGCAGTATCGCCTTGTGTGGGACTTCATGATTACGGTCGTTGGAGCAAAGTACGAAAACCGCGACATGTCCTTCAGTCGGATGGACTTCAATGTGTTTATGATGCGCCTTCAGGAGCAAGACGATTGGGTTGCGTCTTGGAGCGATAGCACCGTCACGAAAGTCAAGCAGGTGCTGGCAAGAATTCTTGTGGACAACGAGTACTTGGACAGCACGACAGCGGATCACTTGAACCCGGTTCTTATCTATCCAATTCTGGAAGATGCGATCCGGAGCAGCGGCGATACTAAAGCGCTGGCTGCCTTCAACTGCTTGGCGTAAAGGAGATGAGCTGATATGAGCAACTTGAAAGAAAGACTGGATCTTCTCAGAGAGGAAATCCAAAAAGATGATTTCCTTGATGGCAAGGGTCTCAGCAACGAAGTTAATATCCGCATCTTCTGTTATGATCCGGCAGAGGAAATGACGGTAACACACTTCCTTGAACAAATAAAAACAGACCAGTCTCTGAATTGCAGACTGATCGAGTGTAACCTGTATAAGACTTTCCTTTCCATCTGTGATGATCTTGATATCACGGATGCAATCCCAGAGATGGAAGAGGCTGACGGAGGTATCTTCCTTATGGAGCAGCTTCATTCTGCGATTGGTGAAGGAGAGTTCATAGATAAGATCCAGTACGAGCCGCACAAGCGCGGTGATGTACTGATGCTAACCGGCGTGGGAGATGTGTTCCCCTTCATGCGAGTACATTCCTTGCTGGAAGCATTGCAGCCTTACTTTTCCGATATTCCGATTTTGGTCATGTACCCTGGTGAGTTTGACGGCCACTATCTGAAGTTGTTCGGAAGGCTGACACCAAACGATTATTACAGAGCTTTCAATATTTTCTGAGGGGGATGCAGACATGATG
>JBMNOA010000015.1:0-36066 GCA_050942825.1 Bacillota bacterium
AAATATGGTAGATAGGTTACGACCAGGAAGCAATAATAAAAACAATCGCCATAGAGTGCCGGAGGCTTATCGTGATAAAGCTCCCCGAAAAAGAAAACCAAATGATATTGTTCATATAGACAGGCAAAGAAAAAAACGTAGACGTGCAGGCAGTATGCGTTTGGTGATTTTTACTTTTTTATTTTTGGCTTGTCTGCTGGGGGGGTATTTTTTTTCCAACTCTCCCTTTTTCTATACCAATGATATCCAAGTTCGCGGCAATGAGAAAATAGATGCGCAAAGTCTCATCGATTTGTCGGGCTTAGAAAAAGGGGTTAATATTTTTGCTGCCCAAACCAAAAGAGCTGAGCAATGGCTGGAAATCAATCCTTTCATTTTAGATGCGCAGGTGAAAAGACGTTTACCGGGGACGCTTATCATAACCATAGAAGAACGTAAGCCTGCCGCCATTGTTGTCAGCGATAAAGCTTTCTTGACAGTGGCCACTGATATGGTAATATTAAGCCGCCTCAGTAAGGCAGATCAGTTGCCTTATCCTCTAATTACCGGAGTCAAAGATATTATGCCCGGCATCTCCCCGGGCAGTGTTTTAGCTGGAAATCAGATAGAATCCGGTATAGATATTATCAAACAAATGTCCGGCGATGTTTATCCCGATATAGCGGAAATCAATGTAGAGGATCCGCAAAAAATTAAAATTTTTCTCAATAGTGGTGTAGAAGTGCGAATAGGCGATTCTGCTAAATTCAAGGAAAAATATACGCTTTTTACCAGCATCTTATCAGAACAAAAACAAGCAGGCAAATTATCCTCTATTCAATATATCGATGTCAGTATAATTGAAAAACCTGTCATTTTTTATTATTTTTGATTATATACCATCATAAATGCTAGAAAAACTTCTTAATATTTTTCTAAAAATTACTATAGATAGTATTTTATCCAGCAGGTAATTTGCATTTAATGTGGAAATTAATTATAATATCCAAAATATAAATTTAAATTTTACTTTCTTTTGAAAAAGGATTTTTTCCTTTTACCATAAAAGAATATGATAAAAAGCTTCTGGACAAAGGGCTTATGATAAGGAGGATTATGGATGCTGGAGTTTGATGATAATTTGGCCAGCCAATTTGCGAAAATAAAGGTAATAGGTGTAGGCGGTGGCGGCAGTAATGCAGTCAATCGCATGATAAAAAGTAATCTTTATGGTGTTGATTTCGTCGTAATCAATACAGATTTACAAGCCCTTGCTAATTCCAATGCCGAGACTACCCTGCAAATAGGCTCTAAACTTACCAAAGGTTTGGGTGCGGGCAGTAATCCCGAAGTGGGGAAGAAGGCCGCCGAGGAAAGTAGGGAAGAGATTACCAGCGCTATTGCAGGCGCCGATATGGTATTCATTACGGCAGGTATGGGCGGCGGCACAGGTACCGGCGCAGCGCCAGTAGTAGCCGAATTAGCCAGAGAAAGAGGAGCTTTGACTGTTGGTGTAGTTACTCGTCCCTTTAGTTTTGAAGGGCGCCGCAGGGCACAGCAAGCGGAGATGGGTATAACAGAACTGAAAGAAAAAGTGGATACGCTTATTACTATACCTAATGATAAATTGTTACAAGTAGTTGATAAAAAGACCACTATGAATGATGCTTTTGCCATTGCCGACGATGTATTGAGGCAGGGTGTGCAAGGTATATCGGATCTGATTTCTAAACCCGCTTTGATCAATTTGGATTTTGCCGATGTTAAAACAATCATGAAAGATGCCGGCAGCGCTTGGATGGGCATTGGACAGGCCAGCGGCGAAAATAAAGCTATCAAAGCTGCTGAAGCGGCAGTATCCAGCAGTATGTTAGAGGCCAGCATCAAAGGAGCTAAAGGAATCCTGCTCAATATCACGGGCAGCGAAAACATGAGCCTTATAGAAGCTAATGAAACGGCGCAATTCATATATGATGTGGCTGATCCTGATGCCATGATTATTTTTGGTTCCGGCATCGATACCACCATGGAAGATGAAATCAGAGTTACGGTTATTGCCACAGGTTTTGATACTAGAACATCTGCTTCTTCTGCAGCGCCTTCTGCCAGATCTAATGCTTCCAAATCTTCCGGCGTCAGTAATAGCCATGTTCAAGGTTTTGCTAATTCCGATCTTCCCGAGGTTGTTATTAAACCGATGTCTTTGGGAGATATTGATTTACCAAATTTTATGCGCAACAAATAACAGCAGCCATAAGTATAAAAAACATATTATGACCGTCTGTCTATATAATATTTTAGCCGGATGGTCTTTTTATTAATAATTTTTTCGACGAATGGAGACATTATCATATAAATAAATATTATTTCTTCAAAAATAATAAAGGAAATCATCTTTTTATAGAGAATATTTATACTAAAACATATATTTTGAAGGAGCGATATGAGTGAAAAATTTATTGGAAAAAACCCGGGAGATCAATAAGATAATTCAAAAGGCTGCCGGTCATCCAATCAGCTTTGTAGAAATGGCAGAAAAATTATGTAAAAATATTAATACTAATATTTATATAGTTGGCAGAAAAGGAAAAGTACTAGGTTATGCTTTTATGGATAATTTCTTCTGTCCCACTATGGACGATATAGTCAAATTGGATGCACATTTCCCCGACAAACACAACGATGACCTTTTACGTGTTACAGAAACAAAAGTCAATATGAACGGTGATGGTTTTTGCATGTTTGGTATTCATAATACCTGTTTTTTGCAGAATAAATATACTACCATTGTACCGATTGTGGGAGGCGGACAACGTTTAGGGACTTTAGTCCTTTCCAAAACGGGAGAATTTGATTTTGGTGACTTGATCTTGGCAGAATACGGAGCTACGGTTATCGGCATGGAGATCCTGAGAGCCAAAGTAGAAAAAGTCGAGGATATCTCTCGTCAAAAAGCTGTGGTCAGCATAGCCTTTGATACCTTGTCTTACTCTGAGCTGGAGGCTGTGGAACATATCTTTAATGAATTGGGTGATTCCAATGGTTTACTAGTGGCTTCTAAAATCGCTGATAAAGTTGGCATTACCAGATCTGTTATTGTCAATGCTTTACGAAAATTGGAGAGCGCCGGTGTAATCGAAGTCCGTTCATTGGGTATGAAAGGTACCTATATTCGTATTCTTAATGAATATCTTTTGGAAGAGTTGGAAAGGACCCAATCCACTCACCGCAGGATATAAAATTTTTTGTGTAAAAAGAGGGAAGAACATGGCTTTGTTCTTCCCTCTTTTTTGATTTCATGATATTATATTATTCTAGAGAATTTTCTTTGTATCTGATCAAGGTGATAATATGGCAAATATAGAGCAAATAATTAAAAAGGTTAAAGCTTATAATTCAGCCAGTGATACTGACTCTATTCTGCGCGCTTATCTTTTGGCCATGGAAGCGCATAAAGGACAAACACGCGATTCCGGAGAACAATATATCATACATCCTTTGGCTATCGCTGATATATTGGCTGATCTGCAATTAGATGATACCAGTATTATCGCCGGGCTTTTGCATGATGTAGTGGAAGATACCGATGTAGAGCTGGAGCAGATACGGAAAGAATTCGGTGATGAGGTCGTTGTACTGGTGGATGGGGTCACAAAATTGAGTAAATTGGAACACCTCTCTCGCCAGGAAAATCATGATGAGAATTTACGTAAAATGTTTTTGGCCATGGCAAATGATATTAGGATCATTTTGATTAAACTAGCCGACCGTTTGCATAATATGCGCACCTTGCATTCTCACCATTCTGCTTTGAGACAAAAAGAAATTGCTGAGGAAACCCGAACTATTTTTGCTCCTTTGGCTCATCGCTTGGGGATGTTTGAAATAAAAAGTGAATTGGAAGACCTTTCTTTAGCCATTCTGGAGCCGGAAAAATATGCCGAATTGCAGGAAAAGATGGCTTTGCAACAGGCCGAACGTGGAAAATATATCGAAGATACTTGTGCTGTCATCAAAAAGAATTTGGATAAGGTGGGTATCAAAGCCGATATCAGCGGACGGGCCAAAAATTATTATGGCATTTACAATAAAATGAATAAGCAACAAAAAGATATTTCAGAAATTTTCGATTTAACTGCTATCAGAGTGATCGTAGACAATGTTAATGATTGCTACGGTGTTTTGGGAGTCATTCATACTTTGTGGAAGCCCATACCGGGACGCTTTAAGGATTATATAGCCATGCCTAAGCAGAATATGTATCAGTCGATCCATACTACGGTGATTGGCGATAATGGTGATCCCTTCGAGGTGCAAATACGAACGTGGGAGATGCACCGTACGGCTGAATATGGCATTGCCGCACATTGGCGCTATAAAGAGGGTAAAAGTGGCGATGCCGATTTCGAGAAAAAGATTGAATGGCTGCGTCAAATGCTGGAATGGCAAAACGAAATGCGTGACGCCAAGGAATTTGTGGAATCCGTAAAAGTAGATTTG
The DNA here is from genome assembly GCA_050942825.1 of Bacillota bacterium. GTDB lineage: Bacteria > Bacillota > Dehalobacteriia > UBA4068 > UBA4068 > CAYRML01. Next base: position 4,480 of record JBMNOA010000015.1, read on the forward strand.
TTTACTGATAATATTTATGTTTTTACTCCCAAAGGAGCTGTTTATGAATTGCCGGCCGGTTCCGGGCCTATTGATTTTGCCTACCGTGTCCATACCCAAGTCGGTCATCAATGTATGGGTGCCAAAGTCAACAGGCGTTTGGTTCCCTTGGATCATAAACTTAAAAACGGGGATATCGTAGAGATTTTAACTACCAAAGGCAGAGGCCCCAGCAGGGATTGGCTGAAATTAGTCAAAACTCAGCAAGCCAAAAATAAAATCCGACAATGGTTTAGAAAAGAAAAACGTGAAGAAAACATCCTTTTGGGCAAGGAATTATTAGAAAAAGAATGTAAACGATATGGTTATGATCCGGCCGACATCCTCAAACCGGATAAAATTCTCGAAGCGGGAAAAAAATCTAATTATTCCAATATCGATGATGTTTATTCCGCTATTGGTGATGGTGCCTTGCAGGTCATGACTATTCTGACACGCATTAAAGAGGATTTTCGCAAAGACAGAGACCAGTATAAGCCAGCCATCAAGGATTTTACCGAGGATCCTGTAGGGAAAGAAGGTATATGGGTAAAAGGTGCTACTAATATCGCTGTACGACTGGCTCATTGCTGTAAGCCTTTGCCTGGCGATGAGATCATTGGTTATGTGACCAAAGGACGCGGGGTTTCCGTCCACAGGGTCGATTGCGCCAATATCACCTATTACCGTAATACCGAACCGGACCGTCTCATAGAAGTAAATTGGGGCGGTAAGCCAAATGGTGTTTACCAGGTAGAGATCGAAGCTATCGCTATGGACAGAGAACGTCTAGCTATAGATATCATGGCTGTGATGGCTGATACTAAAACAGTTATTAACGGTATTCATGTCAACGTGGATAAAAAAAGCCGGATCGCCACTTTTGACTTGAAAATAGAAGTCAAAACCTTAGAACATTTGGAATATATCATCAAGCGGGTACAGAGAGTCAAAGACGTCATTGAGGTAAAAAGAGTGCTTAGCCAAAGTAGAAAGTATTGATCATATTTTGAAGGTGATGGAAGATGAGGGCTTTAGTCCAAAGAGTAACCCAAAGCAGTGTGTTGGCCGATAATAAAACCGTAGCTCAAATAGGACAAGGTTTACTGGTCCTTTTGGGTGTTGCCAAAGGAGATGAGCTATCGGACGCTGCTTATTTAGCCAGAAAAGTGGCTCATCTGCGTATTTTTGAGGATGCCAGCCATAAGCTCAATTTATCTTTGCTTGATATCGGTGGCGAGGCTTTAGTGGTTTCTCAATTTACTCTTTACGGCGATTGTAATAAAGGCTTGCGCCCCAGTTTTGACAAAGCAGCCCCTGCCGAGCTGGCCCAGCGCTTGTATGAAGATTTTGTACGCCTGTTAAAAGAGCAGGGTATTTGTGTCAGCACAGGCATTTTTCAGGCTGATATGCTGGTTAATATCGCCAATAATGGACCTGTAACTATTATTATCGACAGCAAGTCGGAGAAAAATAGGAGGTAAGTATGTCTAATTATCATCTGGAAAGAATGGATGTCGGTCAGCTAGGTACCAATTGCTATCTTTTGCTGTGCGAAAAAAGTAAAAAGGTGGCCATTATTGATCCCGGAGCAGACGGAGGAAAAATCGCTGCCAAAATTGCAGAAGAAAAATGGCAGCCACAGATGATCATCAATACTCACGGTCATTGGGATCATATCGGAGCTAACAAATATTTACAGGATCTGTATGATATACCCATTCTTATCCATGAAGATGACGCCGTCTATCTGAAGGACGGCTCTTTAAGCCTGGCTGATTGGCTGGGCAATCAAAGCGATGGTGGTACAGTCAGCCGCTTATTAAGCGATGGCGATCTAATAAAGCTGGGAGAATTATCTATGCAGGTTATTCATGCACCGGGTCATTCTCCCGGAGGTATTTGTTTGTATTTAGCTCCAGAACAGATCCTGATCTGCGGTGATACTCTGTTTGAGTATTCTGTCGGCCGTACCGATCTGCCGGGTGGGGATTTTCAGACTCTGACTGAATCTATCCGGCTTAAGTTATTTATTTTACCAGATGAAGTAGCTGTGTATCCAGGCCATGGTCCTGCTACTTCTATCGGCAAAGAAAAAAAATTCAATGCTTTTGTCAAAGAATAGTTGTAACTTAAGTTTGACAAAGATCAGTAAATTTTTTATAATATAAGCTAATATAAATATAGCAAAAGGCAATGAAGGGGATTTTCTGTCAAATATTACAGTGTCTACAGGGAGAATTTGCCTTGACTGAGAGCAAATCGACATTTTTGTCAGAAAGCGACACCCCGGAGCTGGTATTTGCAAAGAATACACGGTAACCTGCCGTTATAGGAATGAGATGGGGCATTCATTGCCCAAATAGGGTGGCACCACGAGTAATTCGTCCCTGACCAGGGGAGGAGTTTTTTTATTTTGAGGAGGCTAATTTTTATGGCTATCACAAGACCCAGAGGCACTAATGATTTTTTGCCTGCTGATACGGCTAAATGGCAGATCGTCGAGTCTATGCTTCATGAAATCTGCCGTCAATTCGGTTATGGGGAGATCCGCACGCCTATTTTTGAGGAAACGGAGCTTTTTCAAAGAGGCGTAGGCGGCACGACTGATATCGTGCAAAAAGAGATGTATACTTTTTGTGATCAAGGAGAGCGTTCTTTGACGCTGCGGCCGGAAAATACGGCTTCTGCTGCCAGAGCCTATTTAGAAAACAAGCTCTATGGACAAACACAGCCCGTAAAGCTTTATTATATGGGTCCGATGTTCCGCTACGAAAGACCGCAGGCCGGGCGTTTCCGCCAATTTCATCAATTCGGTGTGGAAGTTTTTGGCACCCAATCTCCTTTGGCCGATGCCGAAGTTATTGCACTGGCCTGGAAATTCTATAATCGTCTGGGCATCAGGAATATGAGCCTACATTTAAACAGTGTCGGCTGTGCTGACTGCCGTAGAGAATACAGGCGAATCCTGCAGTCTTATCTTCAAGACAAATATGATGAGCTATGTACTTCCTGCCAGCAGCGTTTTGAGCGCAATCCTCTACGTATCTTGGATTGTAAAAGCCCAGTCTGCCGGGAATTATCCCACGATGCGCCCACTATGTTTGACAATCTTTGCGGTGTATGTGCCGATCACTTTACTAAGGTTCGCTCTGCTCTTGAGAGGGCAGATATACCTTATACACTGGATAAACGCCTAGTGAGAGGATTGGATTATTATACCAAAACAGCTTTTGAAATCCTGGTGGAAAGCATCGGCGCTCAAAGCGCTATTTGCGGCGGCGGCCGTTATGACGGATTGATTGAGGAATTGGGTGGCAGTGAACCTGTGCCGGGAGTAGGTTTTGCTTTGGGTATGGAGCGTATTTTTGCCGCTTTGAAAGCGCAAGGATCTGATATCGAGGCTCAGCAAGCCCCTGATGTCTTTATTGTGACTGCGCCGGGAAATGATGAGGTTTATAATACGGCCTTTGCCCTAGCTATCGCTTTGCGCGGCGCGGGATTGCGAGTAGAGCAAGATCTGATGGGCAAAAGCATGAAGGCTCAGTTTAAATTGGCTGATAAATTGGGAGCGCCTGCTGTGGTCATTTTGGGTGAAGAAGAATTGGCCGATGGACAGGCTCTTGTAAGAAATATGCAAACCAGCGAGCAACAGAGATTGTCTCTTGCTGAAATTAAAGAATATTTGATAGAAAGATAAGGCGGTGACATAACTTGATTGAAGCTATGCAAGGTATGAAAAGAACTAGTTATTGCGGAAATCTAAATGCTTCCTATGCAGGGAAAAACGTAACTTTGATGGGCTGGGTACACAGGAGAAGGGATCATGGCGGTTTGATCTTTGTTGATTTAAGAGACCGTTATGGGTTGGTACAGGTGGTTTTTAGCCCGGAAATTTGTCCCAAAGTCTTTATTAAGGCAGAATCCCTTCGTTCCGAATATGTAATTGCTATCAGCGGTAAAATATGCCTCCGTCCCGAGGGGACTGCTAATCCCAATTTGGCCACAGGAGCCATCGAAGTATATGCTGAGGATTTGAAAATATTTAATAAGGCTAAAACTCCGCCTTTTTACATCGAAGATAAAGTTGATGTCGATGAATTGGTACGTTTGAAATATCGTTATTTAGATTTGCGCCGTCCCGAGATGCAAGATTGTTTGCTGATGCGTCATAAGACTATGGCAGCCATGCGCCGCTATCTGGATAGCGAGGGCTTTTGGGAGATAGAGACTCCTATGCTGACCAAAAGCACACCTGAGGGAGCCAGAGATTATTTGGTACCTTCCCGTGTGCATGCGGGAGAATTTTATGCTCTGCCGCAATCCCCGCAATTGTTCAAGCAACTTTTGATGGTTTCCGGCATGGACAGATATTTCCAAATTGTGCGCTGCTTCCGTGATGAGGATCTGCGTGCCGACCGTCAGCCGGAATTTACACAGTTAGACATGGAAATGTCCTTTGTGGAAGTAGATGATGTCTTGGCTATTGCCGAAAGAATGATCAAATATGTCTTTGCCAATGCGGCAGGAAGAAATGTTACACTGCCTTTTCCTCGCTTATCCTACAGTGAGGCCATGGGCCGTTTCGGTTCTGACAAGCCTGATCTGCGTTTTGGCATGGAATTGATCGATATTGCTGATATCGCTGCTGCCAGCGAATTTAAAGTCTTTGCCTCCGTAGCTCTAGAAGGCGGCTGGGTCAGAGGTATCAATGCCAAAGGCTGTGTCAAATATTCCCGTAAAGACTTGGATGATTTGACGGCTTATGTTTCCATTTACGGTGCCAAAGGTTTGGCCTGGATGATAGTAGAAGAAAACGGTGTCAAATCACCTATTGCCAAATTCTTTACTCAAGAACAATTGCAAGCCATTTGTCAGCGCATGTCTGCCAAACCGGGAGATCTCTTGATGTTTATTGCTGCCGATTGGCGTATTGTAGCTGAAGGATTAGGCCATTTGCGTCAGGAAATAGCCAGAAGAGAAAGTCTTATCGATCCCGAGGAACTTAATTTGTTATGGGTTACTGATTTCCCACTATTGGAATACGATGATGAAGAAAAACGCTGGGTAGCAGTGCATCATCCTTTCACCTCTCCCAAAGATGAGGATTTAGCTATTTTGGAAAGTGATCCTGGCAGTGTGCGTGCAAAAGCCTATGATCTGGTATTAAACGGCACAGAATTAGGTGGCGGTAGTATCAGGATACATGACAGAGCCATCCAAAAAAGACTGTTTGCTCTTTTGGGTCTTTCGGAAGAAGAAATTAAGGAAAAATTTGGTTTTCTTTTAGAAGCTTTTTCTTATGGTACACCGCCGCATGGAGGCATTGCTTTTGGCTTGGATAGAATGATCATGATATTGGCCAAAAGAGATAGTATACGCGATGTTATAGCTTTCCCCAAAACACAAAGTGCTGCTTGTCTATTGACCGACGCGCCTGGTCAAGTCGACTCAAAACAGCTGCGAGAGCTGCATATAAAGGTCGATCTACCTCCACAAATAAAAAAATAAAACCATTCTCGGCAGGGTAGATTTTCTAGTAAATTTTGGCGAATTTGCTGACTTGATTTCTATGCTTATTAAAGATATAATTTACTTGCACACCCTGCGATGTACGTGAATATGTCGGTATGTTTTGACCCAACACCTTTTAAGAGGGAATCTGACTTCGTTTGTAGACCGCATGCCTCGTTTTTAGTGGACTCGGAAAGCAAATGAGAGGATACCCACCTGCATATGGCAGGTTCAAAACTTCCGAATATCACGGCAAAGTGGGGTTTTTTATGGCTTGCATTTTTCAGTTGGAAAGGAATCAATATGATAGAAAAAAAATTTATAGAGCAAGCTAGAGAGAAGCTTATTTTGGCACTGGATGTTTCCACAAGAAAAGAGGCTTTCCAGATGCTCAAGATGCTGGACGGAGAAGTAGTAACGTATAAGATCGGTATGCAGCTATATAATAGCGAAGGGCCTGATATCGTACGTGACATTCAGCTATTGGGCGGAAAAGTTTTTGTTGACTTAAAATTTCATGATATACCTAATACGGTAGCTCAGGCCTGCCGTGTCATTACCAACAAAGGCGCTTTTATGCTAACTCTGCATGCCTCGGGCGGTTATAAAATGATGAAAGCCGTAGTGGAGGCTATTAAAGAAGAGGCGGTACAGTCCGGCCGGCCTAAGCCTTTGGCTTTGGCGGTCACAGTGTTGACCAGTATCAGTCAGGAAGATTTTGAGGAAGAAATCGGTATTGTACGTCCTATTGCCGAGCAAGTTGTTCATTGGGCCAAGCTGGCGCAAAAAGCAGGTTTGGACGGAGTTGTCTGCTCCCCTTGGGAAATCACCTCCATCAGGGATGCTTGTGGCGATGATTTTGTTATCGTGACACCCGGCGTACGTCCCCAGTGGTCGGCTGCCGATGATCAGCAGCGCATTATGACGCCCCGAGAGGCGGTGGAAAAGGGCGTCAGCTATTTGGTAGTGGGGCGCCCCATTACAGGCAACCAGGAGCCTGTACTTGCTGCCAGAAGGGTCATCGAAGAGATGGCAGCAGGAATAAAAAAATTATAATAAAAGGCCGGGAATTTTTACAATTCCCGGCCTTTTATTATAATTTTTTTATTCCTGAGGTTCCTCCGGATCTACATACAATGTCTTTTGCTGGTAATAAATGACCATGCCGGGTTTGGCTCCATGTGGTTTTTTTACTTGATCTACGCTGGTATAATCGACAGGAACATTACTGCTTTTTTGTGCCTTGCTGTACCAGGCAGCGAGGGATGCAGCTTGTTTTAAGGTGCTTAGGGGTACTGGCTGTCCGCCACTTCTGATGATGACATGGCTGCCGGGTATTTTTTGTGCATGCAGCCAAATATCGTTTTTGGCCGCCATTTTTAAAGTCAATTTATCATTTTGGCGATTATTGCGGCCCACCAATATTGTCAGTCCGTCGCGGGATGTAAAAGATCGTGGCGGCAAAGGCCTGTCTTTATTTTTAGGTGCCTTAGCTTCTTTGATATACCCGCCTGCGGCTAATTCTTCGCGGATATCCTGTAATTCCGCTAAAGAGGCGCTTTGCTCAGCATTAAGTAATACTGAGGCTATATAGGCTTCTTCCTCCAGGCTGGCGGTTAACTGTTCTTGAATTAGTTTATGGGATTTTTTGCATTTATTATACAGCCGGTAATATCGCTGACAATTCTCCTGAGGGCTGAGTTCTGGTTTTAGTTCTATACTTATGAATTTTCCCGGCTCATAGAAGCTTTCCAATTCTATATTACTAAGCCCTTTTTCTAAAGAATAGAGATGAGCGCTCAATAAATCTCCCGCTTCTTTGTAGCGATCGCCGGCTTCGCTTTGGGCCAGGTCTCTTTGTTGTAGGATGATTTTTTTGCTGATGCGACTATAATGAGTGGATATTATTTTCAATAGCTCTCGTTTTTTGGCTTGAAAGAGTTCTTGTGTCGATTTTTGCGTGTAAAATTTCTCCAGCATATGTGATATATCATCAAAGCGTTCTTCTTCTCCTTGCCACAACAAGAGAGGAAAGGCCGCGAAATCAAGGGCCTTGTGCTGCTGATAACGGATGACGGGCGCGAAGGCCTTCTTATAATAAATATCATATATTTGATCCAAGCTTTGATTGAGCTTCCTAATCTCGTATTGACCCAACTGGCTGATGGGAAGATTTTGCTCCAGGCCTGCTCTTTTGAGAACTTCTTGGACCATTAGAGGGGAAAATCCTTCCGCTAAACGGCTCAGAGCCTCCTTGACGGTCAAATCAATCGGCAATTGCCACATGGCCTGGGCTAGCTGCTCTTCATCCCAGCTGCTGATGATTTTTTTGTGTTGCGGCGGTGGCGCCAGATATGTTTGGCCTGGCAATACTTCTCGATAGCGCGATAACTGATGTGAATAGCGCCTGATACCGTCGATGATAATGTTTTTTTCATTGAGCAAAATGATATTACTGTGTTTGCCCATGATTTCTATTACCAGTCGGCAAATAGTTGCATCGCCCAGATCATTACGGATGGCAAAATCTATTTCCACGATCCTTTCCAGCCCTTTTTGCCTGACAGCCGTTACTTTGCCACCTTCCAAATATTTGCGCAGTACCATGCAAAAAAGCGGCGGCTGAAGAGGGTTTTCCCCTGTTTTCTCAATCAGGTGTATGCGGGGGTTTTGCGGATGTGCCGATATTAAGAGTTTGCCTGTGTCGCTTGGTCCGTAAAATCTGAGAATGATACTGTGACGGTCGGGCTGGTGGATCTTAACTATCTTGGCCCCGATGATATGTTGTTGGAGTTGTTGGGTGACAGCTGCTGTGATAAAAGAATCAAAGGCCATTTTTTTTCTCCTTAAAGACGCTAGTAATACAGTAAGGTTTACGCAGTATATAAAAGAATTGTATCAATTTTTGCCTAAAATATAAAGGAAAATCATAAAAATAACACTATTAATTAAAAAAGTCGAGCAAAAGGAGTATTTTAATAAAAAATTAGCAGGAATTTTTTATAAAAAATAGAACTATTTTATCCATTATGAAAAATGTTGATATGGAAATACCAAAATCTCTTAGTGAAGGTGGCGTTATAACTTGGTAAAAAGTATGACCGGTTACGGCAGAGGAGAAGCTCAGACTGAACGATATTCTCTCCTGATAGAAGCCAAGGCCGTTAATCATCGTTTTTTAGAAATCGTTATACGTTCGCCTCGCCAGCTCAATCCGTTAGAAGATCTGATCAAAAAAACCATCCAAAGCACATTGGGTCGTGGAAGAATAGACCTTTTTGTTACATTGGAGGAAGTCACTGAAAAAAAATCTCAGCTTAAGGTTGACAAGGAGCTGGCTTTAGCTTATTATAATTCATTATTGACTATTGCACAAACCTGTGATTTAATAGTTAAGCCGGAATTAAGGCTGATCGCCTCCTTCCCGGGAGTGATATCCCTGGAAAAAGAAGAAGACGATTTGGAAGAATTGACTGATGCCGTCTCTACCGCTCTTAACATGGCTCTTGATTCACTGATTGTTATGAGAAGCATTGAAGGCCAAGTTTTGGCTCATGATATCCGCACTTATAATGAGCAAATCGCTGAGATCATGGCCTCCATAGCACAGTATAGCCAAACGGTTGTCGAGGAATATAAAGTTAAATTACAGGCCAGAATAGTAGAGATACTTGATAATGTTGAAATCGATGCCAATAAATTAGCTTCTGAGGTAGCATTTTTTGCCGATAAGTGTGATATCAGCGAAGAATTAGCCCGTATGACCAGCCACCAGAAACAATTGCTGGCCACACTGGAAGAAGAGGGGCCCAGCGGGCGCAAGCTGGAATTTATTCTCCAGGAGATGAATCGAGAGATTAATACTATAGGTTCTAAATCCAATAACATTAATATCAGCAAACTGGTTATTGATGCCAAAAGTGGATTAGAAAAAATAAGAGAGCAAATACAAAATGTAGAATAGGTCTATATAATAATTTATGGAGGTGTTTTATTAATGGCTATCCCTAAATTGTCACCGGAAGAAAGAAGTAAGGCTTTGCAAAAAGCGCAACAAATTCGCAGTCAACGTATGGAAGTCAGAAAAGAACTGAAAGCAGGGAAATTAACTTTGGCAGATATTATCAATACCCCCGACAATGAAGTTTATGCAAAAATGAGGGTAAAATACTTGCTAGAGTCTTTGCCTCAAGTGGGCAAAATCACCGCCCAAAAAATTATGGAAGAAGTCGGCATTGATGAGGCCCGCCGCGTTCAGGGCTTGGGTGCCAGACAAAAAAGCCAATTGCTGGAACGCCTTTCCTAAGCCAATAAATTTCGGAGATAGATATGATGAAGCTGATTAATATTGGGTTTGGCAATGTTGTTGCTGCAAATAGAGTAATAGCCATAGTCAATCCCGAATCAGCCCCCATAAAAAGGGTGATTCAGGATGCAAGAGAAGCAGGTTTTTTAGTTGATGCTACCTATGGCAGACGTACCAGAGCAGTTATTCTGACCGATAGTAAACATGTCATTCTATCTGCTGTACAGCCTGAGACGGTTGCGAACCGCTTTATGAGCGGTAAGGAACAACCTACCTATAACGAAGAAGCTGGTGACTGATATGCCCCCAAAAGGTTTATTATTGATTATCTCTGGTCCCTCTGGCGTTGGGAAAGGATCTATTTGCCATCTTTTGCTCCGTAGAAACCCCCAATTGGCTTATTCTGTTTCTGCTACTACTCGTTCTCCAAGGCAGGGAGAAAAAGAAGGAGTAAACTACTACTTTGTTGATCATAAGTGCTTCAAAAGCATGATTGACCAAGGAGAATTTTTGGAATGGGCCGAAGTTTATCATAACTATTATGGAACACCCAGATCTACTGTAGAAGAGCTTCTGTCCCAGGGAAAAGATGTAATTTTAGAAATTGATACCCAAGGGGCTATTCAGGTGAAAGCTGCTTGCCCTGAGGGTATCTTCATATTTATTTTGCCACCCTCTTATGATGAATTAAAAAGGCGTATCGTAGGTCGTCGATCCGAAGATCACCATAGTCTCAATTGCCGCTTGAATTCCTCTACAAAAGAGATGGATTTGGCAGAACAATATGATTATACTGTAATAAATGATGATTTGGAAGAAACAGTAGAAGAGATAGAAGCCATTATCAAAAGGGAAAAAGCTAAGTCCTGTGGGAAAGGAGATTAAATATGCCCCTTAATAATCCCCCGCTTAATCAATTGATGCAAAAAGTCGATTCCAAATATACTTTAATTGTATTGGCTGCCAAAAGAGCCCGTCATCTGATTGCCAATGATACCGAAATGCTACAAAAGAATCAATGTAATCCTGTTTCTGTTGCTTTGACAGATATTATTCAAGAAAAGGTTCATTGGAAAAGAACCAAAGAGGGGATAAAGTAAATTCCTTACGGAGGCTTTAAGGATGTTTATCGGTAAAAAAATTACTCTGGGTATAACAGGGGGTATTGCTTCCTATAAGGCTGCTGATATAGTTAGTTGGTTGAAAAATCAAAGGGCTGATGTGCAGGTTGTGATGACAGAAAATGCCTGCAAGTTTATTACACCCTTAACTTTAAAAACTCTTTCCGGACATCCTGTCGCCGTAGACATGATGTCCGAAGACCATTTTTGGAATGTACCGCATATCGATTGCGCACAGTGTGATTTATTTGTTATTGTACCAGCCACTGCCAATATATTGGCAAAAATTACTTATGGTTTAGCGGATGATTTGCTTTCATCTGCGGCTTTAGCAACTAAGGCGCCTGTCTTAATAGCGCCGGCCATGCATACCGATATGTATACCAATACTGCCACGGCTAATAATATTTCTACATTGCGAGAGCGCGGTTTCCATTTTGTTGCTCCCGGATTTGGACGTTTGGCTTGTGGTGCTGTGGGACAGGGTCGTTTAGCAGATGTTGCTGTAATCAAAGAGAACATTACTTCTTTATTATTGCCCAGACAAGATTTGGCCGGATTAAAAGTGATGGTTACTGCCGGACCTACCAGAGAAAAAATTGATCCCGTCCGCTATATCAGCAATCGCTCCAGCGGTAAAATGGGTTATGCCATAGCTCAGGCTGCTCAACAAAGAGGTGCTGAGGTGATCCTGATTAGTGGGCCTGTCTGCCTGGAGGCTCCTTGTGGCGTTCAGCTGATAAAAATAGAAAGCGCCCAGGAAATGTATGATGTGGTATGGCAACATTATGCTACTTGTGATATAGTTGTAAAAGCGGCGGCAGTGGCCGATTACAGACCTCAGGAGGTATTTGCCCATAAGCTCAAAAAGTCGGCTGCCTCTACACTTGAGCTGACAGCCAACAAGGATATATTAGCTTCTTTAGGAGCCGATAAAGGTCACAGGATTTTAGTTGGTTTTGCAGCTGAAACTGATAATCTACAACAATATGCTCTAAACAAATTGCGAGATAAAAATTTGGATCTGATCATAGCCAATGATGTCAGTATGGAGGGAGCCGGCTTTGATACAGATACTAATATCATTACTGTCATAGATGTAGCCGGGACAATGCGTAGCTGGCCTAAAATAAGCAAAAAAGAGGCGGCTGATATTATGTTTGATTGCGTAACTCAGTTGCCCCGTTTTTTAGATTTACAAAAGCAAAAAAGGGGGAGAAATAATTGACCATTCTTTTTACTTCAGAGTCGGTAACTGAAGGCCATCCTGATAAAATTGCCGATCAAATTTCTGATGCAGTTTTGGACGCTATAATAACGGAAGATAAAGGTTGTCGGGTAGCGTGCGAGACTTTTATTTCTACAGGGTTGGTTTTTGTAGCCGGGGAAATAACTACAAATACTTATGTGGACATTCCCAGCATCGTCAGAGAAACAGTTAGAGAAATCGGCTATACTAGGGCTAAATACGGTTTTGACTGTGATACTTGCGCTGTGATGACTTCTATAGATGAACAGTCTTCAGATATTGCTATGGGTGTTGACCAGGCTTTAGAAAAGAAAATGGGAGACGAGGATATCGCTTCTACTATTGGTGCCGGTGACCAAGGCATGATGTTCGGTTATGCCTGTGACGATACTGAAGAATTGATGCCTTTGCCTATCAGCTTGGCTCACACCTTAACCAGAAGATTATCCTATGTAAGAAAAAATGGTATAGTAGAGGGTCTGCGTCCCGACGGTAAATCTCAAGTAACGGTAGAATATGAAAACGGCCAGCCAAAAAGGATCGCCACTATAGTCCTTTCTACACAACATCATCCAGATTTCCAATTAGAGGATCTGCGTGAAGAAATGATTGCTAAAGTGATCAAAGCTTCCTTGCCGGAAAATTTATTGGATGCCAATACTCGTTATCTGGTCAATCCTACCGGGCGCTTTGCGATCGGCGGACCGCAAGGTGATACTGGGCTCACCGGCCGCAAGATCATTGTTGATACTTATGGCGGTATGGCTCGTCATGGTGGTGGTGCCTTCTCCGGCAAAGATCCGACGAAAGTGGACCGTTCCGCTGCTTATTTAGCTCGCTACATAGCTAAAAATATTGTTGCTGCCGGTTTGGCTAAACGTTGTGAGATCCAATTGGCTTATGCCATCGGTGTGGCCGAACCTGTTTCTATTGCCGTAGAAACTTTTGGAACTGGCAAAGTTTCCGAAGAGGTTTTGGTTGCTGCTTTGCGCAAAGTATTTGATATGCGTCCGGCCGCTATCATCAGGGACTTCGATCTCTTGCGACCTATCTACAAGCAAACCGCCGCTTACGGCCATTTTGGCCGTCCGGATCTCGATCTTCCTTGGGAAAAAACCGATAAAGCCCAAGCCTTGGCTAATTTGATCTAATTCCAGCTTAAGTCAAATTAAGAAAATTAACAGACACAAATACCAGCATGGTATTTGTGTCTTTTTTTATTTCAGGCGAAAATATCTTGCCATTTCTACTTGACAAAAATCATATCATCATATATACTTAATCACACAAGTAACTAACCCATTAACAAGGTGGTGAAATTATGAAGCTTGATTTTGAGAGTGAAAAACCGCTTTATCTACAGATAGCTGAAGAGATCGAAGATGCTGTATTTACCGGTGCTTTTGCGGAAGAGACACAAATCCCTTCTACAACAGAAATTTCGGTAGCCTTTAAAATTAATCCGGCCACAGTATTAAAAGGCATGAATATGCTCGTTGATGAGGGGATCATTTATAAAAAAAGAGGTGTGGGTATGTTCGTAAGCGCCGGTGCTCTGGCCAAAATAAAACAGAAAAGGCAGCACCAATTTTTTGACTGTTATGTACAAAAGCTGGTCAACGAAGCACATAAGCTAGGCTTTTCTAAACAGGAACTTAATAAACTAATAGAAAGAGGTTATGAAAATGAGTACGATTAAGATAAGCAATGTCAGTAAAAATTTTAGAAATATCCAGGCCCTTCAAAATGTTAACCTCACTTTTGAATCGGCCAAGATCTATGGCCTCTTAGGCAGAAATGGTGCTGGTAAGACCACGCTGCTCAATATTATCTGCAATCGCATTTTTCCTGATCAAGGCGAGGTTTTGCTTGATGGTAAGCCAATTAGAGAAAACGATCAGCTGCTGGGCAAGATTTACATGATGAGTGAACATAATCTTTATCCCGATAATTTTAGGGTAGCTGATGTTTTTAAATGGACTAAAGAATTTTATGGCGACTTTGATGATAATTATTGTCAGTTCCTTTGCCAGCAATTCGGCTTAGATAACAAAAAGAAAATACGCGGACTTTCTACGGGATATAAGTCGATCTATAAAATGATCGTGGCTTTGTCCTTGACCATACCCTTTATTCTTTTGGATGAGCCGGTATTGGGGCTGGATGCTAATCACCGAGACATGTTTTATAAAGCTCTATTACAAACTTATAGCGATAAACCCAGAACGTTCATTATTTCCACCCATTTGATTGAAGAAGTCTCCGATATTATTGAAGACGTGGTGATTATCAAAAAGGGCCAAATCATCACCAATCAATCTTGTGCAGAATTGCTGCAAACAGGCTATACGGCAACAGGTAGTATAGCTGCTATCGATCGCTTTATTGAGCAAAAGCAGGTGATTTCCACTGATGTCTTGGGCGGTCTCAAATCAGCCTATATTATCGGTCAAGCAGAAAAAGTGCAAGTTCCTGAGGGTATCGAAATAAGTAAATTAGATCTGCAAAAGCTGTTCATTCAGCTGACTAATGCGTAGGAGGCGAAAAAATGAAATTAAAATCTGCGATCAAATATCAAGCTTTTGATAGCATAAAACCGCTTGTTATCTTCTATGCCATCATCTATGCTATAATCATCTTAATTTATACAATCGATAAACAGTATAGTATCAGTGGCTATGTCAGCGGCCTGGAAACAACCTCAATGGTATTCATTTTTATATTTGGGATATTGACTTTTAACGCCCCGTTCAAACTGTTTTTGCAAAATGGCATTTCACGCAGAACTTGCTTTTTTAGCATCATAATTACGCTGATGGGGGTTGCTGTGTTGATGTCTGGTATTGACAATATAAATTATTTTATAGAAAAGAATCTTATGGCCTACCAATCGATTTTTGATCAGATTTATTGCCAGCAATATTTGGCGGACAGTGTTTTAAAATCTTTGCGTAGTTGGAGTTGGGCCTGGTTTTTTACAATATATTGGGGTATAGCAATGCTTGGTTTGTTGATCTCAACCTTGTATTACCGTATGAATAATTGGCAAAAAATTGTGGTATCCATTGGTGTGCCGGTAGGCTTATTTGTGGTAATTCCGATCATCAGCTCTGCGATTACCAATGGGGCTTTATTACAGGCAATTATGAAATTCTTTTCCTTTGCTTTTGGCTTAAGTAACGGCTTTAATCCACATATTGCGGTCATATTCAACTTGCTCTTCATTGTTATATTGGCAGCGATTAATTATTTATTGATCCGTAGAGCGACTATCAAAGAATAATTTATAATAGTTGGTAAAAACACAGGTAGGCCTAGCCACCTGTGTTTTTTTATTTATATCAGATCTATTGACTTATACAGTATGTTAAATTATAATTAAATGAATTATAAACTTAATATTCAAAGGAGCAGATAAAGGAAACCGGTGTAAATCCGGTACGGTAGCGCCACTGTGAAAGGGAGCCTCGGACATAATCCACTGCCAAAGCGGGAAGGAGTCTTGGGGCATTGAACTTGAGTCAGGATATTTTATTGCTTCTTTCGTCCTTTTTTGGACGAGCCGCAACTCCTACGCCTATAGGAGCCAGGCTTTTCTCTGCTATAGGCAGATTTTTTTTTGCAAGAGAAAAATTTTTGCCTGAAAGGATTTGTTTTAATGATGAAAAAAAGGATCTTTTGCGCTTTAATTATCTTTTGTCTTATTTTTATGGTTTCCTGTGCCAAAAACGATCAGCAATCAGCCAATAATACTCTTGTTGACATTTTAGGCAACCAAATTGTGGTCGATGAGCCTATACAACGCATCGTTTCACTTTCTCCTGCTGCTACAGAGATTTTATATGCTATTGGGGCCGATGAATATCTTTTGGCTAATACTATATATTGTAATTATCCTGAACAAGCTAATAATAAGCCCAAAATCGGTGATTTTTCCAACCCTAATATGGAGTTGATTTTGTCCTATGAACCACAACTGGTTTTGACGGCTTCTGGCGTGCAGGAGAATATTATCAACAAATTCCGTGAGTTGAACATACCTGTTTTTTCTTTGGATGCTTATAATGTTGAGGATGTTTTGAAAAATATCCAGATGGCGGGAGTTATTACCGGTAAGCAAAAGCAAGCCGGTGTAGTAATATCCGAGATCAATGATGTCCTTGGAGAAATAGCAACAAATGTAGCCTCTCAAACAGAAAACCCCACTGTATTTATAGAAATTTGGGATGATCCGTTAATGACTGCGGGCGGTGCTTCTTTTATCAGTGATATGATCGTTAGGGCAGGAGGCATCAATATCGCGGCTGATATGGATGTAGAATATGCCGAATTTTCCAGGGAACAGCTCTTGAGTAAAGATCCCTGCGTATATTTGTTGATCGGTTATAAAAACCAGGTCAACAATCTTCGGGATAGAGCAGGTTTTGCGGCTTTGTCTGCTGTAAAGAATAACCGCGTTTATATCATTGAAGACGATTTGCTGACTGTTTGTGGGCCAAGGATCGTGGAAGGTATACAAGAAATGTATAAATGTTTTTATCCGCAATAATGTAGAGGTATCAAATGAACAGCAGGCTTAGAAAGAAAACTTTTTTATACTGGGGATTTGCTCTTTTACCTTTGTTAGCGGTTTTGACAGTCGGCATCGGTCCTTCCGATATTGGTATGTTTAAATCATGGCAGATAATCATCAGCCAGCTGGGCTTGTCTTCTTGGCAGCCCAGCAGCACGGAAATTGCTATCGTATGGTCTTTGCGTTTACCAAGGGTAATTCTGACCATGCTGGTAGGCGGCGGTCTGTCTGTCTGCGGCGGTGTGTTGCAGGCCTTCTTTCGTAATTCCTTGGCCGATCCCTATATCATCGGCGTTTCCTCCGGTGCTGCCTTGGGTTCTGGAATAGCAGCGGTTTTTATGAGTGGGGCAGGCTTTTTGGGACAACCTTTATTAGCTTTTATCTTTGCTTTGCTTACAGTCTATCTAGTGTATGGCATCAGCAGAAAGGATAATTATATTTCCAGCAACACTTTGCTGTTAACGGGTGTGGCTTTAGCAAGTTTTCTCTCTGCTGTCATGACCTTTCTATTGATTTTTAATACCGAGCATATAGACAATATTTATTTCTGGCTTCTAGGCAGTTTGAGCGGTGCTGCCTGGAGTAAAGTAAGAGTGATTTTACCCATAGTGCTGGCCGGTTCGGTGATTTTGTTCTCTTTGTCCCGTTATCTCAATGCGCTGTTATTCGGCAGCATGACAGCCAAGCATTTGGGGGTGCCGGTAGAAAATATTAAAAAGCTAATCTTGTTGCTGACCGCCTTGGTAGTGGCCGGTTGCGTGGCTGTTTGCGGGCCGATTGGTTTTGTAGGTCTGATCATTCCCCATGTGGTCAGATTGTTCACGGGGCCGGATCACCGCATCTTGCTACCGGTTTCTTTTTGGCTGGGAGCCGTCTTTTTGCTGGTAACTGATACTGTTGCTAGGCTGATTTTTGCTCCCATGGAGATACCCATCGGGGCTATCACAGCTCTTTTCGGAGCTCCCTTTTTCATTTATTTAGTACGCCGCAGGCAATTTAAAGGATATTAGGGGTTTTTATTGATGAATTTGTTGCAAGTAGAAAATGTCAGTTTCGGTTATGGTGAAAAAGCTGTTTTGCGGCAGATCTCTTTTAATTTGTCCCAAGGTGATTTTCTGGCTGTGGTGGGGCCTAATGGTTGCGGAAAAACTACTTTGCTACATACTATTTCCGCTGCTTTAAAACCGCAGCAGGGGCGTATTATGATGGATGGCCAGGATATATCATTGCTCTCGGAGAAGCAGATCAGCCAGCAGATGGCCTTTGTCAGCCAGTCAGAAACGGTGATTTTTGACTTTTCTGTGGAAGAGGTTATTTATATGGGACGTTTGCCTCATTTGCCTTTTTGGGGTAAGGAAGGCCAACAAGATGAGTTGATCGTGCAAAAAGCCCTACAAATGACTAATACTTGTCATCTCAGGGAACGCCTGATCACCAATTTGTCCGGCGGGGAAAGGCAAAGAGTCTTGATTGCCAGAGCATTGGCACAAGAACCGCGATTATTATTGTTGGATGAGCCAACCAGCCATTTGGATATCCTGCATCAATTGGAACTGATGGATATTTTGCAAAAGCTTAATCACAGCGGTATGACCGTAGTTGCGGCTTTACATGATCTCAATCTGGCCTTACGGTTTGCCACTAAAGTTTTACTGATGGCAGAAGGACGCATTATAGCTCTGGGCAGGCCTGAGGAGGTGCTTAGCGGCCAAAATATCCGCCGCGTCTATGGTGTGGAGGTACAAATGCTGCAAGCGGCTGATGGCAGAACCAATATCATCCCTTTGTAGTTAATAGAAAAATTGGTATAAAATCTCTGCTTTTGCCCACATTAAATGGCAAGGGAGGGATTTTTTTGTCTAGAAGAATATTTAGGCTGGCAATATTTTTGTTGGTGCTTTTTTCTCTCATTGGTATAAGGCTGGTCTGGTTATCGTTGGTAGATGCCGCGGCTTTAGCTGAAAAAGCCCTTAGCCAGCAGACACGCACCTTGGATTATTATCAATACTCAAGAGGCGATTTTTTAGATACCTATGGCCGCAAAATGACTAATATTGATGGTCCTTGTGTGGTAGTATTTCCTTCTATGCTGACGGATACGGACCATGCGGCCGCCAAATTGGCTGATATTAGCGGCCTGCCATACAGGACTTTGGCCCTGCGTTTACAAAAAGCCAAAGACCAACATGCCAAGCCTTTTTGCTTATTGGCCAATATCAAAAATAATATTATAACGGAAGTAGAATCAGCAGTTATACCGGGGGTGTTTACTGTTACTATGGCCCCTCGTTATGACGCCTCTTTGCCTGCCGTACATGTCCTGGGTTTTGTGGGCCAGGCCGATAGGCCCGGTGTATATGAAGGTAAATCAGGGCTGGAGAAACAGTATGACAACTATCTGCAGGGGCGTTCTTCAGCTCAGGTGGCCACCTTGGTGGATGAAAAGGGACGGGAATTACTGGGTCAGGGATTCAGGCTTTTACCCAGTGATGAAGCCGATAATTGCGCCAATGTGCATTTAACCATCAATGTTGATTATCAGGCGAAGGTAGAAGAGGCCTTAGCAGGTTATGATGGCGCGGCGGTAGTTCTGGATGTGCAAAACGGTGATATCTTAGCTATGGCCAGTGAACCTAAAATGGATCCTTATATGCTCGCAGAACCCCTTTCCGATAATGCTTATATAAACAAAGCTTTTGCTCTTTATCCGCCAGCCTCTACATTTAAAATAGTTTTAGCTATAGCAGCTCTTTCAGAGAAGATCCCTTTGAAAAATAATTTTTTCTGCGATGGCTCTTATGAATTCGCTAATGGCCATGTGATCAATTGCTGGAAAGAGGAGGGTCATGGAGAGGAGACTTTTGCGCGGGCTTTAGCCAATTCCTGCAATGGCTATTTTGCCGATCTGGGCTTACGATTGGGTGGGGCCAAAATCAAGGAATATTCCGAGCTGTGCGGGCTGACGCAGCAAAAGGTCTTGGGATATCAATTAGCGAAAAAGGTCTATTTAGATTTCAATAATTCCGTTCTGGGTGATGTCGTTAATGCTTCTATCGGGGAAAACGGCGTCAGACTCAGTCCTTTGATGGTCAGTCAATTATTAGCTGTCTGCGCTAATGGCGGCTATAAGGTCCAGCCTCGTTTGGTCAAGCAGGTGGTTAGCTCCCAAGGAGTGGTGCTAGAATCCTTTCCCAGTCTAAAAGAGCGTATCATCGATGAAAAAGTGGCCCAAGAAGTAAAAGATATGCTGGTTTTGGCTGTTCGAGAGGGTACGGGAAAAGTTGTTGCTGATGCCTCTGTTAGTGCAGCGGGAAAAACAGGTACTTCGCAAGATCAGGGGGTGTGGTTTGCCGGCTTGGCTCCTGTTGATAATCCCCGCTGGTCAATAGCTATTTATTTGGAAGATGCTTCCGCCGGCGGTGTCGAAGGGGCCAAGGTCTTTAAACAGATAGTCAATGATTTGGCTATGCTAGAAGCAGTTGATGACTAAACTCCTACTTTTTTTATCTGTCAGCGGATTGAATATTATCAGCAAAAAATGCTATAATCAATGCTAAGAGTCAGAAAGACACAACGCTGTACCGTTTGTTCTCTCCTGCAAGCTAGGGGAGACGGTACAAAAATCCTAAGGAGATGGCAAGATGTCAAAAAGAGTTTTTGCTGATATTTATGATGAAAAGGATTTTCGTAAACATGGTCATCAGACTATTGATATATTGGCACAATATTTGCATGATAGTGTGGAACAAAACTTTACAACTGTTTTACCGCACCGAGATCCTCAAGAAGTTTTGCGACAATGGCAGACGGATTTTGCCACTGATGAGGAGTTTGATCTGGAGAGCTTTTTTGCCCGAGTATTGGCGCAAGGCAATAAATTGCATCATCCTAAATATATGGGTCATCAGGTTTCCAGCCCTTTACCCAAAGCGGCCTTGGCTTATGCCGTGGCGGCCCTGGCCAATAATGTTAGTCCTGTTTTTGAGATGGCGCCCGTATCTAATGTGATGGAGCGTATTTCTATCCAATGGCTGGCCCAACAAATCGGCTATAATGCCGCTGCTGAAGGCTTTTTCACCTCCGGCGGTACTTTAGGCAATTTGACGGCATTATTAGCCGCACGCCAGGCCAAAGCAGGTTATGATGTATGGAATGAAGGCCTTGCTTCCTCCCACCCGCTAGCCGTTCTGGTATCGGGACAGTCTCATTACAGCATCCAACGCGCCATCGGAGTCATGGGCTTAGGAAAACAAGGGGTGATCCCTGTGGCTGCGGATGCTGATTTCAAGATGGATATCAATGATCTGGAACGACAATACCGAGAGGCTACAATAAAAGGTTTTAAGGTATTTGCTGTCGCTGCCAATGCCTGTTCTACAGCCACCGGTTCTTATGACGATCTGTGTGCGATTGCTGATTTTTGTCAAGAGCGTGATCTATGGTTACATGTGGATGGTGCCCATGGAGCTACGGCACTGCTCTCGCAAAAATATCGTTATTTATGCCGGGGGATAGAACGTGCCGATTCCGTTATTTGGGATATGCATAAAATGATGACTATGCCTGCTCTTTTGACTGCTGTGATATTCAAAGAGGGGTCAAACAGTTATAAAATATTCGATCAAAAGGAAGCCAGCTATATATTGGAGGAGGAAGATACGGGTAATTGGTGGGATATCGGCCTCCGCTCTCTAGAGTGTACCAGGCCGGCTATGGGATTTGAAGTTTATTCCACTTTAAAAGCTTATGGCAAAGAATACTTTAATAATTATATAGAATATATTTATGACCTCTCGCGTTGGTTTGCCGATACTTTGGAGCGAAGCGGCCTTTTTGAGGTGCTCAAAAGGCCTCAGAGTAATATCATTTGTTTTCGTTATACTGCCAAAAAAGGGGATTTGGATCAAATCCAACAGCATATCAGAAATGAAATTTTGGCTTCCGAAGAATTCTATTTGGTCAAGGCCGAAATCAACGGCAAATTCTATCTGCGTATTACGCTCATCAATCCCCTGACTTCCAAGGAAGATCTCTTGGCTTTTATGGAAAAAATCGCTGCGGCCGCCAAATAAATTTCCCGGAACCATTCACGACACTCATTATGCCAGCATAAGATAAAAACAACAACGGATGAGTGCGACAGAGGTGGCCTATGATTATAAAATTATGGGAAGATGATAGAAAAAACAAACTCAAATGTGGGGATGACAGCCCCCCAAATTTTGTCGGCTATCTGAATAATAATATTTTTCCTTCTCTTTTGAGTGAAGAAGAGGAAAAGTACTATTTGCATTTGTTAGAAAAGGGTGATCAGGAGGCAAGAAATATCCTGATTGAGCATAATTTACGTTTGGTGGCTCATATCTGTAAAAAATTTGAAAATACAGGTTGTGATAAAGACGACCTGATTTCTATCGGCACCATCGGCCTGATCAAAGGCATCAATACTTTCCGCTGTTCCAAAGGCACCCGTTTGGCCACTTATGCCGCTAGATGTATAGAAAACGAGATACTTATGCATTTGCGTGCAACCAAAAACCAAAAGAGCGAGATTTCCCTCTCTGATCCTGTCGGCACTGATAAAGAAGGTAATGAGGTGACGCTCTTGGATCTTTTGGGTTCATCAGGTGAAGAGATATCCGAAGAAGTGGAACAAAAGGAAGAAAGCGCTATCCTTTGGCGACATCTGGATAAATTGACTTCACGTGAAAAATACGTTTTATGCCTGCGTTTCGGCTTGGGCAATCTGGAACGTCAAACCCAAAGAGAAATCGCCAAAAAGTTGGGTATCTCTCGTTCCTATGTATCAGAAACCGCCTAATGTAAAGGACAATCTCAAGAGTATGATATATATTTGCGTAATAGGAGATTGAAATTTTTTTATAATTAAAGATAGGGTATAAAGATTTTATATCTTTATACCCTATCTTTTCTTTTATTTTTCAAGCTAAATAACATAAGTTAACTCATAATATCAGCATTAGTCGATAAGTTTTACAATGCCGGTTTCTGTATCATACATGGCGGAAACTATAGCAATTTTTTCCTCTTGGACTAAGTCAGCAAGGATTATACTTTTTTCTAATAATTTACGAGCAGTATATAGTGTATTAAGTAATTCACATTTGCGAGGGTCGGTTTCAGTACCGATAGCTTGAGCAATTTCGGTAACAATTGATTTGATATGCCCCTCTGCATGTCCATCAATAGCTGCACCAATAGCACCACAATATGTGTGACCCAATACCATGACGATTTTAGCGCCCACATGTTCTGCACCGTACTCAATACTACCTAATTCAAAATCACTGACTACATTTCCGGCGGTACGGATTACGAACAATTCGCCGATTCCCGCCGAGAAAATATGTTCTGGTGGCGTGCGTGAATCAGAGCAAGTGATAACTACTGCATATGGGTGTTGACCATTTATGGTAGTGTCTTTCCTAATGTCTGCCGTGAGGGGAGTTAGGTTTTGTTCCCTAGTAATAAAGGATTCATTTTTTTTCAACATGGAGTCGACGATATTTTGTAATTCTTGTTTCATGATTTGCGCCTCGTTTTTTTAATATTTTAACTTATTTGAAAATTCACCAAAGTTGACAATGATACCAATGATTGTTATAATGCAACTGGTTTGGACAAAATTCGATTTATTATAACATATTGATTAGATAAATAAACTTCTCCGATCTGCTTTTGCCCTCGCTGGTAAACTCAGACATTGGGTATCTGGAGCAATCTTGGTGCCTTCCGTATTTGATAAAGGAGTACAATAATTCAAGCTGATTTTCAGTATTGCATAATTATTGTACTCCTTTCTTATGTTAATAACGATATTATATTTACGTATAAGTACTTTGTCAAGGAGATATTTTGTTGTAGAATTTCAACAAATGATCACTTTTCATCAATAGGTATCGACAGTAAGATAAGATATCAGTTTTAAACATAATCAAGCCAATATTTTTTTCTCTAATTTCCCCTCATTCTTTAGGGAAATAACCTTGCGTCATAATGTATACATATTGTATACCAGTATACTAAGACCTTTTCCTCTGGTTAGATTCACCTAATCTGTTTTGAGTTTTATCAGTATTTTAAATATAGTTTGCAATATCTTTAGTGTCGATCAAAACGATGCTAGAGTTATTTAAAAATAATATTTAAGGTAAGGAGGATAATAATGACTCAAGAAAAAAATGCATGTGAAGTTTGCACTTGTGCACTTGAAGAGCAGGCGAGATATGATCAGATTGCCGAAGTAATTGACTTATATAAAGATAAAGAAGGCAGTCTGATTATGGTTTTGCATGCTGCGCAAGAGATTTATGGTTATTTACCTCTCGAGCTGCAACAATTCATTGCCGACCGTATGCGTATACCGTTGTCTGAAGTTTATGGGGTAGTTAGCTTTTATTCTTTCTTCTCCACAACTGAAAGAGGTAAACATACTATTCGCGTTTGCATGGGTACAGCCTGTTACGTTAGAGGTGCCAACAAATTGGTCGAGGCTCTCGAAGACAAGCTGAATACAAAAGTTGGCGGCGTTACGGAGGATAAAAAATTCACTCTTGAAGTTGCACGTTGTATTGGTGCTTGCGGGTTAGCCCCGGCAGTCATGGTTGATGATGATGTTCATAAAACTATGACCCCATCAACGCTGGATAAAATGTTAAATCAATATTAGTCGTAGGAGGTGAAATCAATGCCAAATAAAATAACATCTATCAAAGAATTAGATCAAATAAAGTCTTCATATAAAGCAGAAATGAGCAAATATTCTCATCATATTCTACTCTGTGCAGGCGCCGGTTGCGTCTCTTGCGATTGCTACAAAGTTCGTGATGCTGTCAATGAAGAACTTGATAAACTTGGATTAAACGACAGTGTAAAAATGATTGAGACAGGCTGTATCGGCACATGTGCCCTTGGTCCCGTTTTGATGATTTTACCTGAACGTACATTTTATATTAATGTAACTCCGGAAAATGTAAGTGAAATTCTGAAATCTCATATCGTAGATGGCATTATAGCTGAAAAACATACTTACAAAGACGCTAAAACCAAAACCTATATTCCAAAAATCGATGATATTCCGTTCTATTCAAATCAATATCGTATTGCTTTGAGAAATTGTGGTGTTATCGATTATGCCAGCATTGAAAGTTATATTGCTAATGATGGTTATTATGCAGCATATAAGGCTTTGACTTCTATGACAGACAAAGAGGTCGTTGACGAAGTTAAAGCTTCTGGCTTGCGTGGCCGTGGTGGCGGCGGTTTTCCTACCGGTATAAAATGGGAAGCTGGTTGGAAAGCTCCTAAAGGAAACAAGTATTTTGTTTGCAACGCTGACGAAGGTGACCCGGGCGCATTTATGGACCGTTCTATTATTGAAGGCGACCCGCATAACTTGATCGAAGGTATGATCCTTGGTGGTTATGCTATCGGCGCATCTAAAGGTTATGTTTATATTCGTGCCGAATATCCTATTGCCATTGAACGTTTGCAAGTTGCAATTCAACAAGCTAAAGATTATGGTTTGTTGGGTGGCAAATTGTTTGGAACTGATTTTGAATTTGATCTTGAAATCCGTATCGGTGCTGGTGCATTTGTATGCGGCGAAGAAACAGCTCTAATTGCTTCTATCGAAGGTCAACGTGGTGAACCTCGTCAAAAACCGCCGTTCCCCTTCCAAAAAGGTTTGTTTACTTCTCCAACCATTATCAATAACGTGGAAACAATTGCTAATATTCCTGCTATCATCAAAGATGGTGCAGCTAAATTTACCTTAGTTGGTACAGAAAAGGCTAAAGGTACCAAAGTTTTTGCCCTTGCTGGTGATGTTGTAAACTCCGGTATTATCGAAGTTCCTATTGGTACTCCTATGCGTACAATCATCTTTGAAATGGGTGGTGGAATGATCGGGGGCAGAGGATTTAAATCTGTTCAAGTAGGTGGTCCTTCCGGTGGTTGTATTACAGCTGATAGCCTTGATGTTGCAATGGATTATGATACATTGATTGCTTTAGGTGCTATGATGGGTTCCGGCGGTGTTATTGCTATGGATGAAAATACTTGCATGGTAGATACAGCCCGTTTCTTTATGGACTTTATACAAGATGAATCTTGTGGTAAATGTACTGCTTGCCGTGTTGGTACTAAGCGTATGTTGGAAGCCCTTGAAAAAATCACTAAAGGTGAAGGTGAAAAGGACGATATCGATATGCTACTGGAACTTGGTCAAGTTGTTAAAGATACTGCTATGTGTGGTCTTGGACAAACTGCTCCTAATCCGATCCTTTCCACTATTCGTTATTTCCGTGATGAATATGAGGCACATATTCTCGATCACAGGTGTCCTGCAGGTGTATGTAAAGAACTTACTGTATATGAAATCGATCCTGCTAAATGCATAGGATGTACTTTATGTCTAAAAAGTTGTCCTCTTCATGCAATCAGCGGTGAACGTAAATCTGTTCATACGATTGATAGTTCTCTGTGCATTGGTTGTGGCGTTTGCCGTGGTACTTGCCGTTTGGGTGCTATTTATCCAACCAAGAGAGAACAATAAGCGAAAGGAGGTTATTAAAGAATTATGGAAAATATGATTAGCTTAACGATTGACGGTCGTCGCGTAGAAGTAGCTCGCGGTACAACTATCCTGCAAGCTTGCGAACAAATCGGGATTGAAATTCCTACTTTGTGTCATCTTAAGGGTTTGAATCCGGAAGGCTCTTGCCGGATGTGTGTTGTTGAAGTTAAGGGCGCACGTAATCTGCAAACAGCATGTACGAGAGCATGCGATCCAGATATGGAAGTTACAACTATGAATGAACGCGTTTACAAAGGACGTCGTTACATGTTGGATTTGATGCTCTCTAACCATAACAAAGATTGCTTCTCCTGTGCTGCTAATGGTAGATGTAAACTTTCTCAGTATTGTATGGATTATAATGTTGAAGATACCCGCTTTAAAGGTGCTCATACCGGTGGTCGTCTTGATGATAGTAATGAATTCTATACCTATGACCCTGATAAATGTATTTTGTGTCGTCGTTGTGTTCGTACCTGTAATAGTTTGCAAGCCAATTCTACTATTGGTATAATCGAACGTGGTTTCAAAAGTGTTGTAGGCCTGCCTTTCCACGGTTTGCTCAAAGATAGCAATTGTGTATCCTGTGGTAACTGTGTTTCGGCTTGTCCCACGGGTGCTTTATCTCCTAAGGCCGCTAAAAGCTTCCGGGATTGGGAAGTTGAGCGTACCCGTACAACTTGTTCCTATTGTGGTGTCGGTTGCCAAATGGATTTACTGACCAAAAAAGGCAAAGTAGTTGGTGTTGATCCCGCTTATGGTGCTGCCAATCAAGGTTTGCTTTGTGTAAAAGGTAAATTTGCTTATAATTTTATTAATCATCCGAGTCGTTTAACTACTCCGTTGATTAAAAAAGACGGTGAATTTGTTGAAGCAAGTTGGGATGAAGCTCTTGATTTGATCGTAAGCGAAGGTAAAAAAGCTCTGGAAAAATATGGTCCGGACGCAGTTGGCGGTTTATCTTCAGCACGTGTAACAAATGAGGACAACTATGTCTTCCAAAAAATGATGCGTACAGTATTTAAAACAAACAATGTTGACCATTGTGCCCGTTTGTGCCACGCTTCTACCGTAGCAGGTCTTGCAATCAGTTTTGGTTCCGGTGCTATGACAAATTCTATTCCGGAAGTTGTTGATGCCGATGCAGTATTTATTACAGGTTCCAATACAACAGAAACTCACCCTGTGATTGGTGCATATATTCGTCAAGCACGTAAAAATGGTGCAAAAATCATTGTTGCAGAACCTCGTGAAATTACCCTGGCTAAAGAAGCTGATATTTTCTTGCAGATCAAACCTGGTACAAATGTTGCATTATTCAACGGTATGATGAACGTCATCCTTGAAGAAGGCTTAGCTGATATGGAATATATCAAAGACCGTACCGAAAACTTTGATGCCTTGAAAGATGTTGTTAAAGATTATACACCGGAAAAAGTTGCGGAAATCTGTGGTATTGATGCTGATAAATTGCGTGAAGCTGCACGTATCTATGCTCAAGCAGAAAAATGCCCCATTTTCTATTCCATGGGTGTAACTCAACATAGCACCGGTACCAGTGGTGTTATGGGTACTGCTAATTTAGCATTGCTTTGCGGAAAAATCGGTAAATATGGTTGTGGTGTTAACCCGCTACGCGGCCAAAACAATGTTCAAGGCGCTTGTGATATGGGTTGCTTACCTGGCGATTACACCGGATACCAAAAAGTTGCCAATGAAGCTATGCGTGAAAAATTCTCTAAAGCCTGGGGCGTTGAAGTTCCAACTAATAAAGGCATGACTGTTACCGAAATGATTCCTGCTGCAGCCGATGGTAAGCTCCATTATCTCTACATCATGGGTGAAAATCCGATGATTTCTGACCCTGACATCCATCATGTTGAAAAAGCCCTGAAAACAGTAGACTTTTTAGTAGTTCAAGATATCTTCCTTA
Organism: Bacillota bacterium; assembly: GCA_050942825.1. GTDB lineage: Bacteria > Bacillota > Dehalobacteriia > UBA4068 > UBA4068 > CAYRML01. The sequence continues at coordinate 32,792 of JBMNOA010000015.1, forward strand.
CAGAAACCGCAGCCTTGGCTGATGTTGTTTTACCTGCAACTTCCTTTGCAGAAAAAGATGGTACTTTCACTAATACTGAACGTCGTGTACAACGCGTACGTAAAGCCATTCCGGCTATCGGTGAAAGCCGTGAAGATTGGGCAATTTTATCTGATGTAATGGAACGTATGGGGTACAAAAATAAATTTACCTCTCCTAAAGAAATCATGGACGAAATTGCTGAAGTTACTCCATCTTATGGTGGTATGCATTATGAACGCTTGGAAGGCGATGGTTTGCAATGGCCTTGCCTAAATGACGAACATCCTGGTACTCCAATATTGCATACTGTTAAATTCACTAGAGGTGAACGTGCAATCTTTAAACCTGCACCATACGAGCCGGCTAAAGAGCAACCGGATGCAGAATACCCCTTCATTTTCACAACCGGACGTATCCTCTATCATTACCATACACGTACAATGACGGACAAAACAGAAGGATTGAACAATATTGCCGGTCACAGCTATGTTGAAATCAATTGTGCAGATGCTGAACGTCTTGGTATTGCTAATGGAGACCAAGTAAAGGTCAGATCTCGTCGTGGTGAGGTTACTGCAGAAGCTAAAGTTGTAGACACTATCGAAGCCGGAGTATTATTTATGCCATTCCACTTCGCAGACGGTCCGGCTAATATGTTGACCAATCCGGTTTATGACCCAATTGCAAAAATTCCCGAATTCAAAGTTTGTGCAGTAAACATTACTAAAGCATAATTAAAACCTTATGTAGTATTAAGATACTATTCATGCGTGATAGCCACCTCTGAAAAAGAGGCGGCTATCACATAAATTATGTTACAAGGGATTGATAAAGATGCGTGAATTTGGTACGGCAGTAATTCTTGCCGGTGGACAATCATCTCGTATGGGTTTTGATAAGCAGTTACTTGGTAAAGGTAATCAAAGCCTCATTAAGCGCATACGATTGAGCTTGGGTGCACGTTTTGATGATATTATTATTGTAACAAATACACCCGAGTTGTATGAAGGTAATGATGTTCGAGTAATAACTGATATTGTTCCCGGAATGGGACCGTTAGGTGGTATCCATGCCGCTTTGACGCATTCATCCAGTGAATCAATATTTGTTATAGCGTGTGATATGCCGTATATTGATTTACCGTATCTTGATTACATGAAAAGTATTATCAAAGGCAATAGATATGACGCATGTGTTACTGAAGATCTGTCCAGCAAAGGTCGTTACCAGGCTTTCCATAGTTTTTATTATCGATCGGCCTTACCAGTGATCGAAGCAGATTTGCGGGCACAAAAAGCTTCTATGTATTATCTGTTGCGCAAGATCAACACCAAAGTAATTTCATTCGATCAAGCACGCCCTTATATAACTGTACGCAATCTCTTTTTGAATCTCAATACCCATGATGAATATGAAAAGTATCTTTTTTTGGAGGATATTTATTAGTTATGCAGCAAAAGTATGCAATTATTCGTGTTGAAAACGGCTGTGGTCGACAAATAGAAGATGTAGTAGTAAATGAGTATAAGCTTGATATTAATATAAATGACAAATCCTTTGCTCGTTTATTATGCAGTCCTCATGATTTGGAGTATTTATGTCTCGGCTATTTATTTGGAGAAAACAAGATTTCTTCATTTGCTGATGTTTCATCAATTAATATTGACTTTACCTCAGGTAAAGCAAATGTTTATTTGCATACTATGAAGCAAGTTGTTAATGATGAACCGACTTATATAACAACCGGTTTAGGTCCTCAAAAATCTATCACAGCGACTGGGTTAACCGAGGGAAAAACACCTCTTACGCAGGGATTATCACTGAATGCGGAAAAAATTGATTTTCTAGCTGAAAAATTTCAGGAGCATTCAACATTATTTTCTGAAACAGGAGGTGTGCATAGTTGTGCATTATCCGATGGTAAGCAAATAATTGCCTTTTTCGAGGATATTGGACGACATAATGCTTTAGATAAAATTGTAGGATATGCTCTAAAACATCAACTAACCTTGACCGATTATTTGCTAATAACCAGTGGCCGGATACCCGGTTATATGGCGTATAAATGCTATCATGCTAAATTACCGATCATTATTAGCAGATCTGCAGTTACATCTACTGCGATAGATTTTGCCCAAGCAACAGGACTTACATTAATTGGCTTTGCACGTAATTCTCGTTTCAATATTTATAGTGGTGAAGAAAGAATTATTTGGAAAAAATTTTATTAGAAATTATTTATATTTATAAAGGAGTGTTAATCAATGTCAATGTATCCACCTGCAGAAGTCGCTAAAAATTATGTAAATATTGGTCATGCTAAAGTTAATACACCTATATCAAAGATGATTGTTCTTGGTATATTAGCGGGTATGTTTATTGCTTTAGCCGCAGTTGGTTGTAATACTGCATCTTCCACTATCGCAAATCCTAGTTTAGCTAAACTTCTTGGTGCATCCGTATTCCCAGTCGGTTTGATTATGACTTTAGTTGCCGGCTCTGAACTTTTTACGGGTAATACCCTGATTGTTATTCCATTGCTTGAACGTAAAGTTTCTTTTGGCGGAATGATAAAAAACTGGATTTTTGTTTACATAGGTAACCTGATTGGTTCTTTACTAGTTGTTTTTATTGCTGCTGCCGGTATTCAATGGGGTATGTTTGGTGGCGATCTGGCAGTTACTACTATTAAAGTTGCTGCTACAAAGATTAATTTAGGTTTCGGGCCAGCTTTGGCATTAGGTATTGGTTGTAACTTCCTTGTTTGTATAGCTGTATGGCTTAGTTTTGCTGCCAAAGATGTAGCAGGCAGAGTGCTAGGAATATATATGCCCATCATGCTCTTCGTACTTTCTGGATTTGAACACTGTGTTGCCAATATGTATTTTATTCCGGCAGGTATTGTTGCTGCGATGAATGATAAATTTATGGGTCTTGCTGTGGAAGCAGGTGTTAAAAACCTCGACACTCTTACTTGGGGAAACTTCTTTACGGGCAATCTCGTGCCTGTAACCATTGGTAATATTATCGGTGGTTCTATTCTCGTTGGTTGTCTATACTGGTTCAGCTACTTGAAAAAAGCTGCAGAAAAAACTAATTAAGACATTTTCGATTTAACTCTTACCTTGGATTAGGCATGTGATTTTTATCACATGCCTTGTCCATTTTATAAATTGATATTAAACGTCAAGCTTTACATAGTAGCAAAAACAGGAGAGGGTTAACCTCTCCTGTATATATATATGGATATTATG
>JBMNOA010000016.1:0-34333 GCA_050942825.1 Bacillota bacterium
AACGACAAAAATGCGGCACAGCAAGCTAATTATATCTCTTTGTGTTCAGCTTTTCCTGTTTATAAAAAAACTCAAACCACCTATTTTAAATCGGGACAAGAACTGTTTGAAAGCTTAAAACAGGAATTAAATAAGGCTAAACATTATATATTCATGGAATATTTTATTCTAGAAGAAGGGCTGATGTGGAACAGTATTTTAGAAATATTAGCACAAAAGGCCAAAGACGGTCTGGATGTCCGCCTCATTTATGATGATGCTGGCTGCATTAAAACATTGCCTTATAAGTATAATGAAAAATTAGAAGAAATGGGTATCAAATGCAGGGTTTTCAATCCTTTAAAGCTTTATCCTTCCTTCGTGGATAATAATCGCGACCATAAAAAGATTACTGTCATCGATGGTCATACTGGATTTTGCGGTGGAAGCAATTTGGCTGATGAATATATCAATAAGAAAGAAAAATACGGACATTGGAAAGACGCCGATTTAATGCTTAAAGGTGATGCGGTGTGGAGTCTTACGGTTATGTTTTTGCAAGGCTGGAATTTTGATGGTAATCTAAACGAGGATTGTCAAGCTTTACGTCCCCAGCAGTATCATGAAGAAATATATAAGGATGACGGTTATGTACAGCCTTTCGGGGATATGCCTTTAGATGATGAAATAGTGGGCGAATTTGCTTATATAAATATTATCAATAAAGCCCAAGATTATGTGTATATTAATACGCCTTATCTTATCATTGATAATGAAATGATCACGGCATTGACATTGGCAGCCAAAAATGGAGTTGATGTGCGCATAGTTACCCCTTATATTGGAGATAGGTGGTATGTTCAGATGGTTACACGCTCCTATTATCAGCAGCTCATAGATGATGGTGTGAAAATTTATGAATATACTCCTGGTTTTATCCATTCCAAAACATTTATTTCCGATGATAATACAGCTATTATCGGTGCTATCAATATGGATTATAGAAGTTTTTATCTGCATTTTGAATCTACTGTATGGATGTATAAAGCTCAAGCAATCGGTCAGTTAAAAAATGATTATCTCGATACCCTGAAATTATGTCATGAAATCACCATGGAAGATTGTTTGAGTGTTAAGTGGTATGTTCGTCTGGTGCGTAGTTTCTTAAAAATACTTGCTCCGTTAATGTAAGATATCTATCTAAAATAGAGCATTATGAAAAAGAACAATATGTTTATTTACTGTAGATAAGGTATTTTTTCGTAATCAAAAAATACACTTTATATTGTGGTATTGTTTATTTTATTGAAAAATTACTTTGGCAAAATATTCATGAAAAAACCTATTGTTTTTTTGTTATACAAGAGTATAATGTAAGTGGACAGATAATGATATTTAACGCTGATAATTGTAATAAAAGGTTTATTGTTCTCAGTAAAATTTGTAATAAAATTGACATATTATTATGAAATTTAGTATATTTTATCCTAAAGTATGGATAATTGTTTTATATCATGTTATAATAAAAAAGATGTGTCGAGAACCTTGCTAAATCTCTTTTTGTATACTACATAACTTAGAATTATATTTTATAATGCAAAGGGGTTTGCGGTTTTCGCGCGCTAATTTTGGCGCGTATATTTGGTGTGTTCTTCATACCAAACCTAATAATTTTATTCATTATAAGTAATATATTATATTTAAGGAGGTAAGAGTTTTATGGCAAAGTCCAAAACAATTGTGCCTTTTAAAGGCACAGCTGAACAGGAAGCCAAATTGCATGGAGTATTGGAAAGCTACAAAAATGATAATTCTGCATTGGTTCCTATTCTTCAAGAAGCGCAAGAGATTTATGGTTATTTGCCCATCGAAGTCCAAATGATTATTGCAGATGAGCTCGGTATTTCATTATCTGAGGTGTACAGCACAGCAACATTTTATGCTCAATTTACCCTCAATCCCAAAGGTAAAAACGAAATCGCAGTCTGCATGGGGACAGCCTGTTATGTTAAAGGTGCAGGGGCTATCGTTGAAAAAATCAAAGAATTGCTTAATGTCGAAGTTGGCGCTACTACTGAAGATGGCCTGTTCACTTTAGAAGCGACTCGTTGCATCGGTGCTTGTGGTCTAGCTCCTGTTTTGACTATCAACGGTGATGTTTATGGTCGTTTAGTAGTAGATGATGTTCCCGGTATTCTCGAAAAATATAAATCCCAATAAATATATCAATTATAGTACATAATTGATAGAAAATCGTTTTATATTCAATTGATAGTTGAAAGAAGAGTTTATTTTTTAAAACTAAAATATCAAATTTTTTAAGAAATATAAACGATTAATAAAAACTAAATAAGGATTGTTTTACAATAATTTTTTTACTGGTTTAATATAAAGATAATTTGGAGGTGTGCATTAAATGAAGACACTTGCTGATCTTGCTGCAATCAAAGATCGTATGCAATCGACAGTTAGGATAGATCGTCAACCAGAAGATGGGATCAGAGTTGTTGTGGGTCTTGCCACCTGCGGTATTGCAGCTGGCGCTGTCCCCGTTTTGGAGACTATTAAAAAAGAAATTGCAAACAAGGGGCTTAAAAACGTCAATGCTTTCCAAACCGGATGTATTGGTGTATGTAAACATGAACCTATCGTAGAGGTTTATGCTCCCGGCCAAAATAAAGTTACTTATGTTTCTATGACCCCTGAAAAAGCTAAAAGAGTTGTTGCAGAACATCTCGCAAATGGCAATGTAGTTGAAGAATATACAATAAGTGCAGAATAAGGAGGTGCAAAGATAAATGGTTAAATCATATTCTCTTAATGATACAGATTTTTACAAAAATCAGGTTCGTATTGCTTTAAGAAACTGTGGTATCATCGATCCTGAAAATATTGATGAATACATAGCATTTGATGGTTATCATGCTCTCGGTAAAGTACTTACCGAAATGAAACCTGAAGACGTGATTCAAACTGTTCTTGATTCTGGTATTCGCGGTCGCGGTGGCGCAGGCTTCCCTACCGGCAGAAAATGGCAATTTGCTGCTGCTCAACCTGCAGGTATTAAATATGTTTGCTGTAATGCTGACGAGGGTGACCCGGGCGCTTTCATGGACCGTTCCGTTTTGGAAGGCGATCCGCATTCCGTTCTGGAGGCCATGGCAATTGCCGGTTATGCAATCGGTTCTAACCAAGGTTATATCTATGTTCGTGCTGAATATCCGATCGCTATCAAACGCTTAAAAATCGCTATAGCTCAAGCTAAAGAATATGGCCTTTTAGGCGAAAATATTATGGGTACAGGCTTTGATTTCAATATTGACCTTCGTCTTGGCGCCGGCGCATTCGTATGTGGTGAGGAAACTGCCTTGATGACATCTGTTGAAGGTAAACGTGGCGAACCCCGTCCTCGTCCTCCGTTCCCGGCTATCAAAGGCCTCTTCGGAAAACCGACCATTTTGAACAATGTTGAAACTTATGCTAATATTCCTGCAATTATCTTGAAAGGTGCTGATTGGTTCTCTTCCATCGGTACTGCTACTAATAAAGGTACCAAAGTTTTCTGCTTGGTTGGTAAAATCAATAATACCGGTCTTGTGGAAGTTCCTATGGGTACTCCCCTTAGAAAAATCGTTGAAGAAATCGGTGGCGGTATTCCTAACGGTAAAAAATTCAAAGCCGCACAAACCGGTGGTCCTTCCGGTGGTTGCATCTCACCTGAAAACTTGGATACACCTATCGAATACGAAACATTGACTGCTATCGGTTCCATGATGGGTTCCGGTGGACTTATCGTTATCGACGAAGACAACTGCATGGTTGACGTTGCTAAATTCTTCCTTGATTTCACCGTTGATGAATCCTGCGGTAAATGTGCTCCTTGCCGTATTGGTACCAAACGTCTTTATCAAATCTTGGAAAAAATCACTTCCGGCAATGGCACCATGGAAGATTTAGAAACACTCGAAGAATTGGCAGCACATCTGAAAGCTAATTCCCTGTGTGCGCTCGGACAAACTGCTCCGAACCCGGTCATCTCCACTATGCGTTATTTTAGAGATGAATATGAAGCTCATATCAAAGAAAAACGCTGTCCGGCCGGCGTATGCCAAGACTTGCTTTCTTATGTTATCTTGGAAGATAAATGTACTGGATGTACTGCGTGTAAACGTGTATGCCCCATTGATGCAATTTCTGGTGAAGTTAAGAAAACACATATTATCGATCAAGATAAATGCATCAAATGCGGCGCTTGCATGGATAAATGTAGATTTAATGCTATAATCAAGAAATAAGATAGAAGGGAGAGAGAAAGAACGTGACTGATACAGTAAAAATTAAAATCAACGGCGTAGAATATGATGTGCCGAAAGGTTCTACTATTCTAGAAGCTGCCAGATCAGTTGGTATCGATATTCCTACGCTTTGCTATTTAAAAGAAATCAATGCGATCGGCTCTTGCCGTATCTGCGTTGTTGAGGTTAAAGGTGCTCGTACAAACGTTGCTGCTTGCGTTTATCCTGTTAACGAAGGTATGGAGGTTACGACTAATTCCGTTGCCCTGCAAAAAGCTCGTCGTATGACTATGGAACTCATTTTGTCCAACCACAGAAGAGAATGCTTGACCTGTGCCAGAAGCCAAAGCTGTGAACTCCAACATTTAGCAAAACAATTTGGTATCGAAGAAGTTCGTTTTGGCAATGACAAGGAAATGCTTCCGCAAATCGAAGATACGGCTCCGCACCTAGTGCGTGATAATTCCAAATGCATACTCTGCCGTCGTTGCGTAGCCGCATGTAAACAACAATACGTTTCAGTAATCGGACCCAATGACCGTGGTTTCGATACCCATATTTCTTGCGCATTTGACAAAGAATTAAATGATGTACCTTGTATTTCCTGCGGTCAATGCATCAACGTATGTCCTACCGCTGCTCTTCATGAAAAAGATGGTACACAAGTCATCTGGGAAGCTTTGAACGATCCAAGCAAACATGTTGTTGTTGGTACAGCTCCATCTGTTAGAGCCGGTCTTGGTGAAGAATTCGGTTATCCGATCGGTACCAATACCGAAGGCAAAATGGTCGCTGCTCTCCGTCGTCTTGGATTTGATCAAGTATTCGACGTTGACACAGCCGCTGACCTTACCATCTTGGAAGAAGGTACTGAACTTCTTCATCGCATAGAAGCTGGCGGCCCCTTCCCGCTCATTACTTCCTGCAGCCCCGGATGGATCAAATTCTGTGAATTATATTATCCAGAATTGCTAAATTACATTTCCAGCTGCAAATCGCCGCAGGGAATGTTTGGCGCCATGATGAAAACTTACTATGCAGAAAAAATGGGATTAGATGCTAAAGACATCTTCGTCGTATCCGTAATGCCTTGTACTGCTAAAAAATTCGAAGTCACTCGTGAGGAATTATCAGCTGCCGGTGTTCCCGATGTTGATGTTTCCATCACCACTCGTGAATTGGCCGGAATGATCAAACGCGCCGGCATTATGTTCAATCAACTTCCAGATGAAAAATTCGATCCCATGTTTGGTATTGCTTCCGGCGCTGCTCATATCTTCGGTGCTTCCGGTGGTGTTATGGAAGCCGCTTTACGTACTGTATATGAAGTAGTAACCGGTGAAGAACTTAAAGATCTCAACTTAACAGATGTACGTGGTGCTGATGGCATCAAAGAAGCTGAATATGATCTTAACGGCTTAAAAGTTAGGGTTGCTGTTACTTCTGGTGCAGCTAATGCCAAAAAACTCCTCGACAGAATCAAATCCGGTGAAGCTGAATATCATTTTGTAGAAATCATGGCTTGCCCTGGTGGTTGCGTAAACGGTGGTGGTCAGCCACTGCAACCTGGTAACGTACGCAACTTCACTGATCTTCGTGTAGAACGTGCCAAAGCTCTCTATAATGAAGATGCCCAAATGACTCTCCGTAAATCACATAAAAATCCCATTATCAACAAATTGTATGAAGAATATCTGGAAAAACCAGGCTCCCATAAAGCACATGAAATCCTTCATACCAAATATGTGGCACGTCCCAAATATAAATAAACATAAAAACCTGCCGGATTTTCCGGCAGGTTTTTTATTATTAACAGATATCTGATAGCTTTATTAAAATATAGTACTTAAATTATCCATAGTGTTCTGAATATGATTCTTGGTTAATTCTTCAACTTTATCAGGATTGCGTTCTTTAATTGCCTCTAAAATTAAGCGATGCTCTTGCAAGGTTTTCTTGGCACGTCCCGGTGTGGCCAAAGATTCATTACGTGCTCTTTGGACATAATTATGGAAATTTGTCAACATCAACATCAACGGTCGGTTATTGCTAGCAGTAAAAATAATTTCGTGAAAGCGAGAGTCCAATTGCAAAACATGATGCATATCATTTTTTCCTACATAGAACTCCATGAGAGCTACCGTTTCCTCAAGGTCTGCCAATTCCTTCTCGGTGATTCTTTCGGCCGCTAGACGTGAGGCCAAGCCTTCTACAGCGATTTTGATGGAATAGATATCTTCTATGTCCTGTTGAGCAATACCTGTAACTATTACTCCTTTATTAGGTATAGATTGCACCAGTCCTTCAAGCTCTAATTGCCGGAATGCTTCTCGTATTGGTGTACGGCTAACACCCATTTGTTCAGACAATTCTTTTTCCGTAAGACTATCGCCGAATTGATATTTTCCCGATATGATGTCATTCTCTATCTGTCGGAAAACACGACTACGTAACAGACCGGCTCCGGCTGCAATATCCTTTTCATCATATTCCAGGCGGTTCATATTAATAGTTCTCCTTTCATTAATACCAGCATTATTTATTGAGATGCACTCCAATTTATTTTTGTAGCACTTCTAATTCTTGAGCGATAGCATTAATAAATTGAGTGGAGGTGACTGCAGTTGGTTTTTTGCCTTCTACCAGACCAACTAAATCTTTAGTCATGATACCGTTATTGAGAGTTTGGAAGCTAGCATTTTCTAAATCTTGAGCAAATTTTACTAGGCGAGGAAGCTGATCTAGTTCACCTCGTTTTTTTAATGCTCCGCTCCAGGCAAAGATGGTAGCAATGGGATTAGTGGAAGTTTCTTCTCCCTCTAAATACTTCAAATAATGTCTGGTTACTGTACCGTGAGCAGCCTCATATTCAAATTTGCCATCGGGGCTTGCGAGAACAGAAGTCATCATGGCCAAGCTGCCGAAAGCGGTGGAGACCATATCACTCATTACATCACCGTCATAGTTTTTGCAAGCCCAGATGAAGCCGCCTTCAGAACGGATGACGCGAGCTACAGCGTCATCAATCAAGGTATAAAAATAAGTAATGCCTTGCTTTTGGAATCTTTCTTGGTATTCTTCAAATACTTCGGCAAAAATTTCTTTAAAAAGGCCATCATAGATTTTGGAAATAGTATCTTTGGTAGAAAACCAAAGATCTTGATTAGTGCTTAAGGCATAATTAAAACAAGAATGGGCAAAGTCACGAATCGATTGTTCTTGGTTATGCATACCTTGTAAAACTGCCGGTCCATCGAGTTTTTGTACAGTTATTTTTTGGGTTTTACCACTTTCACCGGTAAAGATCAGTTCTGCTAGGCCGGGCTCAGTGGTACGCAGATCGACTGCTTTATATACATCGCCATAAGCATGACGGGCAATGGTAATCGGTTTGGTCCAGTTTCTGACTACCGGTTTAATGCTATCAATCACGATAGGAGAGCGAAACACTGTACCTTTAAGAATGGAGCGGATAGTACCATTGGGGCTTTTCCACATTTCTTTTAAGTTATATTCGGTCATACGTTGGGCATTTGGTGTAATGGTAGCACATTTTACTCCCACTCCGTATTTTTTGGTGGCCAGTGCGGCATCTATGGTGATTTGATCATTAGTACGATCTCTTTCTGGCAGAGCCAGATCATAATATTCGGTTTTTAAATCTACAAATGGAAGTATCAGTTTATCTTTGATCATCTTCCATAAGATTCTGGTCATTTCGTCGCCATCCATCTCCACTAGGGGAGTGGCCATTGTGATTCTTTCCATTTTAGCAACCCCTTTAATTACTTTAGTTATTATTTTTGGTAAAGTTCAGTAATCCGCCGGCCAATATTATTTGTGCTTGACGCTCGGACAGATTGATAGCAACTTCTATATCATTTCCGGTGCTTTGATTATGAATCAAGATATTTTGACCTGTTACAGAAGCTAAGATTTGTTCTCGTGCATTTTTCAAAACCAGTTCATCGTCCGCGGAAATGTTTTCGTAATCATCAGGGTTGACAAAAGTTAAAGGCAGGATACCGTTATTGATCAAGTTGGCCATATGGATACGGGCAAATGATTTAGCGATAATCCCTTTGATGCCTAATTGAAGAGGAGCCAGGGCTGCATGTTCACGGCTGGATCCTTGGCCGTAGTTACTGCCGGCTACGATGAAGCCGCCGCCCGATTTTTTGGCTCTTTGAGGAAATTCCGGATCGCAGGGGGTCAGGCAAAATTCAGCCAGATAAGGGATATTGGAGCGGTAGGGCAAAAGTTTAGCATTAGAGGGCATAATATCATCTGTAGTGATATTGTTACCGACTTTTAACAAAACCTTGGCACTAATATGATCGGCTAATGGTTTATTAATTGGGAATGGTTTGATATTAGGCCCACGTACAACTTCCACTTCATCAGGATTATCGGCGGGGGGTACTATCAAATTATCATTGATGAGGAAGTTATGCGGCTGTTCGATAATAGCAGTTTCGCCCAGTTCGCGGGGATCGGTGATAACACCTTTGATAGCGGAGGCAGCGGCTACTTCCGGGCTGACCAAATAAACATCGGCAGAGACTGTTCCGCTACGTCCGGGGAAGTTTCTGTTGAAGGTACGTAAGGAGACAGCATTAGTTTGTGGTGCTTGTCCCATACCAATGCAGGGCCCACAGGCGCATTCCAAAATTCTGGCACCTGATTCCACTATCGTAGCCAAGGCACCGTTTTCGGCCAACATTTGTAATACTTGTTTTGACCCGGGAGCGATCACCAAACTGACATCAGGGTGAACAGTATGGCCCTTTAAGATAGAGGCAACTTTCATCATATCTGCATAAGATGAATTAGTGCAGCTGCCTATAGCTACTTGATTAACTTTAGTTCCGGCTATTTCTGTTACTTTCACTACGTTATCGGGACTATGGGGTTTAGCGATCAAAGGTTCTAATGTATCTAAATTGACAGTGATTTCTTCATCATAAACGGCATCCGCATCCGGCAATAATTCCTGCCAGTCAGCTTCCCGGCCTTGGGCTTTTAAAAATTCTCTGGTTACATCATCACTGGGAAAGATAGAAGAAGTAGCTCCTAATTCAGCCCCCATATTGGTGATGGTAGCCCTTTCCGGAACGGATAGTGTAGCTACACCAGGGCCGGTATATTCCATTACTTTACCCACGCCGCCTTTAACGGACAATTGGCGAAGTACATCGAGGATGATATCTTTGGCAGCTACCCAGGGGGCAAGTTTTCCCACTAAGTTTACTTTGCAAACTTTAGGCATCATCAGATAATAGGGACCACCGCCCATGGCTACTGCAACATCAAGTCCACCGGCACCAATAGCTAACATACCCAAACCGCCACCGGTGGGGGTGTGGCTGTCCGAACCCAAGAGCGTCAATCCTGGTTTTCCGAAGCGTTCCAATTGTACTTGATGACAAATGCCATTGCCAGGACGGGAGAAATAAATTCCATGTTTGGAAGTTACTGTTTGAATATATTTGTGATCATCGGCGTTTTCAAAGCCGGCTTGTAATGTATTATGGTCGATATAAGCGATGGATTTTTGTGTTTTGACTTTCGGTATACCCATGGCCTCTAATTGTAAATAGGCCATAGTACCCGTAGAATCTTGAGTCAGAGTTTGGTCGATGCGGATAGAAATCTCTTCACCAGCTTTCATCTGACCACTGAGTAAATGAGTAGAGATTATTTTTTCGGTAAGATTCATAAAAAGCTTACAACCTCCTTAGAATAGATAGATTTTATTATTTTTTTACCAAACCGGGAAAAAGCTCATCGACAGCAGCTTTTAATTCTCTTTTAGATAAGTGAGTAACACGGCCATTATCATATTGATGATCGATCCATTCTTTTAATTTGACGACTTTTTCATCATTTTTGCTCAGACTGGTGTTAAGATAGTTATTGAGCCAATGAGCAACCCCGGCTAGACCGGAGGTTTGGCTAATGATAACTCCAGGGGCACTATTTAGAATTTTTTTGGTGTTAAAAATATTGTAGATTTCCTCGTCTTTTAACATGCCATCGGCATGTATACCGGCTTGTGTCATATTAAAATCACAACCCAAAAATGGTGTGCGTGGCGGTATATCATAACCGAGTTCTTTTTTATAATACTCGCTAATTTCTGTAATGATGGTAGTATCCATACCATCGGTAGTGCCACGTAATTGTGCGTATTCAATGACCATGGCTTCAAGTGGTGTGTTACCAGTTCTTTCGCCGATGCCGAGTAGTGAGCAATTGACACTGGAAGCTCCATACAGCCAGGCATAGGCAGCGTTTATTACAGCCTTATAAAAATCGTTATGGCCATGCCACTCCAGCAGCTCGCTGGGAAAGCTGGCATGATGATGCAGACCATACATAATACCCGGAACACTACGTGGTAGTGCTGCTCCGGGATAGGGCACACCATAGCCTAGAGTATCACAGGCTCTGATTTTGATAGGAACCCCGCTTTCTTCTGATAAAGCAGAAAGTTCATTAGCAAAGGGCACAACACAGCCATAAAAATCAGCCCTCGTGATATCTTCAAAATGGCAACGGGGACGAATACCTATTTCAATGGCTTGTCTGATGATATCTAAATAACCTTCAATAGCTTGTTTGCGTGTTTTATGTAACTTCTTAAAAATATGGTAGTCTGAACAACTGACCAGAATACCGCATTCTTTTAAACCCATTTCCTTGGCTAATTGGAAGTCCTTTTTGGAGGCACGGATCCAACCGGTGATCTCCGGAAATTCGTAGCCTCTTTCCTGACATTTATAGATTGCTTCTTTATCCCTATCGCTGTAAAGAAAAAATTCTGATTGGCGGATGAGACCTTTGGGTCCACCTAAGCGATGTAAATAATCATATAGAGTGACAATTTGTTCTACAGTATAAGGCGCTCTGGACTGTTGTCCGTCACGAAAAGTAGTATCGGTGATCCAGATATTCTCCGGCATAGCCAAAGGTACTAATCTGCGATTGAATGCACATTTTGGAACCTCGTCATATGTGAACATCTCACGAAATAGGTTAGGTTCTGCAACATCATGCAAATCAAACATATAATCAGATTCTTCAAGCAAATTGCTCTTTCTGTTGAATTCTAACATATATTGATCTGTCCTTTCTTAAAAGCGTTTGGATAAAAAATGACCTGTGCATAGGTAAATAATGGATATCAGTGTTCTTGTATACAACTATACATTATAAAGAAATTGCAAAAAGATGTCAATACTTTGCGTTTTATAATCATTGATGACAACAACTTTTTTAAAATTACATTAAATGATAACAAATTATTGTATAAATGCAATAATTATAATCAATGTTGACCCTGTTAGAAAAAAGGCATATAATGAAGTATAAAGAAATATGAGGAAAATATATGTTGATTAAGCCCGCATTTTTTTATGTATTTTAAATTAAGGAAGTGATATTATGGCTTACGGCAGCTTTAGTAATATAGAAAAAAAGCGTAATAATAGGATTATTTTTAGCTTTATCTTTATTATTTTCGGCATATTTCTTTTGTTTTATCCCCAAAAGGGTATGGAATTAGCAGCTTTATTATTGGGGCTAATATTATTAGTTTTCACTGTCCTTTATTTTGTTCAATATATTAGGAGTGGATATACGGAAAAAAGTCTCTTGGCAAAGACTATTATTACTCTTTTCTTTGCTATCCTTCTATTTATCTTCAAAAGTGAGATCGCTTCTGTCGTTTTGCCTTTTATCATAGGTCTTGGTATTCTTGTGATAGCCGTTATTTGCATTATTACAGCTATAGACTATAAAAAACAAGAATTGGAGATCTGGTGGATGCCCCTGATCGGCACAATCATTTCCGTTGTGGTCAGTCTGCTTATATTTAACAATTTGCAAGCCACGAGTAATTTAGTAGCTATACTCATAGGTATTTTCTTGCTTGTTTTCGGGGCTTTTAGTCTTTTTGAATGGATAACTGTACGCACTCTTTTGAAAAAATTACAATAACATAAAGAAGACTCCCTTTGCCGGGAGTCTTCTTGTTAATTGTTCTATCTAAATATGAAAGCGGCGAATAAACTCACTTTTAAACTGTTTATCGCGGAATATAAACATACCGCAAAGGGCTAAAATAGCATATGAGGCCGCCAATAGGCTAGGGAATAGCAAAGTGGATATACCTAATATATACAATAGTATAGGCACAAATCCCAAAAATATCATTGCCATAATATAGCTGATATAGTCACTCCACAGCATCTTTTTGGTTGCTACCATAATGAGTATGAATGTGATAGCTGAAATGATCATAAAAGGAATAACTACATTAACAGACCAGTTATTTCTGCCAAACAGAAAATCTATTATATAGAGCATGGCTGATACTACGACTAATTGTAATAATACTTTGAAGCCGCCGGGTTTTTTGGACATTAAAGTATTTTTTACTAATAACCAAGCATAAAGTATTGATACAATAACATAGATGGTCCAAAAACTACCTTGCCAAATAGCCAAATTTACTATGGTACAAATACTGATTGAGGCTATAGTCGCAAATAAAGCCAGCTTAAAGCCAAAAGAAGATCTTTTTTTACTATTGATATGGTTATAGGGAGGATATAGTGAATTACCGGATTGTTTTTTATCCCCCAACGATTTGAAACATAACGGGCAGCGCTTAAGTTTTTCATCGACTAAAACATTGCAATAGTCACATTTATTCATACTCTGTCTCCCAATCGTTAGAATATATTTCTACATCAATGCCAACGGTTGTGGCCAGATAATTGAAAAAATGACGAATGATTTTTGTTTCTATAATTGTACGGGAAAATGATATGGTCAAGCGGTCATTAACGGAACATACGCCACAATTGATCGGGGCAATCGTGGTAGGATATAAAATCATTTCCATCCAGTCTATATGTGGGGCCATATCAGAGGGTATTTTGATGTTGCCCAAATTGGAAATAGTAGTAGTTTTGAATTTTTCACCAAAATTTTTGGCGCCGAAGCCGATAAAGATATCTTTAATAAAAAGAGGGATAAATCTGGAAACAAGCATGTTTTCCATTTTCCCATACCTGGATACCGCATAAGAAAGATATTCTTCTGTGGTTTTTTGTTTTAGATAAAATTTAAATTGTTCCAGCATATCATCAAAATCCATACCTCTGGTTATATTGATACTTATTATGCTGACAGAAAAGAAGTTGCGCAGGGTTTGGGAGGGGAAAATATTGCGCAGGTTAATGGGAATAGCAATGTTTATGGGCTTAGGATTGATTTGATACTGTACCGTTTCTCTATATATAGAATAGGCCAATAGGGCAGAAATATATTCTGTTATGGTAACTCCTTTTTCTTTACAAGCGGTGCGGAATTTTTTTACGCTTACAATACCCTGTATGATGTTATTGCCAAAGTTTGCAAAGGGTGTCCCTTCTATTATAAAGGGTTTTTTTTCTGGTGTGATATGAAATCCGAGCGGTCTATAGTATTTTTTAAAGCTATCTTCCATTTCTGCTTGTGATGGTTTATCTTCAGGTAATAAAATCAGTCCCTCTGGTTCTATATATACACCTTGCAGCATCAGGTATTGGTAAACTAATGTTTTAAGAAATTCCATAGCGCCCATAGCGTCTGCTAAAGCGTGATAAACTTCTACCGATATACGTCTTTTATAATATATTACTCTTAGTAGAAACCGATTATGCGGAGACGATTTTATGGGGGAGCAAGGATAGTCTTTTTCTTCTTCTATCATTAAACGACTATTTATCTCTTCCAGGTAATACCAAAAAACACCACGTCGAATCCTTAATGACAATGAGGGAAAGCGTTTGATCACAATATCCAACGCATCTTGCAAAACTTCAGGCTTGACGTCTTGTTTCAATACTACGGATATCCTAAATATGGAGGTGTTTGTTGTTTTTGATACTGCAGGAAAAAGTTTTGCAGCATTATCAAGTTTATGCCAATTATCCATGTAGTTCCCTCTGATTTCTGGCCGGCTAAGACCATTTTTTATATTATACCATTTATTATATTAATAGCAATCTTTTGATTAATTATAAGGTATAATATTTTAATTAATCAGTTGATAATAAAAAAAAGAGTGATATAATATTAGAACTATATATTCAAATAGCAACTATCGGTAGTATTGGGGAGGTCAATGTAATGGAGATTGTTATTGTAGGTGACGGTAAAGTCGGCTATACACTAGCTGAGCAATTAAGCCAGGAAAATCATAATATTACTGTCATTGATAATGATCCAGAGGCTTTGTCCCGTGTTACAGATTTTTTAGATGTAATCGGCGTGGAAGGTAATGGAGCAAGCTATGATGTGCAAAAAGAAGCCGGAGTTGCTGAAGCCGATCTCTTAATAGCTGCCACATCTTCTGATGAGGTTAATATGATTTGCTGTCTAATAGCCAGGAAATTAGGAGCAAGGCATACTATTGCCAGAATCCGCAATCCTGAATATTCCCGTCAATTGTATATATTAAAAGAAGAATTAGCCATGAGTATGGTCATCAATCCCGAACATGCCGCCGCGGTAGAAATTTCCCGTCTGATCAGCTTTCCTTCTGCTATTAATACGGGCAGCTTTGCCAAAGGCATGGTGGATGTAGTGGAATTGAAAATAGATGTCAATAATCCCTTGGATGGTAAATCTCTGGCCCAAATCAATAAAGAAAATAAAGTTAACGTTTTGATCTGTGCTGTGGAAAGAGATAATAAATTAATTATTCCCGATGGAAATTTTGTACTGCATGTGGGCGATCATATTTATATTTGCGGTGACAATAAAAAAATTGCCCGCTTTATTCATTCTTCAGGTATAGCAAGTCATAGAATCAGGTCTGTTATGATCATCGGAGCAGGAAAGATTAGCTATTATCTAAGTAAAATACTTGTGGAAATGGGTATCCATGTGCAGATTATCGAAAGGGATCCCCATCGTTGCGAAATTATCAGTGATAATTTTCCTCACGTTTTGGTCATTGAGGGCGATGGCAGCGAGCAAAATCTTTTGGATGCTGAGGGTATCGATTCCGTGGATGCTTTTGTTGCTTTAACCAATATAGATGAAGAAAACCTGCTTATTGCTATGTATGCAGCTAAAAAGGGTGTGCCAAAAGTTATTACCAAACTTAATAGACTAAACTATTTAGATATTATTAAAGAAACCGGTATCGATAGTGTTATCAGTCCCAAATATATTACCGCTTATCAAATCGTGCAGTATGTAAGAGCTATGGAAAATGCCGTAGGCAGTCAGGTGAAAACCCTGTATCGTATTGCCGAGGGACAAGCGGAGATCGTAGAGTTTTTGGCCACTAATAATACATTGCATTTGGGAGAAAAATTACGCGATATCAAAACCAGGCCCGATGTTTTGATTACAGCTATTGTACGCGACAGGCAGTTGGTCATCCCTACTGGTAACGACCATATTGAAGAAAATGATAGTGTTGTTATTATAACCACTAAAAAAATGTTTAATGATTTAAATAATATTTTCATTTGATCTTTGATTCTAATAATTTAATAAGGATACATTTATGAATTATAAAATGATTTTTTATATCTTAGGATATGTGTTGCTTTTTGAAGCTCTTTTTATGCTGGTTCCTCTTGGTATTGCTATTTACCAGGGAGAAATCAGCTCTATTTTTGCGTTTATTATTATAACAGCTATTACTTTTGTTTTATCATTATTATTAATCAGGAAAAAGCCGGTAAAAAAGGCTATTTATGCTAAGGAAGGGTTTATAATCGTTGGGTTGGCCTGGATTTTGATATCATTTCTAGGTTCTTTTCCTTTTTATATCAGCGGTACGATACCTTCTTTTATTGATGCTTTTTTTGAAGCTGTTTCCGGTTTTACCACCACCGGTGTTACGACTTTGTCAAATATAGATGCCTTGCCTGTTTCCATGATTTTCTGGCGCAGCTTTACAAATTGGATCGGCGGCATGGGCGTTTTGGTCTTTATCCTTGCCATTATATCTTTAGCTGGTGGTAATGCTGTGCATTTGATGCGGGCGGAGAGTCCTGGGCCTTCTCCAGGAAAGCTAGTCCCTAAAATCGGTCACACAGCTAAAATATTATATAGTATCTATTTGGGCCTGACTGTTATCCAAATCATTTTATTATTAGCGGGAGGAATGCCTCTATTTGATAGTATCGTCAATGCCTTTTCTACTGCCGGCACGGGAGGGTTTTCTATTAATAACAATTCCATTGCTCATTATGACAGTGCCTATTTACAAGGCGTAATTACTACCTTTATGATTATTTTTGGCGTTACTTTTAATTTTTATTATTTTATTATCATAAAAAAGCTTTCTCAGGCTTTGCGCTATGAAGAGGTATGGGTCTATTTGATCATTATAGGTTCTGCCATGGCATTGGTTACTATGAATATTTATGGTGTAATCTATCAAGGTTGGGGAGAGTCTTTCCGCTATGCTTCTTTCCAAGTGGCCTCTGTTATAACGAGTACCGGTTTTAGTACGGCAGATTTTGCCACTTGGCCGCAGTTTTCACAAATAACACTTTTATTTTTAATGTTTGTTGGAGGTTGTGCAGGTTCAACTGCCGGTGGAATCAAGGTTATAAGACTTTTGCTTTTGTTTAAGGCAGCTCGTTTAGAAATGGATAAACTTATCCATCCCCGTGCTGTGCAATCGCTTCACTTAAATGGTAAGCCGGTAGATCCTTTAACGATTAGAGGTATCAGATCCTATATGGTTGCTTATATATTAATCGTGGTTATTACTACATTAGTGGTTTCCTTGGATGGTTTTGATTTTACTACTACCTTTTCTGCCATTGCCTGTACCATTAATAATGTTGGTGTTGGACTTGGTGCTATCGGGCCGTCGGGAAGTTTTGCTGATTTCAGTATATTAAGTAAGATTATGTTTATTTTTAATATGTTAGCAGGACGTTTGGAAATTTTCCCCATCTGGATAATGTTGATGCCGGGTGTATGGAAAGGAATCAGAAATGCCAGTTAAATAAGTATAAAACAAGGGGCGGATGAGAACTGTCCTCTGTCATAGCCCGAAATGTACAATGACCTTAACTCTAAAACTAATAGAATAGGAATATAAATATTTCAGCTATTTAGTATTTTATTTTTTACTGCGTAACATAATATCAAGTATTACTTAAACATAATGGAGGATTATTATGGGCTGGCTGTTGGTTTTCATTTCCGGAATAATAGAAATATTTTGGGCCATAGGACTTAAGTTAGCCAACAATGTATGGGAATTTGTCATTGTCGGTATTGTATTGGTTGTCGGTTTTTTCCCTTTGGTAAAATCATACGAATTATTACCCGTGAGTATTGCATATATGGTTTATACTGGTATCGGTACCGTTGGTGTGGTGCTTGTGGAGACATTCTATCTACAGGTTCCAATTGACGCCTTAAAAATATTTTTTATCGCAATGATTATCGGCGGCATGGTCGGCCTAAAATTCGTTGACGCGAAGTATGAAAAGGAACTGGCGGAAGCGAAAAAGCAAGAAACAGCAGAAACAGCTCAAATAACGAAATAAGGAGTCTGGACTATGGCATGGTTTTTACTTATTATAGCCGGAGCATGTGAAGTTCTAGGCGTTACCAGCTTAAAAATTTACACGGAGCTCAAAAAGGCATCAGGAACTAATTTCAAAAAAAGATTGGCTGTTCTAGGCGCTATTATTTTCTGGACATTGGCATTTGTTTTACTTGCAATCGTATTTAGAGAATTGCCGGTTGCCATAGCCTATGCTGTCTGGACCGGGATTGGAGGAATAGGCAGTACTATTGTGGCTGCGTTTTTCTTCAAAGAAAGAATGGGTATGTTAAAAGTATTTTGTCTCTCCGCAATTATCATCGGATTAATTGGCCTGCGTATTTTTACCTCATAAAAAGGATTCTTTTGTACATTGCACTGTTTTACAAGCATCCGATATTTATCGGCTTGGACCAAAGCATAAAAGGCATGAAAGGACAGAGTGAAACATAGAAAAAAAGCGATAGCCGAATTTCGGCTACCGCTTTTTTGTGTATTCAAATTGACTTTGGGATTATTAAATATTTTTTTTATCTTTTTTTAGTAGTGATATCAAGAGCAGGGCAATGCCTCCAGTAACTGCCGGTATAATTAAAGAAAAAGTATAATTGCTGTTACCCTGTTGGATAGAATTGATTAAGATAGGAAAGAATATCGCGGAAAATCCGGAGCCTATCATTACGCAACCGGTGTTAGCGGCAACATATTTAATCCCGAAATAATCACCTGTGATAGGAGGCATAAGAGCTGTGACACCTCCATAAGAAAAAGCTATGGCAGCAGTAGTTGCTAGGAAAGTCATACCGGTTGCCTTGATTAGCAATAATGTGCTGATGATGGTAATGATGCTGGTAACAGCTAAAGCATATTTACGTCCTATCTCATCGGAAAGAAATCCAAGTACAAAACGTCCGATACAGCTGCAAATACCGGCCAGCATAACAGAAAAGATCGCCAGGTTGGAGGAAAGGCCTCTTAATTCTCCCAATGGCCTCAATATAGGGATAAGAACTAAATAAGCCGCTGCTGAACATAGGAGTATAAGCATGATTTGATAGAAATATTTATTTTTTATAATATCATTTGGCTTATACTGTTTGATACCACCTATTACTTCACAACCATCGTATTCCTCTTTTTTTTGAATCTTTTCTTTAATGAATAAGGAGGATACAAAGCAGATAATAAAAAAAGTAATAGCAAAAATTCGAAATGTAGTAGGTGGACTGTTTGTAGTAAGGAGAGCTTCAGCAATTGGAGAAAAAATTACTACCGACAGGCCAAATGCTGAAATAGTAATGCCACTGGCAAATCCTCTTTTATCAGGAAACCAAGCTTGGCAACAGGCAAGGGCGCAGGCATAAGCTATTCCTACACCGAAGCCGGCAATAACCCCGTATGTAATATAAAGCATCCAGGGGTAAGTGGAGCTTAAAAATGATGTTAAGAAAATACCACCAGAAAACAGCAGAGTGCCTATCATGATTGTTTTTTTCATGCCTAGTGGGTGTTGAATTTTTCCGCCGGATATAATGCCGATTACGAATGCGCCAAACATGATTGAAGATGTCAAAGATACTTGATGAAGTTCCCAACCATAATAAGCACAGACATATTTAGAAAAAATACTCCACATGTAGATAATACCTAAGCATAACATAATTATGACAGAGGCAATTAATATCACGTTACGATTCGGTTGTTTAGGGATAATAGTATGCATTTTGACCAGACCTTTCAATTTGTGAGAGGGTATAGAAATTTAATGAGCCATCTGGCTTATGTAGATATTGATATGCCCCCAATATTATATATATAGGGGCATATCATTTATTTTATTTATTACAGTGTTAATATGTTGACAGCTACCGGCAAATCGGAGCCTCCAGCATGAACAATTTGTAAATCTATATGGCTTATGCCGGGAGCAGGCGTAAAATCATAAACATTGGCTACTTCTGTATGGGGTTTTAGTATGGGGGTGATAAAGACTCCGTTTGGTGTTTTGACGGCGCAGGCATAATTACCTCCGCGGCCGCAAAGCCTGATTCGTACGGTTTTATCTTGACCTTGATCATTATAAAAAGCCAAGCGTACTTTATAAACTACTCCAAAGTGTCCTATATTGGCTATGGTCTGGTCGAAGGGGTCCAAAGAGGTTTCTTTGGTGAAAATATTGTCTGTGATGCCATTAGAAAGGCTATAAGAGACCTCTGGAGAGCTTACGTCGTAAATAGGCAATTCCGTATAGATCTCAGTGGATTTCCAAGTGCCTCGAGGATGAGTGTTGATTGTATCTACCAACAGATCATCGCCTGAAATATCTTTTAGATTGGTAGTGTCATCAGTGGATACCACTACTCGTAGTTGATATTGGAAACCTTTGCTACCGCTTGTTCTAGCCAAATCCATATCTAAGATAAATCCGACCATTTGTGAGTTATTTAAAGTAAAGGAGTGGATAAGCTTTGAATTGCCGGGGGTTATTATGGTGTCACTGGGGGTGATATTAGACATCTGATCGGAGAGCAATGCTTCCGCCAGAGGCAATCCTACATCATAATTGACCCAGGTATTATATGTAGTGCGGCCGACAACTTTCGCTTCTTCTATTTTTATGTTATTGGAGCCAGTATTTTCTATTACTATGCCGATTTTGATCCTTTTATCCATTTTATTGATATGCCAGCCAAAAACACGATGCTTACTGGTAGAATTCTTGCTAGAGATATTTGTTTGCATGATAATTGAATTGTCAAACAGAGGTAATGATTGAGATGATAACACTTCGGGATTATCACTGATACTCAGTATTCTGTCGTCAAGCATTGATGCTTCTTCGACCAGACTGGGAATAAGATTAGTTGTGGTGTCTTTTTTCAAGAACTCACTTTTGAATTTTGGTCGGTTGATGCTAATATTAGTAGTATTGGTAGAGGCCTCATAGCTGATCGTACCGCCCAAAACTTCTTTGGAGAAGCCTAAAGGTATATAAGTTTCTCCATCAACTGTAATCAGTTTGTTGGAGAGAGATTTTTTCTCTCCATTCAGTAAATAATAGTCTTGACCAGGGTATAATTCTCTTTTTGTACCATCGAATAATATGGTATAGAGATCTGTATCTTCATTGCTCCAGGAAAAGAAATACTCAGGAGGTAAATACATAGATAAATGGTCCATATAGTCATAGATAAAAACATATGTAATATTATTTTCGTTATACAATGGTTTAGTGAGAGTTATTTGCTTCCCATTAATTTTGATCACAGGTTCCAAAGGGGGAGCAGGCTCCGGATCGACATCAGTGGGAGGAGCAATCTCCTCTGTTATGCTGACTGTTTTAGTGTTATTATCCCAAACCACTTTATTGCCAAATGATTCTCCCACAAAACGCAAGGGAATATAAATGCGGTCTTTATGAGCAATGGCTGATGTATCTAATGTAATGGCAGTACCGTTATTATAAGCAGTATTAGAATTAAGTTTGATTATTACAGTATCGGTACCCATCGTGGCAGTGGCTGTTTTGGTGGTATTATCCCAATTGACTGAGGCATTGAGCTTTTCAAAAACAATACGTACAGGCAACAAGATTCTGTCGTTGTAGATTAGGGGAATATTGCCTTGTAGGTCTAGGTTTTGTTGATTGATGGAAATCTTGATATTGGGTCCTTCCACTGGAGTTGTTGCAGCCTCAGCATGATGGGCTGAAAATAGGTAGAAACACGATATGACCGCTATAATAGTTATAGCTGTGATGATGGACAAATAATTTTTTACAGCGTATTTCATGATGACCTCCTGAAAATATTATGATAATGATATAATTAATTATGGATACAGAAATAAATAGTTGTGAAAACCTTGATACCATTGGTACTATTCGCCATAATTAGTTAAAAGTCTTGCTTTTTTTATAAATTTGCATAGTTAAAATGGAATATTTTATGGGGGGAGATCAAACGACCTGCTCTATTGGAAATGTATGTAAATATATGGAATTATATCTTTGCTAGTTATATGTTATAGTAAAAAAAGAGGCAGCTTGTGAGCTGCCTTTAATAAAAACTAATGCCGTGCGCCTTTTTTCGAATAATACCTTCCAAACGTTACTCCGATAGCCGGCTCAGCTCAGGCACTCCCGCGGCACCCGAAACTAATACGCTTACCGCTGCTTCCTTCCGGACCTGACGGGGTTTACGTCTGTTCGTCGCACGGGACCCAATCATCATCACTGCTTGTCGAAGGCAGACCCCACAAGGCAAACCCTCAAAAAAGGCATCGACCCTCCTATAGCGGATTGAAGGTTACAAGGCACCGCTAACGCCCCGTCTAGCACGGCAAATTTAATAACTAAATTGTTGCCTTATTATTCTATCAAAAAAATTCTTCTTATACAACCGTTATTTAATG
Organism: Bacillota bacterium; assembly: GCA_050942825.1. Taxonomy (GTDB): domain Bacteria; phylum Bacillota; class Dehalobacteriia; order UBA4068; family UBA4068; genus CAYRML01. The sequence continues at coordinate 22,270 of JBMNOA010000016.1, forward strand.
GATAAACAAAACTTTTTAAACAAGCTAAATCTATAGTAACAAGTGGCAGGAAAAGCATAGCTAATAGAGAAATAGAAGATTAAGAGGAGATATTATGACATATACTGCATTATACCGTCGCTTCCGACCACAGAGATTTGGTGATTTGGCGGGTCAGGATCATATCAGCCGTACGCTGAAAAATGCTATCAAAAAAGGCAATTTTGTCCATGCCTATCTTTTTTGTGGACCCAGAGGCACAGGAAAAACTTCCACCGCTAAAATTTTGTCTAAGGCGGTTAATTGTCTTGATCCCCGTGAAGGAGAGCCTTGTGGTGATTGTCCTGCTTGCTTGCGTCTTCAAGCGGGTGACGGTATGGATATTATGGAAATAGATGCTGCCTCCAATCGGGGCATTGATGAGATCAGGGATTTGCGGGAGCGGGTTAAGTATGCTCCTGTGCAAGAAAAATATAAAGTATATATTATCGACGAAGTCCATATGCTGACGGGAGAGGCTTTTAATGCTCTGTTGAAAACTTTGGAGGAACCGCCGGGTCATGTAATGTTTATTTTAGCTACGACGGAGCCGCATAAAATACCTTTGACTGTACTGTCCCGTTGCCAAAGGTTTGATTTTCATCGCATCAGCTTAGATGATACGATAGCTCGGCTACGCTTGATTGCTAAAGAGGAGAATATAGCTATTGATGAAAAAGCCTTAGCCATGATTGCCAAAAAGGCTGATGGCGGATTGCGTGACGCGGTTAATTTGCTTGATCAGTGTGCCGGATTTGCTGTAGAGAAAATTGATCGCACTGTCATAGCTACTGTTTTGGGCTCGGTTGATGAGGAATTTATCGCTAAAATGTGTAAGAGTCTTTGCCTGGGTGATATAGCCACTGTTTTTAATCTTATAGAAGAATTGGTTAATTCCGGACGGGATTTACGTCAATTTCTTTTTGATTTGCTGGATTATTTGCGCGGTTTATTGTTAAATAAATTGGCCAATCGGCATGATTTGCCTGATTGGGCCTTGGTTGTTAGTACCAAGACGGTGCTTAAGGTCATACAGGCTTTGGGAGAGACAGACAGCCGGTTACGTTATTCATTGCAGCCGCGTATTAGTTTGGAATTGGGTTTGATTCAAGCTTGTAACTATAAAAATTTAGATGTACTGTCCCCACCTTCCGCTAATAATGCTATAGTAAAAGAAAGCCCGCCTAAAAAGAATAATCATGATAATGTTATAATAAATGATGATATAAAGAACCATGCGTTGGAAAGCCCACTTCCTAACCCTGCGGAAGCAGAGGCTCAAGAGTCATCGCCTACGGATATTGTCAAGATAAAGGAGAATTGGCAGCAAATACTGTCTGCTGTCAAAATGGCCAATGTAGGTACTTATACATTTCTGGAACAGGGGTATCCGACAGATATCTGCGGTAATAAGTTGGTATTGGAATTCCCCCCGCTGGCGGAGATCCATATGACTACTATTTGTTCGCGGCCGGCTCACCGTCAAGTGATAGAAGAGAAGATTGCGGAAATTTGTCATAGGCATTTATCTATAAGCGGTCGGCTCGCAGAGGAACAAGAGCCATCTCCCGAAACTGATTTACCGCCAGATACCTTGTTTTAGAATAATGTTATAAACTTGATAAATAAAAGGAGGAAATCCCATGGGATTCAATATGCAAAAATTAATGAAGCAAGCGCAAAAGATGCAAGCCGATGTGGCTAGAGTGCAAGAGGAACTAAAAGATATCATTGTAGAAGGCACCTCTGGAGGAGGTATGGTAAAAGTGGAAGTCACTGCTCGTCAAGAAATTATTTCTATCAAGATAGACCCGGAAGTCATTGACCCTGAAGATCCGGAACTGCTTGAAGATTTACTTTTGGCTGCTCTTAAAGATGCTTTGGAAAATTCTCAACAAAGAGCGGCTGAAGAAATGCAAAAAGTTACCGGTGGCTTGGGATTGCCCGGAGGGATGTTCTAAATTTTGCTAAAGGAAAGTTGTCATGCAATATTATTTTCCAGAATCTTTGAATAATCTTATACAGCAATTGGCTAAATTGCCCGGTATAGGGCCAAAATCAGCCCAGAGACTGGCTTTTCATCTTTTAAATACGGACGAGGAAAAGGCCGTGGATTTGGCTAAGTCCATAGTGAATGCCAGGAGAAAAATTGGTGTCTGTTCCCGGTGTGGCAATTTATCCGATGGAGAAATCTGTGCTATATGTAAAGACTCCTCCCGGGAGAAAAATGTACTTTGTGTGGTAGAGCAAGCTAAGGATATCATTTCTATAGAACGCAGTCATAGTTTTCATGGATATTATCATGTGTTGCAGGGCGCCATTTCTCCTATGGAAGGAATAGGTCCGGATAAACTGAATATCGACTCTTTATTAGCACGGCTTAATAAGGGTGATATCAAAGAGGTTGTCATGGCAACTAATCCTAATGTTGAAGGGGAAGCTACAGCTCTTTATTTAGCCAAAAGAATTAAACAGCTTGGCATAACGGTTACCCGCTTGGCTCATGGCGTACCTGTGGGCGGTGATTTGGAATATGCTGATGAAGCTACTTTAGCTCAGGCGTTTTGTGGACGTAGGGCATTATAAAAATCAATAGAAAACGGACAGATCTTGCTCTGTCCGTTTTTTATTGATTTTATGTTTAAAGAAAACGATTTTAAAATATATTTATATTGGTCATTTTGCCTCTTTTGTTTCATATAAATAATAAAAATCGAATTTGGAGTGATAGTAATGCTAAGCTTTGATAATGATTTATGGAGAACAGCTCTTATATTTATAGGAGGCATAGGCTTTTTATTTGCTCTTTCATTTTTACCGCAAGGTTTTTGGCGTTTTGTGGGGAAATTGGTATTGAATTGCGTTTTAGGGCTTTTAGTGATATTTGTTATCAACTTTTTTGGCGCCCCCTCTGGTTTTGGCCTGCCTTTTAATTGGTTGACTCTGGCAATATCGGGAATATTAGGAATACCTGGAGTGGTTGCTTTGACGGCAGTAGCTTTTTTGGTATAAAGATATGTCCCGATAACTATTTGTCGATATTTTAATATTTAATTGATTGTTTAGACAGAATAGTCAAAAATTTATATAATACCTTTTATCTAATATTTTATTAGATTAATACAACTTGACATAAAATTTTTTATTGCTTTTTTTTATTTTTAATGTATAATTAAAGTTAAAATATTTTTTATAGGGTGAAAATTTGTATAAATATAATCTATATGCGAATTTTTATGCAGAAAAATTGTTGCTTAGCACAAGCTATTTTCGGACAAGTTGAGTTGATTAATATATTCAAGTGAATAATTTTAAAAATAAGCACTAAGGAGCGATTCTATTGGCCAAAACAATGAAAACTATGGATGGTAACAAAGCGGCAGCTTATGTTTCCTATGCTTTTACCGAAGTAGCGGCTATTTATCCTATTACCCCCTCTTCTAATATGGCTGAAAATGTTGATGAATGGTCTGCCAATGGCATGAAAAACATTTTTGGACAACCTGTGAAGGTTGTAGAAATGCAATCGGAGGCCGGGGCTTCCGGTGCTATGCACGGATCTTTGGCAGCAGGTGCTTTGACAACTTCCTATACTGCGTCACAAGGGCTGTTATTGATGATCCCCAATATGTATAAAATGGCCGGTGAACTTTTGCCAGGCGTTCTACATGTTTCCGCCAGAGCTTTAGCCACGCATGCTTTAAGTATTTTTGGCGATCATAGCGATGTTATGGCCTGCAGCCAAACGGGTTTTGCCATGTTGGCCTCGGCCAGCGTGCAAGAGGTTATGGATATCGGGGGTGTGGCACATTTGGCCGCTATCGAAGCCAGAGTGCCTTTCTTACATTTCTTTGACGGATTCCGTACTTCACATGAGCAACAAAAAATCGAAGTGATCGATTATAAAGATTTGGAAAAACTGTTGAATAAGGAAGCTTTAAAATCATTCCGGGATAATGCTTTAAATCCCGAACATCCCGTTTTGCGTGGGACTAATCAAAATCCCGATATTTTCTTCCAAGCCAGGGAAGCCTGCTCCCCCTTCTATGAAGCAGTTCCAGCTATTGTAGCCGACTATTTGGCCAAGATCAGCAAAATCACCGGCAGGGACTATCAATTATTCAAATATTATGGCGCACCTGATGCAGATAGAGTTATCGTGGCCATGGGTTCTGTTTGTGAACCTATTCAACAGACTGTAGATTATCTCAATTCTCAAGGTGAAAAAGTTGGTTTGATCCAGGTTATCCTTTATCGTCCCTTTGCGAAGGAATATTTTCTTAAATGCTTGCCGAAAACAGTTAAAAGGATTGCTGTTTTGGATAGAGTTAAAACACCGGGCGCACCCGGAGAACCGCTTTATCTCGATGTAGTAAGCTCCTTCTATGAACAGCAGCATCAACCGAAGATCATTGGCGGCCGTTATGGTTTGGGCAGCAAAGATACCATACCTGAAGATATCATTGCTGTTTATCATAATTTGGCTGCCGATCAGCCTAAAGAAGGCTTTACTATCGGCATTGTTGATGATGTTTGCCATACTTCTTTAGCAAGGGGTGAAAGTGTAGACCTATTACCGGAAGGTACTATTCAATGTAAATTCTGGGGCTTGGGTTCTGATGGCACCGTAGGTGCTAATAAGCAGGCTGTTGATATTATCGGTCAATATACCGATATGTATGCTCAGGCTTATTTCGCTTATGACTCCAAAAAATCCGGCGGCTTGACAGTTTCTCACTTGCGTTTTGGCGAAAAAGAAATCAAGGCTCCTTATTTAATCAACAAAGCGGATTTTATTTCTTGCTCTAATCAAGCTTATGTTGATAAATATGATCTTTTGGCCGGGCTGAAAAAAGGCGGTACCTTTCTTTTGAACTGTGTATGGGATAAACATCAATTGGATGCCAAGCTACCTGCGGCCATGCGACGTTATTTGGCAGAAAATGATATTAATTTCTATATCATTAATGCTGTGGAGATAGCTAAGGAATTAGGCCTCGGCAACAGAACCAACATGGTTATGCAATCGGCTTTCTTCAAACTTTCTGCAGTTATTCCAATAGATACGGCAGTTAAAGCCTTAAATAAATCTATTGAAGATACTTATGGCAGAAAAGGGCCAAAAATAGTTGATATGAATCGACAAGCTGTTCAAGCAGGCTTAGAAAAACTTGTTAAAGTTGATATCCCTCAAGAATGGCTTGCTGCTAAAGATGGACAAGAAAAAGCTAACACTGACGATAAATTTATCGATGAAATCCTTCTGCCGATGAATGAAGCTAAAGGTGATGATCTGCCTGTCAGTGCTTTTGCCGGTATTGAGGACGGTACCTTTCCTCTTTCCGGTAGCTGTCTGGAAAAACGTGGTGTAGCTTCCTTTGTGCCGGAATGGATACCGGAAAATTGTATCCAATGTAATCAATGTTCTTTTGTTTGTCCACATGCTACAGTGCGTCCGTTCCTGATTACAGAAGAAGAAGCAGCTGCCGCTCCTAAAGATATGACTACTTTAAAAGCTATTGGTAAGGATTATAGTGATTATAAATTCCGTATCCAGGTAAGTCCTTTAGATTGTCAGGGTTGCGGAGTTTGTGTAGTGGCTTGTCCCGCTAAACAAAAAGCACTGACCATGAAACCGATTGAAGAGCAAACAGCCTTGCAAGCTGACAACTGGGATTACCTCGTTGGTCTGCCTAATCGCGGCGATGCTATTAATCCTAATAATGTAAAAAACAGCCAATTCAAGACACCTTTGCTGGAATTTTCTGGTTCTTGTGCCGGTTGTGCCGAAACAGCTTATGCCAGATTGATTACTCAACTATATGGTGACAGGATGATGATCGCTAATGCTACAGGTTGTTCTTCTATTTGGGGCGGCGCTGTACCGGCTATTCCTTTTACTACTAATAGCAAGGGTCATGGTCCGGCTTGGGCTAATAGTTTGTTCGAGGATAATGCTGAATATGGTTATGGAATGTATTTAGGTGCCAATGCTTTACGTCAAAGGTTAGCTTCCTTGATGGAACAATCTATTGCTGCCGGTTGTCCTGCTGATTTAGCTGCAGCTTACAGAAAATGGCTGGACGCTTTTGATGATGGTGAAGGCAGCAAAGTAGCTACTGAAGAATTGTTACCACTTTTAGAAAAATCCTCTGATCCGCTTGCCAAAGCTATCTATGAAAGAAAAGACCAGTTGGTCAAAAAATCCTTCTGGGCCTTCGGTGGAGATGGTTGGGCTTACGATATTGGTTTTGGCGGTCTGGATCATGTTTTAGCCAGTGGTGAGGATATCAATATCTTTGTCTTTGATACGGAGGTCTATTCTAATACCGGTGGACAAAGCTCAAAAGCAACTCCTACAGCTGCAGTGGCCAAATTTGCTGCCAGTGGTAAGAAAATCAAGAAAAAAGATTTGGGCATGATGGCTATGTCTTACGGCTATGTTTATGTAGCACAAATTGCTATGGGTGCTGATATGAACCAAGCCCTGAAAGCTATCAAAGAAGCCGAAAGTTATAAAGGGCCCTCTTTGATTATTGCTTATTGTACTTGTGTAAACCATGGCATCAAAGGCGGCATGAGTAATTCTATGACACAAATGAAAGAAGCTGTTGGGGCGGGTTACTGGCATCTCTATCGCTTCAATCCCGAGTTGGCAGACCAAGGCAAAAACCCCTTCATCCTTGATTCCAAAGCGCCCGCCAAATCCTTCCGAGATTTTATTGCTTCTGAAGTCCGCTATTCTTCCTTGGCCAGGCAATTCCCGGAAATTGCCGAAGATCTTTTTACTAAAACTGAAGAAGATGCAAAGAAAAGATATAAATCTTATAAAAATTTGCTTTCTGAATAAAATAGGCAATTTTAAAGCGCTAAGGCAACCTTAGCGCTTTTTTTGTGTATTATTGTGATTTATTTGCCAAAATAATATGGAAAAGTATATAATAAAAATCCAAGGTAATAAGGAGGCGGATTAAGATGCTATTAGCAATAGACTGTGGTAATACTCACATTGTAGCGGGTGTTTATAAAGGAGATAAATTAATGCGTCATTGGCGCTTAAACAGTGACAGCAAAAAAACTGAAGATGAGTATATGATTCTCTTATCTACCTTATTAGAAATTGAAGGGTGGGGTATCAGTGATATCGATGCTGTGGCCATAGCTTCTGTAGTTCCTGCTATCACCAGACTTTTTCAATCTTTGACCCGCGAATATTTTAATATTGAAGCTTTTGTGGTAGACAGCACGACAGATACGGGTATGCCTGTTTTGCTTGATAACCCGTTGGAAGTCGGTGCCGACCGTATCATTAATGCCGTGGCAGCTTATAAAAACTATGGCGGGCCTTTGATAGTAGTTGATTTTGGTACAGCTACTACTTTTGATTGCATTTCCTCAGCCGGTGAATATCTGGGTGGAGCAATTATTCCTGGTATGGAGATTTCTCTGGAGGCTCTCTTTGCTAAGGCGGCTCTTTTATCTAAGGTACCGATGATGCCGCCGAAAAATATTATTGGTAGGAGCACTGCCGAAAGTTTGCAGGTCGGCATGTATTGGGGTTTTGCAAGCCAGGTTGATGGTATTGTAAATCATCTTAAAAAGGGACTGGGTGCTACTGCCAAGGTGATTGCTACCGGCGGTTTAGCGCGCATAATCTATGATTTTAGTCACAGTATCGAAGTCTGTGATCCTTTCTTGACACTGGAAGGATTGAAAATGGTTTATCAAAAATCTAACAAGGGGTAACAGTATTGCTTATAATAGGTTCTTTACAAGTGAAAAATCCTGTTATCACAGCACCAATGGCCGGTATTTCTACCAGAGTTTACAGAGATATTTTACGTGATTACGGTGCTGGTTTAGTATGGGGCGAAATGATCAGTGCGCAGGCTTTGGTTTATAATAACCGCCGTACTTTTGAATTGTTGGGTTTGGAAGGAGAGGCTTCTCCCAGTGCAGTGCAATTGTCCGGCTCCAAGCCGGAGGTTTTAGCAGAAGCTGCGCGCATAGTTGAGGAAAAGGGTGCCGATATCATAGATATCAACATGGGTTGTCCCGCTCCTAAAGTGGTGAGAAACGGTGAGGGTGCCAGCTTATTGCTTGATTTACCTTTGGCAGGCCGTATTATGCGTGCGGTATGTGACGCGGTTACCGTACCTGTTACGGCTAAGATCCGTCTGGGTTGGTCAGCGGAGCAAATCAATTGCCTTTCAGCTGCGCAAATTTTGCAAGATGCTGGGGCAGGTGCTATTACTGTACATGGACGTACCAGGGATCAATTTTATCATGGTCAATCTGATTGGTCATATATTGCTGCTGTGAAAAAGCTTGTTTCTATACCTGTTATTGGTAATGGAGATGTTTTTTCTGTTTATGATGCGCAAAATATGCTTGAGCAGACGGGTTGCGATGCCGTAATGATCGCCAGAGGGATGGTTGGAAACCCCTGGTTAGTACGTGATTGTGCAGCGGTTCTTCAAGGACAGGCTTTGCCATCGCCTCCCAGCCGAAGAGAGGTCTTACAGCAAGCATTGGCCCATCTGCGCGCTCAGATAGAGAGGGATGTTCTGTTGTGCCATCGAGAGACAGAGGATACGTCTAAAGCCCTTGAGGAGGGAGAATTAGCGGCTGTAAGATCTATGCGTGGTCATCTGGCCTGGTATATAAAGGGGCTACCCAATGCTGCGGCCATACGCTGCCGCATCAATCAATCTCTAAAAGAGGAGCAAATAAATGAATTATTTTGCTCCTGGTTGCTGCAAATGGGTGTAAATCCATAATAATTACTGCGCCTGGCTAGTTGATTAAGTTTTTCCAAAATATCGGATCTATACCAATTTCTGAATTCTTTTTCGCCCAGAGAAGTGAGCAATATGCCTTCTGCCCAATGTAAAGGAATTATTTCTCCCGTTTCTGTAAATGCGGCATTGGGCCAATTTTGCCAGATGGTGATATTAGGGACTAAGAATTCTTCTTTTTGAGGTGGTAATATAAGAATATCTGTCGCGGGCATAAATTGACTATCGCGACAGATCAGGCCACATTCGCGATAAATTATTTGCGCAAGTTCCTTCCTTTGTTGGCTATCTTGGCCGAAAAGATGCAGATAACGAACTTCCTGTGCCAAATAACGAGCTATAGCGGAGCTTTTGTTGCCTCTTAACTCTATGGCAATCTTTTTTTCTCTCCAATGGGTATCTTCCTGATCCAGTAATTGTTTTAATTGAGATATTGCCCAGATGCTTCCATCATAAAGCGGTAATGGGCTGTGTTTAAACAGGATCCTATATTGCTGTTCTATTGCACAAAGAGAACAGCCGTTTTTTTGTGCTAGGGCAAGAGATGAGATAAGGATTTTCCTTTGCTTTTTATTGTTTTTACTTATGGGACAATATATAGGTAGTATTTTTGTTTTTGTATTAGTGGATAAATGCCAATATATAGCTTTGCCCGCTTTTGGAGATTTGTTTTTCCAAGGAAGTATAAAGGAAAGATCTCTCTTTAATAGCTTGGGGTTGTGGCAGATAAAAGCACATTCCATAGTTCTTCTCCTAAAAGGGGTTCGACTTTATTATATGAGGGGCGACACTTTTCTTATGCTTTTCATCCAAAGAAAATATTTATCTTCAATTTTAAAATAAAATATCAGTTATATAATATTGAAAAGAAATAATACTTGACAAAAGTAGACTTAAAGAATATAATCTCCATAAATAGTAAGAGCCCGAAAAATATTATTTAGGATGAGCGCAAGCACTTCTTGAGAGGTGCTTGTTAATGATTTCGGCAACATATTTGTTTAAGTTTAATCATAAATATTAAGCAAATAATAAGCAATAATGGGAGGGCCCAAAATGACAAAAAATGAAGTATTGATGACTATAACAGGTTTAAAAAAAATGGAGGAAGAACTGGAATATCTTAAGACTGTGCGTCGTAAAGAAGTTGCCTCCAGAATTAAGCAGGCTATAGAATTCGGTGATATTAGTGAGAATTCCGAATACGAAGATGCTAAAAATGAACAAGCCTTTATTGAAGGCAGCATTTTAGATTTGGAACAGAAATTGCGTAATGCCAGCATTATTGATGCTAATGAGGTTGATGTCAATGTTGTTTCTGTTGGTTCAACAGTTAGATTAAAAAATCATACTAAAGGCATAGAGGTTGAATATACTATCGTGGGTTCTGTGGAGTCCGACCCTACTAAAAATAAAATTTCTAATGAAAGTCCGGTAGGTAAAGCCCTGATTGGAAATCCTGTAGGTAGCAAAATCAATATCATGGTACCTTCCGGATCTGTTGAAATGGAAATATTAGAAATCAGAAAATAAGATATGTTGTTTTTAGGAGGTTTTATAATTGTCAGAATTGGATACTAATGAACAGATGCAGATTAGACGAAACAAATTGCAGCAATTACTTGATTTGGGAATAGACCCCTTTGGTGCTAGATTTGACCGCAGTCATTTTTCCGAGGATATAATAGATCAATTTGATTCCCTTGAGGGTCAACAGGTTGCCATTTGTGGCAGACTGATGGCTATTAGAGGACATGGCAAAACTTGTTTTGCTACTATTGCGGATTTTGGGGGCTCTATTCAAATATACGTTCGTAAGGATATGGTTTCAGAAAAAGAGTTTGCCTCTCTTAAGCTGTGGGATATTGGTGATATTATCGGTATTAATGGTATAGTTTTCCGCACTCAAAAAGGCGAGATATCTGTTAAAGCACAAAGAGTTACTTTTCTGACTAAAAGCTTACGGCCACTGCCGGAAAAATGGCATGGTCTCAAAGATGTGGAGACCCGTTATCGTCAGCGTTATGTAGATCTTATCGTCAATCCTGAAGTTAAAGATACCTTTATTGTTCGCAGTAAGATTATTCGGGCTATTCGCCGTTACTTGGATGATTTGGGATTTTTGGAAGTGGAGACCCCTACCCTGCATACGGTTGCCGGAGGTGCGGCAGCCAGACCGTTCATTACGCATCATAATACGTTAGATATACAAATGTACCTGCGGATAGCTTTGGAATTACATTTAAAACGTTTGATTATTGGCGGCATGGAAAAAGTATATGAGATTGGCCGTGTTTTTCGTAATGAAGGTATTTCTATCAGGCATAATCCTGAATTTACTTTGATGGAGCTTTATCAGGCTTATAGCGATTATAATGGCATGATGGAATTGACCGAAAATTTGATTTCAGCTGTGGCCAAAGAGGTTTTAGGTACTGATACCATTACTTATCAGGGAGAAGAAATTTCCCTAGCTGCCCCTTGGAAAAGGCTTTCTATGCTAGATGCCATTAAAGAATATGCGGGAATTAATTTTTTGGCAGTTAGAGATGATGAGGCTGCCAGAAAACTGGCAGAAATGCATGATGTCGAGGTAGAGGCAGATGCTAGCAAAGGTCATGTGATTAATGCTTTCTTTGAAGAATTTGTGGAGGACAAGCTAATTCAACCGACCTTTATTATCGATTATCCTATAGAGATATCTCCCTTGACCAAGCGTAAAAAGGATCAGCCTGATTTTACTTATCGTTTCGAGGCATTTATATATGGCAGAGAAGTGGCTAATGCCTATTCTGAGCTAAATGACCCCCTTGATCAGAGAGAGCGTTTTACGGCGCAAATGGCCGAGCGTGCCAAAGGTAATGAAGAAGCTAATGAAACCGATGAAGATTTTTTGCGTGCTTTGGACTATGGTATGCCTCCTACAGGCGGTCTTGGTATAGGCATAGATAGATTGGTGATGTTTTTAACGGATTCTCCATCCATTCGCGATGTGATTCTATTCCCTACCATGCGTCCCAGGGATTAGTTATTATCATTACAATCACTTTATAAATAATAAATTATCAGGATGGGAAGCATTGCTTCCCATCTTTTGTTGTTTTTTGAAATTTTTTGTCTAAAAAAGGCAAGAATAATATTGACAAGAGGGGTAGAAGTATGGTATATTTTAAGCCGTTGCCGAAAGGGACGAAGGGTAGCGAAAAAGAGTAAAAAAAAGGTATTGACATAAGCTATCCAGCGGTGAT
>JBMNOA010000058.1:0-7430 GCA_050942825.1 Bacillota bacterium
GGGTATATGAGCGAGGTATAAAAGATATACCTAAATTGTTAAGCGTAAGATGTTTAATTGTTTCCATATTGTTGGCGAACATCAAAGTTTGGGGCTCAATATTATAGGCGACAAAAAAGCGATTTGCTGCCTGAATAATTTCCGGCATTTTTTGGTTAAGAATAAATGCCTGTCCCCTGAGGGCCTCTGGTTCTAAGGTACATGGATATTCATTTAACTCTGTTACAAAGGAAGATAAGGGGTTCTCCGGTGAGATGGATACCATTAATTCATCCTTAAATAAGAAATGATTAATAATTTTTTCCGAATAAGTACCAAGAGGCGTAATGGCTATATCAATTTCATTGCAAAGTAACATACTTTCCATCTGTTCTGCAGTAGCTTCCTTGATGAAGATCTCTAAATTGGGATATTTTTCACGAAATTTTGGTAGTATAGCAGGCAGAATACTTAAAGCCCAAAAAGAAGGGAGGCCGATAGAAAACTGTACTGTGCGGCTAGTGGACATTTTAGTTAGGTTGGTATCCAGATCTCCTTTGATTTGAATTATTTCCTTTGCAAGCCTGATAATCTCCTCTCCCGCAGGCGTCAATGCCAAGCCGGAAGGTGAACGTGTAAATAGTTGCTGTTTAATGGCCTTTTCAACGCGCTGAATAGCTTGGCTTAGTGAGGGCTGAGATACAAATAATCGTTTTGAAGCACGAGAAATATTTTGCTCCTCAGCAATGCAGACAATTTTCACCAAATCATCAATTGTCATACTGTTTTATCACCCTTTGTTTTCTAGCCATAGGAGACTATTCCTTATCCAATGTTGTATGAATATTATAGCAAAGGAAATTTTAAGCCACAAGGGGTTTTATAAAATAAACCGCTTTTCAATATAGAATTCACTTATAATTGATATGAATTTTGTTTCGTTGACACTGTTATGTTTGTTATGTATTATAAAATTATTATAATATATTTTGTACATAAATTACATAAATTTTATTGTGTCCATAAGGAAAAGCTTTATTTATTTCGCTTTATTATTAAAAGTATATACAACCATTTTAGCAATTTGAAATTTATTTATGTTATTTGTAATTTTATGATTACAGAGAACACCATGCTGGGGCTGGTGGATATAGCGTATCGGGGTAGAAGAATATAATTGCTATTATTAATCTGCTTTAACATTTATAAAACGTAGTTTAAAACTTCGGCGTAGTATTGGCAAAGAAAAGTAAGATAATAAAGGAAGATATTCTTTACTAAGATAAAATCACTATCAGAATCCATATAATAGAAGGGTTTTCAGCGACAACCGCTAAAATCCTTTATTGCACTTTTCAGCGGAAGAGGCTATAATGAGATTGCGCGCGAATTAGAGCAATTGCGGAGGGCTATAGAACGCTGGCCATTTATTGTAAGATCAAAAAACAGGCCTGCTGAAAAACCTGATAAAATAGTTAAGTATGCAACAGTCAGGTACAAGATTAATATTACGGTAAGTAATTTTAGGTTTAGCCCAAAAGACGAATTTGCTGAAAACAAGCTATGATGTTATAAAAAAAGCTGATGAAACGCTATATAAATCAAAAATAGTGGTAGAAATTGAGTAACGGCCATTTGAGCATTTAGAATATTAGGAGGGTACTAATGAACAACATTCTTCAAGGTATTATTCAAAGTGAGGAAGAGGCTTCCTGTCTGTTGCTGGTTGAGTAGCTATTACTTTATAATATAAATGTGTTTTTCAATTTATTTTCCTACATTCGTTTATGTCTATTTACGATTAATAGCAGAAGAAATGGGGAGTAAAAATGCATTTTAAGGAATTAAAGTACATACTGGCCATTGCAGAATATGGTAGCATTTCAAAAGCCGCTGATTTTCTTGGTATTACCCAGCCTTCTTTAAGTAAATATATTAACAATCTTGAAAAACAATATGGAGTGAAGCTCTTAACCTATTGTGGAAAAAGCTATCAGCCAACATATGCAGGGGGATTGTATATCCGTGCCGCACAGCAAATGCTTAAATACACAGATAAAATTGAGAACTATTCTTCAATTCTTGATGCAGCATGCAAAAAAAAGGTTATTAGACTCTTTTTCCCAATGCTAAAAAGCTCTTATATTATTCCGAACATTGTACCGCAGTTTAAGTTAATGTACCCTAATACCACTCTGATTTTCAACGAAAGCATGTCAAATTATGCTGAAGACCTTCTCTTAAACGGTGACGTTGATGTTGCAATCACCAACTTTGTACCAAAGGATAAACGTATATCTTTTGAACCGTTGGTAAATGAAGAAATTTTACTGGTCATATCAAAGAATTCTCCCTTTGCAAATGAGGGTATTTGGAGGGAAAACGCAAGCAACCCGTGGGTTGATATTAAAATGTTCCGTCATGAGGACTTTATTTTGCCAGATCCCGGACAGAGAATCCGTCAGATAGTTGACAGCTTTTTAGAAAGTGAGGGAATCATTCCTAATATCCTCATGACTACCAAAAGTTTTGATGCGGCGGTGCGGGTTGCAGCAACTGGAGCCGGCATTGCCTTTATTCCGGAGAATTATATTTATTCCAACAGATTTTTACAACAACCTGTGTGCTTTTCGGTAGGTAATTTTAATTTAGAGTTTGAATCTATGATTGCATACCTTAAAAACACCCCTTTGGCTCCTGAAGTGTGTTATTTAATTGATATAATCAAGAAATTTCTCGGAAACTATCATAAACATAATATTTCAGCCGAATAAAAATGATGCTGTTTTGTAGACGGTTTGCCATACGAGTTTAAACATGCTGATAAATACGGTATAAATTCAATATAATCTAGAGTTGGATACAATTAATGAGCTGTCTTGTTCCGTAATAACCTTTGGGAAAAGACAGCCCATAATTTTTTATCATGAGTGTTGTATAAGGGGGATTTAATTTCTATTCTTATTTTTAATACGCATGTCAACACCGCATTGTAAACGCGTAGTTGCTCCTGAAAACAAATCTTTTCGGCAAAGGTTACAAGAAATACATTTAGCACGGGCGGTGTCACCTTGCATCCATCGCTTGATAAGATTTGGCTCACGCACCAGAGGCCTGCTTAATGAGATGAAATCTGCTACATTGGATTGGAGCGCCATCTCGCACCCTTCCAGAGATCTAAAACCTCCGACGAGGATAAGAGGGGTAGAAACACTCTTTTTGTAAAGCACAGCTGCTTCCCTGAAATAGCCTTCATTTTCGGGAGTTTTTGGATCAACAGGAGGTGATGAAACATCCGGCTCTCCTGCGTCAGCATTAATTCCAACACTAAGCTCAATAGCATCTATTCCTTCATTTTGAAAAAGCAAAGCTGTCTCAACCATTTCTGAAGAAGTCATCCCCCCGATAGCCCGATCTTCCGAATTCATCTTTGTAATAATTGGATAATCCGGGCCAACTTCTCTTCGTATTGCACGAAACACTTCAATAAACAGCCTTGCTCGATTTTCTAACGAACCACCATATTGATCTTCCCGATGGTTATAAACCGGAGATAAAAATGAGCCTATAAGGTATCCGTGCGAAGCATGGATGCAAACCCCATCAAAGCCAGCATCTCTGGTACGACGGGCAGCATCAGAAAACCAACCAATTGCTTCCTCGATTTCGCCAATTGTCATAGCACGGCATTCTCCGCCCCTTTTATTAACCATAGCACTTGGTCCCATCGATTGTTGACCTGAATAAATCTTGTTGGCATGAGGACCTGAATGAGCAATCTGAATAAAAGCCCTCGCCCCGCCTTCTTTGATGCTTTTAGCCAATTCAGACAGTCCGGGCAAGGCTTTATCATTATGAATGCCAATTTGCCCTTTTAAATGTCTGCCAGAATTATGGACAAAGGCAAAGCTCACAGTATGTAATCCTACACCTCCCTCGGCAATCTCGCGATTAAAAGCGATAAGTTCGGGTGTGCAATACCCATCATCATCAGCCAAACATTCATAGGTGGGAGAATGAACAAAACGGTTTTTCACTGTCATTTTGCCAATCTGCCCTTGTTCAAACACTTTCATAATATCACTCCTGTTCTATATGACTAGTTTCGCCTTTTGCCAGACAGATTTCTGCCAACGGATGAGCCGGGTCTTTCAATGAACAGGGAAAATAGTTCCATGTTTCACAATTGTGAACAATAAGAGCCCGTGTTTTATCGCCTTGGCAAAAATCGTGAATCTCTTTCATGGTTTCAAGCATATCTCTCATATTGCCTGCTGATACAGATGTAGCCGTAGGAAGATATCGCCCATCAATTTCCTTTGTAAAATTCTCATAGGCGTAAGCCGCATCGCCCACAGCCATATAAGATTTTGTTTCAGTTTCAATTATGACTAGCTGGCTGGCGAAAGAGTGGCTATTTGCAGCAACCCTTATATGGATTCCGGGAAACAAATTATCCACTGCTCCATCAAGCAATGTTAGTCGATGATCTTTGCATAGATGAACAAGGGCTTCAAAATGCTCAAGCGTAATACATCTCGACAAGATTGAGAATTCTGGAGGAAATGTCAGTAATTCAAGCCATTTTAAGTACTCATCTTTTTGCATATAAAAATGGGCATTTGGGAATCTGTGTATAGCTCCTATATGATCCCAATGAGCATGGGTAATAATAACATCTGTAACGTCATCGCCCGTAAGACCGAGCCTTTCAACCATCTTTGTAGGTGGTAACGCGTCATTGTAGCCTCTGCTTAATAACATATTCCTTCCGGCAGGATCTTCAGGATCTACCCCGGTATCAATCATGATAACGCGGCCTTCACCCTTAACTAAAAGTTGTCCCATGGACATAGACGAAGCTTGACCAGGCTTGTAAAAACCGTTATATAGATGATCTGTTTTAAAGTGACTCGACCTTCCAAGATCCATCAACCAAATCGAATAACTCGCCATAATATACCCCTCCTTAAGATAGACGTTGCGTTAATCAATATTAAATATCGACTGATTCAGATGTTTAATTCTATTAACAAGCAATTGCTTAAGTACATAAAGCAATCCATGGAAAAAATAAAAAGCCAGTTGAGTTAAGGGGTAAAATTTTAACTACAATACCTATTATTTTGTTCTCGATTTGCCGACAATTGAAACCGGAAGATAAGTAAAACTCTTTGATAGAGAAATCCCTGATTTTCCGAGCTGTTCCTGCAATCTGGCATTCATATTCTTTCTCATATTGAGGTACAGGCTATTATTGTGCGCATCGATACCCACAACCAGAGGTCCAAGATTCTTAACACGCATAGCCCAAATGGCTTCAGGTAATCCTAGATCCAGCCAGTATACGTCTTCAACCTCTTCGATCTGCTGGGCATATAAGGCAGCACAGCCGCCTGTAGTGCAAAGATATACTGAGCCGATCTTTTCCATCACATCCATTGCCTGCTTGTGCATTGTACCTTTTCCAAGGGTGCACTTCATACCAAGTAACTCAAGAATTTCTGAACCAAGAGGCGTAAACCGTGAACTTGTAGTGGAGCCTATCGATACAATGTGCCATTTACCCGACTCATCCTGCCTAACAACAGGGGCGGCGTGCCAGATGCAACTGTTAGCCAAATCAAAAGGAAGCTTTTCTCCTCTTCTCAGTATCTCCAGTGCACGCGCATGTCCCATGTCACGCATAGTGTGCACAAGGCCACTAAGGTAGACGATGTCTCCCACTTCAAGCTCTTGTACCTGTTTTTCTGTTATTGGAAACGTCAAATTTACAACTTTACTCAAAGAGTTCACCCTCCTTTTAAATTATGGTTTGCCTATCACTTTGGGTATTTCATAATCAAGCGGAATGGTGCCAAGCTCTCCGTGTGGATGGGTTAAAAATTCAACACGGCCATCTGAGTAAATTCTTGCCTTGGAATATCTATGGCACCAGCATTCAACGGCTACTGTGATTGGAACTATTGCTGTATGGGCACCGCTAATTTCAATATGCACTGCAAGCGCATAAGTGTCTCCGCCAAAACCCATGGGACCAAGCTTCAAGGCATTGACTGCTTCTAAAATTTCCTTTTCCAGGCTTGCCGCCATTGGATCGCTGCTGGGCGCTCCTATCGGCTCCCTAAAGAGAGCACGCTTTGCCAAAACCGCATTTGAATCAAAGTGTCCTCCAAGGCCTACTCCAATAATTATCGGTGGGCAGGGTTCGCCCATCATATCGGATACCGAATCCAACACAGCGCGAACGGTAGCACGGCCAATATCATCGCTTGTCAGCACCCAACTATGGGTATTTCTCATTTCAGAACCATTGCCTTTAGGAATGACCGTAACATCCATGTAATCCACGCCTACTATAGGCTTCCAATATATTGTGGGTATGTTCTGTTCCACATTTGTACCGGGATTTTTCTTTGAGAGTGGATGTATAGCGTTCTCCCTCAGAGGAATCGCTTTGGTTGCTATCGCGATAGCTTGCTTAGCGGCTTCCTCCAAGTTTCCCTCCATCTTACATTGTTGTCCGAAATCGATAAAGATTTGGGTCAATCCGTTGTCCTGGCAGACAGGGACCTGCCTGTCACAAGCAATCTTACAGTTATTAAAGATTGCTTCAAATTGTTTGCGCGCCGTCTGATTGGTTTCCATATCATATTTTTCATGCAACTTTTTTAAGACGGGCTCCGGTAACTCAATGGCTGCCAGTCGCATTAATTCAAGTACTACGGATGCAAATAATGTCTCATTTACAGACATTTTTTTTCCTCCTTTCATTTTATTAAATATTTTAATATAACAATTAAAATATAGTTTATTCCAATGGCAATATTAAGTTTTATGTGCAATTTGCCTATAAAATCATAATTTGTCTTTGTAATTTTAATTATTGCTGTGCCATAATTAATTGTCAACAAAAGAAAACTCATATTTAATATAAGTGGAATCTATATATTGATATATGTATTCAAAATAATTCTATTTTACTCACCGCAAATTACACATACAATAATAAATGGGAAATATAATCAGTATTGTTAAAAACAGAGGAAAACTATTTTATGGGGAATACTAAACTATAGCTTTTGTCAATATCAAATATGATTATTAATTATTTGACTTAGGCTATGGAGTCGATATAATGAAAATATATAACAAAAGATCTTATTATCACGGTATTTTTTTATGCATATTGTAAATAAAGTTAAAGAATAATCTATATTTACTTATTTATATAGCTTATCTGATGAATTTATTCATAGCATTCGCTGTATAGTCATGTACGAACATAGATAGATATATTAATAAAAGGGGGGACAAAATCTTTAATTCCAAAAGCGGATATACAGATATAGCCTACCTTGTGGTTATATCGTTTCATTAGATTCTATCCGGATTATTAAAACTTAATAATATGGTTTCCTGTTAGAATCTTAAGTGGGACAAGGCATACG
>JBMNOA010000021.1:0-28908 GCA_050942825.1 Bacillota bacterium
TTTTACCACAGGTTATAATCTCTTTTATTTTGCATAAACTTTAGCGAAAGAAAGGGGAGAAAAGGGTTTGGCGAAAGGTCTTGTTGAAATAAGTATAATACATATAAAAGAGCATCTTTTAGCTTGGATATTGCTTTTTTTAATATTTTCCTGCGGACTTTTTATTGGTTTTTCTTCCCCTAATCATTTAAATGCCACAGACGCTAATCAAATAACCGTTCTTATTGATAACCTGATTAAGAACATACCGGGTATGCAGATAGATAATATATCGGAATTTAAGAACTCCTTGTTTTTTAACGGAGGATTAGTATTGGCGATATGGTTTTTGGGAGCCAGTATTATAGGTGCTCCGTTAGTTTTGCCGATTTTGTTTTATAAAGGTTTTACTTTAGGATTCAGTATTGGATTACTCTTTGCCAATAATGCTGTAAATGGATTTATCATTGTGCTTTTGACCATTGTGCCGCAGAATATAATACTATTACCGACCTTTTTGCTGGCTACTTATTGGGCTATATCTTTTGCCGCCTCCATGTTCCGCAAAAAGGATAGTTCTGGAAAATCGTTTTTTCATCATTTCTGCAGATACACTACTTATTTTTTATTAATATTTGCTGCAGTTATAGCAGCCGCTTTTTTACAAGGTTATGTTGCTCCGGCGTTATTAAAGATGTTCTTTGAAATTATATGAATTATGTAATCAAAATTAGTAAAAGGGGGAGAAAAGATGATATTTTTTGCCATGACCAAACCAAAAAAGAAATTGATGTTTCTTCTTAAAGTAGCATTGGTGATTTTGTTGTTAGCCTTGATTTTACCATCTTTGTACAATACTATGGTGGAAGTAAATGCTTTGGAACGTTTTACCCAAGGACAAAGTGAGGACCAATATCAGTATCCCGGTGAACCTATGCGTGTGGACAGTGGCATGAGTATTATACAAACAGAATATGTAGAAGAAATAGCGCAAATTCTCTATACTAAATAGAGGGATATCTATATTTTTTGCAGAATGGTTAGAAAAATATAGAGTGCCTAAATATATAGAATAGAATTGGTTGTATCATGACAGATGATAAAAGGATTTTAGAACATTATATAAATATTTTTCTTGATTATTTACATGTTGAGCGTGGCTTGGCAAAAAACACGATTGTCAGCTATCGTTTTGACCTTTTAGAGTTTGCCAATTATTTATCTGCCCAAAATATCTTTTCGCCGCGAGAAATCACTTATGATTTGATTATGAGCTTTTTGTATAAACTATTGCAAGAGGGCAAAAAGGCGTCTACAACCAGTAGGCATTTGGCAGCTATAAAATCTTTTTGTCATTTTTGTGCGGCGGAAAATATCATTGATTACGACCCTACTTTTGATTTGGAGACACCAAAAAAACCCAAAGTTTTTCCCCAGGTACTTTACCAGGACCAGGTAGATCGTCTTTTGTCGTTACCCCTTACTGATAACCCCAGAGGGCTGCGGGACAAAGCCATGCTGGAATTGATCTATGCTTGCGGCTTAAGGGTTTCGGAATTGCTTAATCTGGAAGAGCATGACATTAATTTGGAGCTGGGTTTTTTACGCTCTTTTGGCAAGGGTAACAAAGAAAGAATCTTACCGATTTCTTCTAAGGCAGTATCTGCCTTAAAAGATTATCTACAAAAAGGACGACCTTTTTTAGGCAAAACCCGGACCAGTAACAAGCTTTTTTTGAATGTTCATGGCAGAGCTTTGACCAGACAGGGTTTTTGGAAAATCATCAAAACCTACGGCTCCATGATAGGATTAGAACTAAGCCCTCATACTATGCGTCATTCCCTTGCTACCCATCTTTTGGAAAATGGTGCTGATCTGCGTATTGTACAGGAAATATTGGGCCATGCCGATATCAGCACCACACAGCTTTATACATATATCACCAAAGGCCGCTTACGTGATGCTTACGATAAACATCATCCCAGATCACGTTGATAGCAAATATATTATAAAAAAGGAAATTATCATTGATGAATAAAAGATTGAATAAAGAAACTATACTTTTTGACGGTGCTATGGGCACTTATATAAGTCAAAAATACAATATCAATATCACTCAGAGCGAATATGAAAATATTCGCCACCCTGAGCATGTGCTGAAAATTCATAAAGAATATATAGAGGCCGGAGCCGATGCCATCAAGACCAACACCTTTTTTGCCAATACCGTGGCCTATGGTATACCCTTTGTTGAAATCACTAAAATTATCGACGCTGGTTGTCAAATAGCCAAACAAGCTGCCCAAGGCAGCGATGTTTTGGTATTTGCTGATATTGGTCCTATTGCCAGTGATGAAAAAACGGTCATAACGGAATATCAAAATATCATAACCAGATTTTTGCACAACGGCATAAATTACTTTCTGCTGGAAACATTCGATGATTATGAGATTCTGATCACTTTGGCCCAATATATAAAAAAACTGGCAAGTGATGCTTATGTGATAGCGGAATGTACTGTGGCGCCTGATAAATATAGCAAAAGTGGTGTTTCCGCCAATCGCATTATAGAAAATCTGTATCCCGTACCTGAAATAGATGCCTACGGCTTTAACTGCACTTGCGGGCCCTTGCATCTTCTGAATATCATCAGTGAGATTGACTTTAAGGACAAGCCTGTTTCTATCATGCCTAATGCCGGTTATCCCAGTATAGCTAGCGGCAGAACCGTTTTTGAAACTGCTCCTGACTATTTTGCTGAACAACTGCTCAAAATCAAAAATAATGGGGTCAAATTTATCGGCGGCTGCTGCGGTACTACTCCCATATATATTAAAAAAGTTCGCCAGCTGCTTTTATCTGGTAAATATGAAAAGGTAGAAAGAAAGATTCCCATCCCATCAAAATCTCAAAAAGCATTTGATATTGTAGCGGCTAAAAAAGCAGAAAATCATAAACTGATAGCTGTGGAGCTCGACCCGCCCATGAATGCTGATGTAGATTTCTTTTTAGAATCAGCTAATAAATTATATAAAGCCGGAGCCGACCTTATCACTATTGCTGATTGTCCTATTGCTAGGGCCAGGGTAGATAGCAGCCTGATGGCAGCGAAATTGAAAAGAGAATTTTCTATCGAGGCCATGCCTCATCTTACTTGCAGGGATAGAAATATCAATGCTACCAAGGCTTTACTGCTGGGACTTAATACGGAAGGCGTCCATAATGTGCTGGTAGTCACGGGAGATTCTGTACCCAGTGGGCAAAGGACAGAAGTCAAGAGTGTATTCAACTTCAATTCTATTAAGTTGGCCGCATTTATCAGTGATTTGAACTCTAATATTTTTAGTCAGCATCCTTTTAATATTATGGCGGCCCTTAATATCAATGCTGCTAATTTCCCTAAAGAATTAGAAAGGGCTCAAAAAAAAGAACAGGCAGGTGTTACTTCGTTTTTAACTCAGCCTATTTATGATGACAAAGCAGCGCAAAATCTTCTTTTAGCCAAAAAATCTCTCAAAGCTCATCTTTTGAGTGGTATTATGCCTATTGTAAGTTATAAAAATGCCTGTTTTATCAATAATGAAATAGCCGGCATCAGCATTCCTGAAGAAATCTTACTGCGCTATAAAGATACCGAGCCACAAGAAGCTGCGCAACTAGCAGTAGAGATCTCTATAGAAATTATTGAAAAAATACAGGACATCACCGATGGCTATTATCTTATCGTACCGCTGCAAAGGGTGGATATCATCTGCCAATTAATAGACAGGATCAAAGGCCGCTTTTAGTAATTCCACATATAAAAAATCAGCAAGTCCGCTAGGGATTTTGCTGATTTTTTTTTACTTGCATTGTTAGTTGCTGATGGAAATATTTTATCATAATTATTAAAGCATGGTCATAATCTATAAAAGAATAGGCATTTGATAAAAGGAGGCTTTTTTATGAAAGTAGGAAAAATAGCTGTTATTTTTATAGTATTGACGATATTTTTACTGCCTCTTTCTGCTGCTTATGCAAATGAGGGAGATCTGGATATCGACGCCCAAGCCTGTATGCTATTAGATGGTGTAAACGGCGATATCATTTACCAAAAAGATGCAGATAAAAAATGCTTTCCTGCTAGTGTCACTAAAATAATGACCCTTGTTTTGATTCTGGAGGCACTAGATGCTCAGCAAATAAACCTGGCCGATCAAGTGACTACCAGCCGAGAGGCTGCTTCTATGGGCGGATCTCAGGTATATCTTTTTGAGGGAGAAAAGCGTAGCGTTGATGATATGATCATAGCTATTGCTGTAGGTAGCGGCAATGATGCTAGTGTAGCTATGGCAGAATATATAGGTGGCTCTACACAGGGATTTGTAAAAATGATGAATGAAAAAGCTAAAAAACTGGGCATGGATAATACAAACTTTGTCAATCCTCATGGTTTGCATGATGATAATCATTATACAACTGCCGCTGATATGGCTAAACTAGCCTTATATGCTGTTAAAGTACCTAAATTTTTAGAGTATACGTCTATATATGAATATGATTTTCGTATTGATCCCAAACCATTAAAATTATGGAATACCAATCGTCTTCTTAAATGGTATGATGGTTGTGATGGCATGAAAACAGGCTACACTCCGGAATCTAAGCGTAATCTGGTATCCACAGCAAAAAGAGATGGTCTACGCCTGATATCTGTAGTATTAGGTGTAGAGGAACCTCAGGGGCACTTTACTGAATCTATGAAATTACTCAACTACGGATTTAATAAATACGAATTTAAAAGCCTTTATGCCGCTAATTCTGTGATCGGTCAAACTAAGGTAGGTAAAGGTACTAAGAATCAGGTTGATTTGATTGTGGGCAATGAAGTAGGTTTGTTGGTACAAAAGGGCCAAGATCCTGCGGTATCTATACAGTTAAAGGCACCATCTTATATAGAGGCTCCTTTAAAAGCTGGAGCAAAGGCGGGTGAATTGCAATTGGTAAAAGATGGTAAAGTTTTATCAACATATCAGCTATTGATAAAAGAAGATGTGGCAAAAGGAAATGTCATAAGAACCTGGAGTAAGTTTCTAACTGCATGGCAATAAAAGATAAAAAAAGCCTAAAGACGTTTATGTCTTTAGGCTTTTGTATTAATAAATTAAATAATATTAATATGATTTGCCTTCAGGTAGATATGGTCGGTAAAATTTTTATCTGAGCCAAATCGACAATAATAGTGCAAATATGTAGCAGGAATAAATAATTGTAAAATAGAAATAATTGGCAAATATGCATCCGGAGGGTCTTTTATGCTATTTAGTTTAGAACTAATCAAAGATGGGCTGTTTGTCCGGCTGGAAGGAGAATTTGATCTCTTAGTGGCCGATAAACTCAGGGATGAAATAAACAAAGCTTTAAAAAAAAGTGCGGCAAGACATCTTATTTTAGATTTTAGTAAATTAACTTTTATTGATAGTTCTGGTCTGGGAGTAATTTTAGGTCGTTATCGCCAATTAGCTCCCATGGGAGGAAAAGTAACTATCATAGGCTCTAATTCACAAGTCTATAAAATATTGGAGCTTTCGGGACTTACCAGGGTTATTACAGTAGAAGAACCGATCAAAGACCGCATTGCTCGTTTGAAGGAGGAAATATAATGGCAAAAGAAGGAGCCAATCAGGTCAATATTCAATTCAAAAGCATTGGTGAAAATGCGGCACTAGCCCGCCTTTTGGTAGCGGCTATGGTAGCAAAATATGATTTGACTATAGCTGAGCTGGATGAAATCAAAGTAGCAGTCAGCGAGGCTGTTTCCAATGCTATTATTCACGGTTATGAGAATAAGCCAAACAATATGGTAGAAATGAGCATAACCGTTGATGACGGCCTTTTGTCAATTGTTATTAAGGATTACGGCGTAGGCA
Organism: Bacillota bacterium; assembly: GCA_050942825.1. GTDB lineage: Bacteria > Bacillota > Dehalobacteriia > UBA4068 > UBA4068 > CAYRML01. Next base: position 5,889 of record JBMNOA010000021.1, read on the forward strand.
TAGAAGATATAGATTTAGCTATGCAGGCCAATTTTTCCAGTGACGGAGATCGCATGGGTTTGGGCTTTTCATTTATGCAATCTTTTATGGATGAGCTTCAGGTCGAATCGACAGTAGGTCAGGGCACCACGGTAACCATGACAAAAAATATCCTTGCTGATTGCGATATCAAAGACTATGCAGTTTCCAATTGTAATTGCTGAAGCGAAGGAAAAGAAAGTCAGGTGAAATGATGGGGGCTACCTCTTTTAATATGCCCCGCTATCCGCTTCTATCTCAAGATGAACAGTTGACCCTTATCATTTTAGCTCAAAATGGGGATATAGAGGCTAAAGAGAAGCTGGTCAAGGCCAATATACGCCTGATATATAGTGTAGCTAAACGCTTTGTGAATTGCGGTAAAGAAATGGAAGACCTTTTTCAAATCGGTGCTATTGGACTTTTGAAGGCGATAGATAAATTCGATGCATCCTATCAAGTAGCTTTTTCAACCTATGCCGTACCAATGATATTGGGGGAAATACGCCGCTATATAAGAGATGATAGTCCGATAAATATCAGCCGCTCTTTAAAAGAAAACGCTTCTTTAATCCGTAAAAAAAGGGAAGAATGGCTACAAAAAGAAGGCAAAGAGCCCAGCGTATCTCAATTATCCGAAGAATTAAATCTGGAACAGGAAAAGATTGTGGCTGCCTTAGAGGCCAGCCAACCAATAATTTCTATCCATGAGACCATTTATCAAGATGATGGGGATGCTGTTTATCTGTTGGATAAATTAAAAGATAGCGATCGGCAAGATGAAGAAAGCGAAGAAAATAAGTTGTTGGAAGATCTGAATATCAAGACGCTTTTGGAACAACTTCCACCTAGGTTGCATAAGCTTATATATTTGCGCTATTTTTTGGACAAAACCCAACAAGAGGTTGCAGTACAATTAGGAATATCACAAGTACAAGTTTCACGCTTGGAAAAACAAGCTTTTACTATTATCAAACAAAACCTATCCAGCAGATAAATATCCTATTCTTTATTGGTGAATCATAACATAATGGCAGTCACTCAGTAGAAGATGGCTGCTATTTTGTTTCTTTATTGATTCTCCTTGTTAAAAAAAATAAATTATTTTAAAAAAAATTTGACAAATATTAAAAGTAGTAGTATACTGACAAGCAAGTAAATATGATTAAACTGTTGATTGAGAATAGTACATACTCTGTTTGCTTTTCAGAGAGTTGCAGATGGTGTGATTGCAATAAGTGATATTGTATGGAATGGACTCATAAAGGTGGGAGGAAAGGTCTTTTGACTGAGTAATGCCCAACGGGATCTCCACCCGTTATCAAGGGAGCATATATGTTTGTATATGGATTAGAGAGGGCGCTTTGCGCCAAGTTGAGTGGTACCGCAAAAGACAATTTAGGCTTTTGTCTCAATAATATTGTGACAAAAGCTTTTTTTATTCCAAATTTTAAACAACATCATAAAAAACACATGAAAGGAGTTTTTATTATGTCAAAAAAAGTACCAACTAGATTGTATCTTTCAGAGGAGCAAATTCCAAAACAATGGTACAATCTTAGAGCAGATATGAAAGAAAAACCGGATCCGATAATCAATCCCGCTACCATGAAACCCGTAAAAGTAGAGGAACTCTACCCGATATTTTGCCAAGAGCTGGCTAAACAGGAAATGGATGATGATACAAAATATGTTGATATTCCGGAAGAAATTCTTGATTTTTATAAAATGTATCGACCATCTCCCCTGATTCGTGCTTACAATTTAGAAAAGTATTTGGATACGCCTGCTAAAATCTATTACAAATTCGAAGGCAACAATACCTCCGGTAGCCATAAACTGAATTCTGCTATTGCTCAGGTTTATTATGCCAAACAACAAGGCCTTACCAGCCTGACAACAGAAACAGGGGCCGGACAATGGGGTACAGCTTTGGCAGAGGCATGTGCTTATTACCATATTCCCTTAACAGTATTCATGGTAAAAGTATCTTTTGAACAAAAACCTTTCCGCAGAGTCGTGATGCAAACATTCGATGCAGATGTTATTCCTAGTCCCAGCAATACAACAAATATCGGCAGTAGCATCTTGAAAAAAAATCCCCATACCGAAGGCAGTCTTGGTTGTGCAATATCTGAGGCTGTGGAAAAAGCCGTTTCGACAAGTGGCTGTCGCTATGTACTGGGTTCTGTACTCAACCAGGTATTACTGCATCAATCTATCATTGGATTGGAATCAAAAACTGCCATGGAGATGCTTGATGAATATCCGGATATCGTGATCGGCTGCGCCGGCGGCGGCTCCAATCTAGGCGGTTTGATTGCTTCCTTTATGCAGGATAAATTATTGGGTAAAGCTGATCCGCAAATAATAGCTGTGGAACCGGCTTCTTGTCCTACATTCACCAGAGGTAGGTATGCTTATGATTTCTGTGATACGGGTAGAGTAACACCGTTGGCTAAAATGTATACCTTGGGGAGCAGTTTTATGCCTTCCGCGAATCATGCCGGTGGACTCCGCTATCATGGGATGTCTCCGATCTTATCAAAATTATATCATGATGGTTATATGAAAGCGGTAGCAGTGGAACAAACCAAAGTATTTGAATCTGCAGTATTGTTCGCCAAGAAGGAAACTATACTGCCGGCTCCAGAGTCCGCACATGCTATTCATGCCGCTATTGATGAAGCATTAAAATGCAAAGAGACAGGAGAAGCTAAAACGATCCTCTTTGGCTTGACCGGCACCGGATATTTCGATATGACTGCTTATAATTCATTCAATGAAGGCACTATGAAAGATTATATCCCCAGTGATGAGGAATTGATGAAAAGCTTTAATGAATTACCAAACTTACCTCAAATATAACAATATTTTTTAGGTAAAATCAAAAAGGTAGCCGAAAAAGGGCTGCCTTTTTATATTAATTTGCCTATTAAAGAGGATTTTTGTAAATTTAGTGGAACTTGAACAATTAAACTTAATAGCTCGGACTTATAAATCTTTAGCCATCTTGGACTTTGTTTGTACGATTAATATTAATTTTTAAAATAAAATATAATAATAATTAAATAAAACATATTATACTTTGCAAATATTGATGAAAAGTTAGTAAATATGTGATATTATTATACATTGAAGTATACTTTTAAAATAATAATCAAAGCAGAGTACAGTGGAGGTATGGATAATGACGGAAATAGTGGAGCGTATACAAAAGCTAAAAAAGGATCGAGATGCTGTGATTTTAGCTCATTATTATGTTCCAGATGAGATCCAGAAAATAGCCGATTATGTCGGTGATTCTTATTATTTGAGTAAAATAGCAGCTCAATGCCCCCAAAAAGTCATAGTATTTTGTGGTGTTAGATTCATGGGAGAAAGCGCCAAAATCTTAAGTCCACATAAAAAAGTTGTCATGCCTGATGCCTCGGCGGATTGTCCTATGGCACATATGATAGATAAAACAGCTATCGAAAAAATGCGCAAAAAGTATCCTGAGCTTTTGGTTGTCTGCTATATAAATTCTACCGCTGAAATAAAGGCCCTTTCTGATGTATGCGTTACTTCCTCCAATGCAGAAAAGATTGTTAATGCCTTGCCACAAAAAGATATTTATTTCGTACCTGACCAGCATTTGGGTCATTATATCTCCACAAAGCTAAAAGATAGAAACATCATGTGTAATCCCGGATATTGCCCAATACACAATAAAATTACTAGAGAGCTTATCGAAGAGGCTAAAAAAAAGCATCCTCAAGCACTGGTTCTCATGCATCCTGAATGTCCCAAGGAAGCTATAGTATTAGCCGATTATGTGGGAAGCACTTCCGGAATTATCGATTATGCTACCAAAAGTGATGAAAAGGACTTCATTATCGCTACCGAGATAGGTGTACTGTATAAATTAAAAAAAGCTAATCCTCACAAGAACTTTTATACACTTGATGCCGGAATATGCGAGGATATGAAAAAAATCACTTTGAAAAAAGTATTGCATGTTCTCGAAACATTAGATAATGAAATAGAATTAACAGAGGATCTTCGTAAAAAAGCGGAAAAAGCTTTAATGAAAATGCATGAAATAGCTCAATGAAGAAAGAGGCTAATAGGAATGAAAAAAACTGATGTTGTGATTGTTGGTACAGGAGCGGCCGGCTTATTTTGTGCCTTGCAGCTGCCGGAAAAACTCCGGGTGCTGATGATTACAAAAGATTCCTCGGAAAACAGCAACTCCTTTTTGGCTCAGGGAGGTATTTCCGCATTGCGTGGGCCTGATGACTATGAAACTTATTTTGAAGACACAATCAAAGCTGGTCATTACAAGAATAATAGGGAATCGGTGGCTATTATGATCCAATCATCTCCCGAGATTATTGAGGATTTGATTGGTTATGGCGTGGAATTTGAGCATGATGAGCATGGATTGGCTTACACCAGGGAAGGTGCCCATTCTGTTTATCGTATTCTCTATCATGAAGATATTACAGGTAAAGAGATCACCGGTAAGCTTTTAGCTCAGGTCAAAAAGCGCAAAAATATTACTATTTATGAAAAAACACCCCTGTTAGACATTATTTCCGAAGATGGAGTCTGCAAAGGTGTCATTGCTCAAAACCCACAGGGAGAATTGCTGATAATTCAAGCTCAAGCAGTTATTTTGGCTACCGGCGGCTTGGGAGGACTTTTTAAAGATACTACTAATTTTCCCCATATTACAGGTGATGCTTTAGCGATCGCTATAAAACACGGTATTGAGTTGCAGGATATAAATTATATTCAAATCCACCCCACAGCACTTTATTCGCAAAAAAGCGGCAGACGTTTTTTGATTTCGGAATCTGTAAGAGGGGAAGGCGCAGTGCTTTTGAATGCTAACAAAGAACGCTTTGTGGATGAACTTTTGCCTAGGGATCTGCTTACAAAAGCTATCCAGAAACAAATGGCTCTGGACCATAAAGATTATGTATATCTTTGCTTAACGCATATGGACCCCAAAGTAATCCAAAACCGCTTTCCTAATATATATCATTATTGTCTGGAAGAAGGCTATGATTTAACTAAGGATTGCATACCGGTTGCTCCTGTTCAGCATTATTTTATGGGCGGTATAAAAGTAGATATTAACAGCAAAACAACTATGGATAATCTTTATGCCGTAGGAGAAACTAGCTGTAACGGTGTTCATGGAGCTAACCGTTTAGCCAGCAACTCCTTGCTGGAAAGCTTAGTTTTTGCCAAAAGAGCCGCTGCCCAGATAGACCAAGAACTTCCCAAAGAGGTAGCAATCGAAAGGCCGGTGGATCTAACTCCTTATCATGATACCAAAGCCTTGCGGGAAGAATATAAAAATTTGGTACTTGACGAAATCAGGAGGAGCGACCATGAATTCTATGCTCAGTGGTTTAACAATAAAAGTTAATATTGATAATTATATTCTTGAGGCCTTAAAAGAAGATATAACCAATGAAGATATTACTACCAATGCTATTATTACCAAAAAACAAACAGGCCGGGCAGAATTGATCTGTAAAGCAGAGGGGATCATTGCCGGTTTAGATGTTTTTAATAGAGTTTTTGAACTGTTGGATAGTAGAATTGAATTTCAATGCTTTTTTCAGGATGGAGACAAAGTAAAAAAAGGGGATCTATTAGGAATTTTGCAAGGTGATATGGCTGCTATCTTAACAGGTGAGAGAACAGCACTTAACTACCTTCAGCATATGAGTGGCATTGCATCTTATACAAAAATCCTGGCCGATGAACTTGTCGGTAGCAAAACTAAGCTTCTAGATACCAGAAAAACAACTCCCAATATGCGTATTTTTGAAAAATATGCCGTAAAAGTAGGGGGAGGATATAATCATCGCTACAATTTATCTGATGGAGTTTTAATCAAAGATAATCATATTAGCGCCGCCGGAAGTATTGCAAAAGCTGTCTCTCTGGCCAGATCATATGGTTCTTTTGTCAGAAAGATAGAGGTAGAAACCGAGAATCTGGAAATGGTCAAAGAAGCCTTGGCTGCCGGAGCTGATATCATCATGCTGGATAATATGGATGACGAGACAATGAAAAAGGCGGTAGAAATCATTGCTGATAAGGCAATAACAGAGTGCTCTGGCAATGTCACAAAAGCAAGACTGAAAAAAATTTCGGAGATAGGTGTTGATTATGTCTCTTGCGGTGCCTTGACTCATTCAGCACCGATTTTGGATATATCATTGAAAAATTTGCGGGAAGTTTAATAATTTTAGATACAGAAAAAAGCTTTGGTTGTTACCAAAGCTTTTTTAAATAATGTTTTAGAAATTTATTATTAGGATATAATGGAAATAATGGTATATTAGTATTATTATAATATCTTAGCAGGAAAAAAACAGGGTTTTTAAAAGCTGTGGAGAAATAATATGAATTCCACAATAAATAAGAATTTTGTATTAATATAGGAGTATTATGAACGATAACAAAAATGATTTTAATATTAATGATAAAAAAATCATTAAAAGGCATATGCTTATTGCTACGTATGCAGTTATCCTTTTTGTAGTGTTATGGAATCTTGGCCATGTAGCCATGGGTATACGTCATTTTTTGGGATTATTGAGCCCAGTTTTTTGGGGTTTAGGTATTGCTTATGTATTGAATGTTTTTTTACAGGTATTTGAGGATAAAATCTGTGCATCTTTTTGGCAAAAACATCCCAAAGTCGCCAAATATAAAAGGCCTTTATCTCTTTTTATAATTTGTATGATAGCTTTATGTATTATAGTGATATTGACTATTTTTATTATCCCGCAACTATGGCAAAGTATCGTAACGCTGGTGATAAATCTTCCCGAATATTTAGATACAACATATACAATGATAAATAACTGGGTCGATAAACTATACTTAAGCGATGAATTTGGAGATATCATATCACAAAACTGGGATGATATCATGACTAAGTTAAAAGATTTAATCCCGAAATTTGTGGATGACGGATATAAAATTCTACTTGATATCGGCAATAGTTTAATTAATATCTTTTTGGGTATTATTATTGCCATATACTTTCTTTTATCAAAAGAAAAGCTTTCTCGTATAGTCAGAAAACTTATCTTTTCTATATTCCCTGAACAAATAGCTAAAAAAACCTCTGATACAGTTTCCGAGGCCAGCGCAACTTTTTCTCGCTTTTTGCGTGGACAAATCATAGAAGCCTTTATATTGGGCATATTATGTTTTGTCTGCATGATGGTTATGAACATGCCTTATCCTTTATTGATAAGCACTATAGTAGGTGTAACGGCTTTAATCCCTATTTTAGGTGCTTTTTTGGGAGCTATACCGGGCGCGTTTATTATACTGATTGATGAACCCATCAAAGCATTATGGTTCATCATTATGATTATCATATTACAGCAAATAGAAGGTAATTTCATTTATCCCAAGGTTGTAGGCAAAGCCATTGGCATGGCCGGTATATGGGTATTTTTGAGCGTGATTATTGGCGGCAGTTTATTCGGGGTATTGGGTATCTTGATATTTGTGCCTGCTGTAGCCGTTATCTATACCATATTGAGGTCCTGGACTAATAAACGCCTTAAGGAACGCAATATTAAGATAGAATGATAATTAAAAATCCATCATCAACATATGATGGTGGATTTTTAATTTGTTGATATAGAAATTTTATGGTAGAATATATTAGATTAATTTACTGGGGGATCCTGATGAAAAAGATTATAAGTATACTATTAGTTATTATTATCGCTTTTGGCTTTGCTGCATGTTCCAATAATAATGATGCGGCAAAAAACCTTGCTGCAACTGAAGATATTACCGTTGATACATCCGGCATGACCAAAGAAGAAGTCAGTATTTTATCTCATGTCTATTTTGATATGTATGAGCAAAGAGCTAATTTTTTTGGAGCCGGCAAAGATAAACTAGAGGCTTTATCTAAAGATATAATCGATTATTTGAATACACAGAAGGTTGAAAACGAGATTATTGCCGGCTATATCAATGATTTTAAAAATGTTTATGTAAATGTTATTGAATTCAGTAAGGATCAAGAAAACAAAGAGAAAAAGAAATTAGTTGAAGAATCAATAAAAAAAGCCACCATGAATGTACCTTCTATCAGAGCTATTTGCGATGAATTTGATGTTCCTTGGGTTTATTTCCAACAAGAATACATCCAAAAAGACGGGGTTTATTTCGTTTTTAGCAATATCAAAAGAAGAGAGGTCTTGGACGAACAGGAACGTCCTACAGGCAAAGAATTCATATTTATTCAAGTTTCGGCACAAAACAGGACCTCCAGAGGTGTATACGGCAAAGATCTAATAAACTTTGATCTTTATGACCCACAAGGTAATGTCTATGAATTAAAAGAAAATCATATCAGACAAAAAACAGTATTAGATAACGTTATCGAAACATCTAAGAAGGCAAAAGCTATCATATCATTTGAAGTACCAAAGAATTTAAATTTTTATATACTAGTACAAGATACATCTAACTGGTCTAAGGAGGGCAACCGTTTCCTTCGCATTGCCAACTATACTCTTTTTTAGAATATAAATCATAACCACCCGTAAAACGGGTGGTTTATTCTTTCGACGCTTTGTAAGCCCAACTGACTAAAGTCAATAATCAGAAAAACCTACCGTTCGGTAGGTTTTTTTATCTCCTAAATAAACGCGGTATGAAGGGGGATTTGATTTTTATAGCACCTTGTGGACACAGTTCCTGACAACAAAAACAGCGGATACATTTATGATAATTATATACGGGAGCAGAAGCCTGCCGTGATAAGGCCTTTGGCTTGACCGGACAAATTTCAATGCAAAAACCGCAATTAGTGCAGATCTTTTTATCTATATAAGGTTTATTCATAAAAATCCTGCCGGCTGAACTTAATAAGCTTATCCAGGCAGCGGGGGATATGGATTGGCGGTTGACCTTAAAATCTTTATCAACAAAGTCTTCTAATTTTTCGCCCAATATTTCTATATTGTTTTCGTTCCAATAACCAAGACCCACTTTTTCTCCCCAAACATTGGTCATCACATATTGGGGATTGAGATCTATTAAGCGGCATGCAGTGGCATCCAAAGCTACAGGATCCTCAGAAAGCAGCATAAGTGACATTTGTTTTCCCGTGCCATTACTTGGTCCGTTACCTTCCATAGCTATAATGGCATCCATGATATATAGTCTGGGGCGGTAGAGGAGATTAAGCTCTACCAGCATGCGGGCAAAATTATTGAGATCAGGCATCCTAGCATGAAAAGAAGCTTTTAAAAGCCCCGGCAGGTAGCCCATTTGATTTTTGACGGCTCCTGTTATTTTTGTCAATCCGTGAGTTTTGAGACGGCAGAGACTGAATATTCCATCAGCCTCTGTAACACCTTTGGCTATAGAATATTTTTTTCTTAAAAAATTGTCAGGACAGGTGACGGAAACACTATTTTGAAAATCGGCCGGCCCTACCGCAAGATTTTTAGCCGCTTGGGCTATACCGCTACGCTGGGCCACATAAATCATATTCTGAGCAGCCGGAGAATCACCATATACTATATGGGGTGAATAGGGGAGTAGAGCCTCTGCAATAACCTTAAAAAATTCTGCGTTGGTCGTAGTATATTTTGATGAAATATCTGCTGACAAAAGGTTAGGCTTTAATAATATTTGTTCATCCTTTTTAATAAATTTTTCTATGCCACCTAATAGATGGAAGCCTTCTTGCAGTGCCTTTGTTAGCTCTTCATGTTGGTAAGAAGAACATTTCACCAGAGCCACTTGAGATTTTGACATTTTTATTCACCCTTTATTCTCCTTTGTTAGGTTAAAGGACCTATGTTATAGTATGATATACATTGTCTTTTTTTATTAAGATTCCCAACTAAATAAAAGCGTAATACATTATATACCAAGCATCATATGGCATCTCCACTGCATTTTGGGTATCATAGAGAACTCGCCAGTAATAGGTACCGGGTTTGGAGATGGAGGTCGTTATCTCCTGTATACCCTCTGAATAGTTCATGGAGCTAACATCTATCAGTTGAAAAGAGCCATCGTTTTTTTCTAGATACAAACCGATAATCACGTTATTAATATGGATACTGTCAGAGATAAGCAGCATTATCAAATTACTGGTTTTATCTATGGTAAATTTAAATATATCTTCATCATAAGCATTGGATAAGGTTCCTTTGACCGTTGTGCCGTTAGTTATATAATCACTGGTTTGTGAATCATCATTGGGCTCGATCTCCTCAAAGATGTTATCACCTACTTCTGGCAGCTCTGCTATAGTGTCAGAAATGGTCGAAGAGGGATTTTCCCTTTTAGTTACCTGTGCCAAGGTTAGATTAGTTGAGAGAGATATTTGATTTACTAAATTGATAGGAATAGCGACATTAAGATTTTGGCCGCCTTCAAAAGCTCCCGTAGTAATGCCTATGACCAATCCTTGATTGTTCAGAAGAGCACCTCCACTGGAACCTTGTGAGATAGGAGCCGTTATTTGTATATAATCGATGTTATCCACTTTGCGCTGGGGGCTGCTGATAATACCTTCCGAGATGGAGTTTTCCAGAGTCAAAGGACTGCTGATGGTAAATATTTGCTGTCCACTTGAAAGAAGGTCGCTATTTGCTTGAAACAAATAGGGGAAATTAGAACCATCGATTTTTAAAACAGCAATATCCAATTTTTTGTCATAACCTATGACTTTGCTCACAGCATAGGTTTTACCATCGGCTAATTTTACATCGGCACTGTATCCATCCTCTATGACATGATAGTTAGTGACGGCCATGCCGCCGGAATTGATAAAAAACCCACTACCGGAACTAATATGCTTTTTGTTATCATCATATACTTTGATATAAAAAACGGCGGGAGAGCATTTTTTGTATATTTGTTCTGCACTCAAAGATAAAGCAATATCATCATTGGCAGATGGTGCTATTTGTCCCAGAGCTTCGGCTATTCGCTGATCATTATCTATAGCCAGCTGTATCCTGTCATCACTGATCACTTCATCAATAACGTACAGCTTTTGTAACAGCGTGATATTGCTGCTATTTAATTTTGCAAATAGTCCATTATAGCAAAGGCCAACTAAATCATCGCGTGTTAGTTCATAATCTTTGGCCAAAGCAGAAAAATACTCAACTTCGCTGGTGGGCAATACTTTTAAAGTCAAAAATTTATTAAGAGCATTACTCCATAAAAAATCTCCCGCACCATCATTATAATCTAAAGCACGCAGGATATATGTGGTGAATTGGTCTGCTGAAATTATATCAGCGGATCCGTAATAAGTGTTACTTTTGCCTTTAGCCAGGCCACTTTTATACAAGTAGCCTATATAAGGAGATGCCCAAGCGGGTACATCTTTAAAGGGGTGATGTAAATTAGTTTTGAGGGCGTAATCTTCTTTGCCCAGAAGCCGCACCATCATCACAGATGCTTCTGCCCTAGTAGCTGTCTTTTGTAATTCCAATCCTTTTTCGGTACCCCAAAATAAGCCCATGGTTTTTAATGTTTGGGCCTGATGGAGATAATTTACAGCAGCCGTGGCTGAGGTTGCACAAAAAATTATGCACAAGGAAAGAAAAAGGACAATGATAAAGAGGATAGGCTTTCTCACTGACATACACGCCCTTTCCGTATTGATAGAGAATACCGTATTAATTAAATATTATTCATTTATACTAAAAAACCTCTTAATACGATGGGTTTTTATGGAAAATAATTTATTTTATGATATAGTAAGGAAGAAAAATTCTATAACATTAAAACTGAGCCAAGTGCAAATTTATTTTTTTCTTATAAGTCTATAGTTTTTCTATAGCCACTACTCTTTTTATTAAACAAGGGGGCACCAAAGCAGCAAAAGAGATGATTTTTGCATAACATAAGAATATCAATAAATATTACCTAAAGGTGATTGTTATGGACAAAAAGGATAATGGACCTGCTCTTGTTTTGGCCGCGTCTTTGACCGCCATAGCATTGACCGATGGTATGGATGTGGAAGAAATGAATATCTTGGGTAACTTCCTCACCTTGGTGGTTTCCAGTATTGATATGCTGATAGCTGCTCAAGGAGTTGAGGTTCAGCCCTTGGAAATTTTATAAAATTTTTATCTGAATACCGGCAGAGAATGAAACCCTGATAGGGATTTAGAGTTGGTTACTACGAATTTCTTATTATCTGCCAAAAACTTATGGAAGATGTCCAAAATTATTTTTGCGCATAACAAATATCCCAGCCAGCGCAAATTATCCTAATTAGCACGTAATTAGCACGTATTTTATCATCAATTTAGATAAAAATGATCGCTATAAAAAAGATACCTATTAGGTATCTTTTTTCATTTGTTCTATATCCTTTTCACTTAGTATTTTAATACCTTCTCTTTCTAAAAGAGCGGCTGTCACACCTTTGCCGGGTGTTTTCTTGTGTGAAAAAGTTCCATCAAAGACAAAATGCACCCCGCAGGAAGGACTGTTTTCTTTTAAGATAGCGATGGTAGCACCGGCTGAATCGGCTTCTTCCAGAGTCTTTAGGGCTCCGGCCAGAAATTCTTTAGTCACATCCCGGCCGCTCTTATCAAATACTTTATTGTAGCTCCCTAAAACCCCTGTACCACTAGCTCCTTTGATCTCGGCAGGAGGGCGCCCTATAGGAAGGCCGGCTACCTCCTCCGGACATACGGCGATAAACTGCTTATCTTTTAACCAATCACAGACGGCTTGATTATAATTATTACCGCCATCATAGGTACAATTTTTCCCTAACAGGCAAGCACTAACTATAATCATATTTTCACCTCCCTTAGTTTTGCGTTAAGCATTGCCATCCCAACGTTTACCGAAAGTTTTTTCTAAAGCCCCAATAGCTCTATCCTTAGCGGCAGGTGAAAGAGATGCTATTTCTTGCAATATTTCTTTCATATCCTGTCTTTTGCTATATCCGTTGGCAGGGCAACAGCTTTTGACTACGGGGATACTTTCTTTTCTCACCAAGTAGGATATCAGAGATTCCGGTACATAAATAAAAGGACGGATTACTGTTATATCTTGTCGGTCCAGATAGGTAACAGGATTAAAAGAACCGATACGGCCCTCAAAAAAGGTTTTCAAAAGCAGGGTTTCCAGGACATCATCCTGATGGTGGGCCAGAGCAACTTTGTGAAAACCATTTTCTTTAGCCAGATTGTTTAAGGCCCCGCGGCGCATCTTGGCACACAAAGAGCAGGGATTACTTTCTTGGCGGATATCAAAAACCAATTTGCCGATCTGCGTTTGTTCACAATAAAATGGCACATCAAGGGATTGGCAGTATGCTTTTAAAGGCTCTATATCATCATCTTTAAATCCTAGGGAAACGTGACCGGCCGCCAAATGGTACTTATACTTTGATATAGGTTGAAATTTTTTCAGAGTATAAAGCAGCGTAGAGCTATCTTTGCCACCGGAAAGGCCAACCATAATCGAGGTTTCATCTTTTATCATATCATAATTTATAATGGCTTTTTTGGTTCTTTTAAAAAGCTCGTCAAAACCATATCTCATATACTTCTCCTTATCATTAAAGCAGGAAATTAGTAGATTATTAGCGAAATAAAGTTATGGAATACTAGGCCTTTTTTATGATAACATACAGCTTTGGCTTTTCGCAAATAAATGTTGTGGAGGATATATCTTTGAATCGGCTAACACCAATGATGCGTCAATATAAATCCATAAAAGAGCAGTACCATGATTGCTTACTTTTTTTTCGTCTGGGTGATTTTTATGAAATGTTTTTTGATGATGCTCTAGTTGCTTCTAAAGAGCTGGAAATAGTTCTGACCGGCAGAGAGGGAGGTATGGGGCAAAAGATCCCTATGTGCGGTGTGCCTTTTCATGCGGTAGATTCTTATATAGCCAAATTGATCGCCAAAGGCTTTAAGATTGCTATTTGTGAGCAAGTGGAAGATCCCAAATCTACCAAGGGAATAGTAAAAAGGGAAGTCATAAGGGTAATCACACCGGGAACTGTGGTAGAAAGTCAAATACTCAAGGAAGAGAGCCACAATTATCTTTTGTCAGTTTGTGGTCAAAAAAATGCTTTTGGTCTGGCTTATACAGATATTTCCACCGGTGAATTCTTCACTACGGAGATCAGGGGCAGCGATGCCCTGGAAAAATTGGCCGATGAGATATGTTGCATTAATCCGGCAGAATGCATCTTGCCGGAAAATCTTTACAACGAAGAAATTTTCCATTTACGACTATTAGGCAAAAGTATCGGCTGCATTAGTCGCGTCCATAATGAGGATTTTGTCAAAAGAAACACTACCCAGCTGCTTTGCATGCATTTTAAGACCGCTTCTTTGGAATCTTTAGGCTTACATGAAATACCTTTGGCTGCTTTAGCCTCCGCTTATATACTAGTTTTTTTACAATCGACCCAAAAACGGACACTGGATTATCTTGATAACCTAAAGGTCTATTCCACCAGTGAATATATGCTTTTGGATGCCTCTACCAGACGCAATTTAGAAATCACTTCTACCATCCGTACCAATCAGCGGAAAGGCTCTTTACTATGGGTCTGTGATAAAACCAAGACGCCCATGGGGGCGCGTTTGTTAAAAGACTGGTTGGAAAAACCACTCCTTCATGCTTGTGAGATCAATCAAAGACTGGATGGAGTGGAAGAACTTTTCAATAAACTTTATATTCTTTACGATCTGCAAAAGTGTCTGTCTGATGTTTATGACTTGGAACGTCTTGTCAGCCGTATTTCTTATGGCACAGCTACCCCGAGAGATATACTTGCCTTAAAAAATTCCCTCGTGCTTTTACCACAAATTTTAAAATTTTTGGCTATGCTGGAGAGTCCCCTTTATAAAATCTTTCTCGATCATTTTGATCTGCTAGATGATATAGTAGAATTATTGGAAAAGGCTCTAGTCAGTAATCCGCCTCTTTCTCCCAAGGAAGGCGGTATCATCAAGGATGGCTATAATCAAGAGGTAGATGAACTAAGGCGCTTGACCTCCGGCGGTAAAAAATGGCTAATGCAATTGGAAGCAGAGGAAAGGGAAAAGACAGGTATTAAATCACTTAAGGTAGGATTTAATAAAGTCTTTGGCTATTATATAGAAATTACAAATGCCAATATCAATAATGTGCCCGACCATTATATCAGAAAACAAACTTTGGCTAATGCCGAACGATATATAACAGAAGAATTAAAAGCATGGGAAAGTAAAATCCTCACAGCCTCAGAGCGTGTGGCAAATCTGGAATATGATTTATTTTGCCAGATCAGAGATAAAATAGCAAGACAAGCCAAACGTATCAAAGATGTAGCCGAAATCATATCCCATTTGGATGTCTTGCAATCATTGGCGACCATTGCTGGGGAGAATAATTATTGCCGACCGCAAGTAAATGATGAAAATCTAATTCAAATACAAAAGGGCCGTCATCCCGTGATAGAAAAAGTCATCGGCAGCGAAAATTATGTGCCCAATGACACATACTTGGGGCAAAAAGACCAGGAAATGATGCTTCTTACAGGTCCTAATATGGCAGGCAAATCTACATATATGAGACAAGTAGCATTGATCGTTTTGATGTCCAGGATTGGCAGCTTTGTCCCGGCCAAACAAGCCGTGATCGGTAAAATAGATCGCATATTTACACGCG
The DNA here is from genome assembly GCA_050942825.1 of Bacillota bacterium. GTDB lineage: Bacteria > Bacillota > Dehalobacteriia > UBA4068 > UBA4068 > CAYRML01. Next base: position 21,621 of record JBMNOA010000021.1, read on the forward strand.
TGGGTGCTCATGATGATCTGGCGGCCGGTCAAAGCACTTTTATGGTGGAAATGTGTGAGACTTCCAATATATTACGCCATGCTGGAAAAGATAGCCTCATCATACTCGATGAAATAGGCAGGGGCACAAGCACCTTTGACGGTTTGAGCATAGCCTGGGCAGTAGCAGAATATATCATAAAAAAAATCCCCGGTGCTAAAACACTTTTTGCTACTCATTATCATGAATTGACTACACTGGCCGATGACTATGAAGGGATAAAAAACTATTGCGTTTCTGTCAAAGAAAAAGAAGGTAAAATCATCTTTCTGCGTAAAATTATTGAGGGTGGCGCCGATAAAAGTTATGGTATACAAGTTGCCTCTTTAGCCGGATTGCCTCAAGAATTATTATTGCGCGCTAAAGAAATTTTGATACAGTTGGAATCCGAGCGTCATAACATTCCCCAAATTTTTTCAGGGGATAGTAATTTTACAAGTCAAGCTATATCAGAAAACATTTCTTCGAGTAATCAAGCTGTAATTGATGAGATCATATCGATCAATCCTTACAGTATAACCCCTATAGAAGCTCTATTGAAAATCGGTGAGTGGCAAAAACGAGTTTTGGAGGATTGAGTGATGCAAGATACCTTTGACGGTAAAAAACTGGCCTCAAAAATACACTTGCTTGATGTCCATACTGCCAATCAAATAGCCGCCGGAGAAGTGATAGAAAGGCCCGCCTCTGTAATAAAAGAGCTGGTAGAAAATTCTATCGATGCCGGAGCAACCAGGATCAAGGTGAGAATTTTTGACTCCAATCTGGAAAAGATGCAAATAACTGATAACGGCTGCGGTATGATCCCAGAAGATCTAGTGCAAGCAGTAAAGCGTCATGCTACCAGTAAAATTAGGCATATTGATGATCTTAATACTCTTGCTACTATGGGTTTTAGGGGAGAGGCCCTGCCAGCTATAGCATCTGTCAGCCAGATGACGATCATATCTCATGCTGTAGGTGAAAATATGGCTTATATAATAGATATAAAAGATGGAAAGCCATCCCTGCCTGAAGAAATTGGTGCACCTCCTGGAACTACGGTGCTGGTAGACAAGCTTTTTTATAATACACCTGCTCGCAAAAAATTCCTCAAAAGCCACTCTTGGGAGATGGGTAAAATCAGTGACCTAATCAGCCGTTTGTCTATATCATACCCCCACATATCTTTTTCCTTAGAGCATGGTAATAAGAGTATTATCAGAACAAGCGGCAATGGAGATATCAATCAGGCTGTTTTGGCCGTATATGGTAAAGAAGTTTTGGATCATCTGGTTGAGTTACAATGGGTGCAAAACATGGTGGTACACGGATTGGTTTCATTGCCGCATATTTCCCGTTCCAGCCGTCATCATTATTCTTTTTTCGTTAATAACCGCTGGGTCAAAAGCAAAGAATTATCTATGGCTGTAGATGAGGCATATCACACCATATTGCCCGCCAAACGCTATCCTATCGTTATTATCTATCTGCAAATCGCACCCAGACATGTAGACGTTAACGTTCATCCTGCTAAAATGGAAGTTAAATTTAAGGACCCTCAAATGGTCCAAAATATAGTCAAAGATGCTATCAAACAAGCCTTGATAAAAAAAGAGAAGGCTTTGCCGCATCTGAGTCAAATACATTATCCTTCTGATTCCATAGTTATCAGCAATAGCGGCATTAGGGTAGAGGAAAAAGAACGAGCTGAAAAGGGTAATCTACAAAAATCCCTCTCTAAGCAATCTCTATCTAAATCAGGCGCTCCTTATCATGGGCGTCAAGCTATGGGAAAACTAAAAGGGGCGCTCTTTTCCTCCCATAGTTTAGAATCTTTTTATCAGGCTTCTTCTGTAGCGCAAGAGAAACCACTAACGACAGAAAATGATTCTGCTCAGGAATCACTTACGGAAAATACCAAAGAAGAAATCCGCAATAAAGATTTTATCTTTTCCTCTTTGCGGCCTTTAGGCCAAGTAGATGGTACATATATTGTGGCAACAGCTGATGATAGCATCTATTTTATCGATCAACATGCAGCTCATGAACGTATACTATATGAAGAATTTAAAGCAAAAGCAGCCGCAGGTCCTACGACCATTAACCAATTGGCTCTTCCCTTAACTTTAGAATTGACTCATCAGGAAGCACTATGGCTCATGGATTGTATTGTCAGTCTTACTGATATGGGTTTTATTATTGAGCACTTTGGAGATAATACTTTTATTGTGCGGGGCGTACCTTTTTGGTATCAGGGCTCTGATGCTACCGCTTTGCTGAGAGCTGTGCTTGAAATACAAGGCTCTCAGCAAGAGCATCTGAGAGAAGATGAATTGTTTCTCTTAGCCTGCAGGTCTGCGGTCAAGGCCAATCAATATCTGACACCCGGAGATATTACCTCCCTTTTACAATCGCTGGATAAATGTGCTAACCCCAATACTTGTCCGCATGGCAGGCCTGTAATAATAAAAATAAGCCTGGACGAAATTAGGAGAACCTTCTTGCGTAATCACATATAATGTATGGAGAGAACATGAAAGAAAAGCTGGTTATAATTTTAGGACCTACCGCATCCGGTAAAACGAACCTTTCGATTATTGTTGCCAAGCAGATCAAAGGTGAGATCATCTCGGGTGATTCCATGCAGGTGTATCGAAAAATGGATATAGGTACGGCCAAAATCACTCTTGAAGAAAGACAAGGTATAATCCATCATCTTTTGGATATACGAGATCCCGATCAGCCATATAGTGTGGCCGATTTTCAGCAAATGGCCCGGCAGTTGATTACCGATATCAACAGCCGCGGCAAAATTCCGATCATCGTGGGTGGTACGGGCTTATATATATCATCTGTAATCGACCCTTATATATTCACTGATAACAGTTCACAGGATAGCGAATTTCGCCAGCGGCTAAAAAAACTTTATGCTTCCGGCCAAGCAGAGATACTATACAAGCGTTTGCAAGAAATAGATCCTCTGGCTGCTGCCAAAATACATCCTAATGATAGTCATCGCCTGATTAGGGCCTTGGAAGTTTATAAAAAAACTGGTCGCCCGATCAGTCAGATACAACAAGAGAGCCAAAATCTACCTAAACCGGACTATATTTTAGTAATGATTGGATTAACCATGAACAGACATAAGCTTTATCAGCGTATCGATCAGAGGGTAGATATGATGCTTGAGGCGGGTCTGGAAAAAGAAGTTTTGGACTTGCTTGAAGCAGGATATACTTTGAATAACCAGTCTATGCAGGGATTAGGTTATCGGCAAATAGCTGATTATTTATTAAGTAATGTAAATAAAGAAACAGCTATTCATAATCTTAAGCGGGATACCCGTCGTTACGCCAAAAGGCAATTAACTTGGTTTAAGCGTGACGAACGGATAAAGTGGTTTGATATTGATTGTTACTCAGACCTAGCAGATGTGGCAAAAGATGTAATATACGAGATAAGGAGGGTGATAGGGGAGGATTAAAAATGAAACCCTTAGGCCTACAGGATTTTTACCTTAATGAGATACGCAAACAGAATATCTCGGCTACATTTTTTCTTGTTAATGGATTCCAATTGAAGGGGACTATTCTGGCTTTTGATGCTTTTACGGTTTTATTGATGGCAGGAAATGCTCAACAGATGGTTTATAAACATGCTATCAGCACTATCATGCCTTCAAGACCGATAGATTTAAGCCTTTTGGCCTCAGCTCAGGAATCATTAATGCAAGGCCAAAATAGAAACAGAGCTTATTAGCTCTGTTTCTATTTTGGCCTTGCACTCCTCAAATCACATGCTAATATAATGTAGCAGCAAACGCATCTGTTAGGGGAGGAGGCATTATATGAAAATAACAATTACCAGCGGAGTGGATAAAAAGTATAAAAGCGAAAAAATAGAAAAACAAAAATCGAATGATAGTAAAATCCAGTTGCCTCAAGCAACGAAAAAAAATATCATTAATCCCACCAATAGTTTACAAGAGATATTTGACGAATTAGAAGAATTAATAGGCCTAGAAGATGTGAAAGCCATGATATATGAAGTCCATGCATTCAGTGAGATACAAAAGAGGCGTGCCAGCGCTGCTTTAGCTAATCAACCAACGGTACTTCATGCCATATTCAAAGGAAATCCTGGTAGTGGAAAAACCACTGTAGCACGTCTTTTGGCTAAACTATATAAAGAGATGGGGATTTTATCCAAAGGCCATTTACTTGAGATTGAAAGAGCTGACTTAGTAGGGGAGTATATCGGCCATACAGCTCTAAAGACCAAAGAACAAATAAAAAAAGCTTTGGGCGGAGTCATGTTTATTGATGAGGCCTATTCTCTATGCCGGGGAGGGGAGAAAGATTTCGGCAGAGAAGCCATTGATGCTTTAGTAAAAGCTATGGAAGATAATCGCAATGATTTTGTCTTAGTTTTAGCCGGTTATAATAAGGAAATGGATGATTTTTTGGCCAGCAATCCCGGGCTTAATTCCCGTTTTCCTTTACATATAGATTTTCCCGATTATACCTTAAGTGAGCTTCTAAGCATAGCAAAATTAATGTATCATCAACGCCAATATCAGCCCAGCCAGGAAGGATGGATAGAATTAGAAAAAAATCTTCGCAGGTCTTTGTTGCTTTCTGATAAGAATAAAGCTAACGCCCGAGGTATAAGAAATATTGTAGAAGCATCCTTGCGGGCTCAAGCAGTGCGCTTAATCAACAATAAGGATCTAGAGGAATTGAATAAAGAGGATCTAAAAGGTATATCTGCCGAGGATATAAAAAAAGCCGTACAGAAAACTACTCATAAAAATAATGTTCAAGCTAAAGAAAATACCAGGTCGGTGATGAATGCGGTCGGATAAAGATAATTATTTCTTGATTAAGCAGGAAGCATTACCCTCTTCGTGGTATTTATTCATGTCAATATGTCAAAAATATACTAGGGGGTAATGAAAATAATTATTGATATAGAAAGAGCCTCTGTTCTTGCCACACAAGCCATGGAAATGTATCGTCCGATAATTGAAAAAGCAGAGGAGAAGAATTTCACCAGGGTTTTGGAAGCATTCCGCCAAGCAAAAATAAGCTCTTATCATTTTCAAGCCAGCAGCGGTTATGGTTATAATGATGACGGCAGGGATAAATTAGAGGAGCTTTATGCCATGATATTTGGTACAGAAGCAGCCTTGGTCCGTCAACAGATAGTTTCCGGTACACATGCCATTTTTTTAGCTTTGTCAGGAAATCTATTACCCGGTGATGAGCTATTAACCTTAGGCTTACCTTATGATACGCTGCAAAAGGCTCTCGGGCTCAAGTCTTGCGGACCTTGTACTCTCAAGGAGCAGGGAGTTTTGCTACGTTCACTGGATATTGATTTTAATGACCCTGATCCGCAGATGATAGCCGATGCGCTGCTGCCCCAGACAAAAATACTCAGTATCCAAAGATCTCGTGGCTACGCTTGGAGAAATACTCTTTCTGTAGAGCAAATAGCAGCTATTGCTCAAGCCGTCAAAGCCAAAAAGCCCGATACTATTGTTTTTGTAGATAATTGTTACGGTGAAATGGTAGAGGACAGTGAACCTAGCCATCATGGCATCGATTTGATGGCTGGATCCCTGATCAAGAACCTTGGAGCTGGATTAGCACCCGGCGGTGGATATGTGGTAGGCAAGGCTGATCTCATAGATAGAGCTGCCTGCCGCCTTATTGTGCCCGGAGCGGGCAGGGAAATGGGGCCCAGCATCACTAACAACCGTCTTTATTATCAATCCCTATTTTTAGCTCCTCAGATAGTAAAAGAGGCTGTTTTAGGAGCTGTTTATAGCAGTTCTTTTTTCAGCCAACTGGGATTCGAGGTAAGCCCCACACCTCAGGAAATGCGACATGATATCATTCAGGCCATAAAAATAGGCAACCCAGAGAAATTAATTGCTTATTGTCAGGGCATACAGCGTTATTCTCCGATTGATTCTTTTGCCGTCCCTGAACCCTGGCCCATGCCAGGATATGAACATGATGTTATTATGGCGGCAGGAGCATTTGTTCAAGGCTGTACTATCGAGCTTTCTGCCGATGCTCCTATTAGAGAGCCCTATATACTTTATCTGCAAGGCGGGCTTACTCATCATCATCTAAAATATGCCTTGCTGCGAACTGTGCAGGATATGCAACAAGAAGGATTACTCTAATGCAATAATTAAATATCATAAAAGCCTCCTGTTAAAAAATAGGAGGCTTTTATTCATGTGATAGAATTTTTTTTAATCCGGCTGGCACGGGCGGCTAAGATTTTTTATTAAATCTCCTTACCCGTAACTTCCGATAATGTTAGTTATGTAAACTAGCTAAATAAAACACGCTCATCGAAGCATTATTTATTCTTTACATACATTGCCATACAAAGTCCAAGTTTTGGCATCTGTTATTTGCACATTAATGATATCCCCAGGTATGATTGTTTTATCTTTTGGTACAGCAAACAAAACAAGTTTATTACCATCAGTGCGGGAGCTGAGCATATTATTATTATTTTTGCTCCTGCCTTCAACCATAACCGGCATTATTTTACCTACTAATTTCTCATTATGATACAGGCTGATAGGGTTTTGTAAAGCCATCAGCCTTTGCAGGCGCGATTTTTTTTCTCTTGTAGGAACTTGATCTGCTATTTGAGCAGCCGGAGTGCCACTGCGGGTAGAATAAATAAAGGTATAAGCGGCATCTACCTTGATCTTTGAAATAAAATCTAATGTATCAGCGAAATCTGACTCCGTTTCTCCCGGAAAGCCTACTATAAGCTCGGTTGTAATGGTGCAGGAGGGTAAAGTGGCCCTTATTTCTTCTATTAATTTAAAATAATCTTCTCGAGTATATCCCCTATTCATCAAGGATAATATTCTATTTGAGCCTGATTGCAGAGGTAGATGAAAATGACGGCATACTTTATCTAACTTAGCAATAGTTTTGATCAAATGACTATCAAAATCTCTGGGATGAGATGTCATATAACGTATTCTCTCTATCCCCTCTACTTTAGCGACTTCCTCTAATAAATCCGCGAAACTCCATTTTTCTTTAAGGTCATGACCATAGGAATTAACGTTTTGTCCCAATAGCTGAATTTCTTTAGCGCCGTTTTGGGCTAGTTTTTTGATATCTTGGATAATAAGTTGAGGCTCACGGCTTCTTTCCCTGCCCCTGACATAAGGAACTATACAATAAGAGCAAAAATTATTACACCCATAGATGATACTTACCTG
>JBMNOA010000080.1:0-5453 GCA_050942825.1 Bacillota bacterium
GCGCGATATTTTTCATCTACATCCGGCAAATGAAGGTCATTTAAACTTGTTGTGGCTAAATCACCTATGTCATAACATTCCTCGATATCGATAATCCTTTGCTGTAGACTTAAGTATTGCTCTACATACATAGGCAATTTGGCTAAGGAGAAAGTCCCCAATAATATATTGATATGGTTAAAAGACTTGCACAGTTTTTCCACTATGCCCTCTTTTTGTACCATACAACCACAGACAACGATAATACTATCTTTATGATGTTTTAAATTCCCCAGAAAACCTAAGATCTTATTTTCCGCACTTTGACGAATACAACAGGTATTAACCACAATAAGATTGGCAGATGCTATATTATGAGCATTTGTGTGGCCGGATTGTTGTAAAAGGCCCCCTATTAATGCAGAATCACTTTCATTCATTTGACAGCCGAATGTTTGTATAAAGTATTTCATTTATTTTCTTCTCCAATGCGAAAATCAATTACTTGTAATTGCAGGTTGTCTTTGCCATTATATTCATTAGTAGCAATGGTATAGATAAAATCCATTCTGATGCCTGATGTATGCCCATTTAAAAGCCCAAGCCATTTATCTTCGCCAAAATGCGATATAATGAGATTTTCCAGTTTCTTTCTGCCATTAAATGATATCAGTTCGATGATATTATTACGGCCGCTGGCATTACATATAAATTTTACTACATTGCCGTCTTTGCCAATTACATTTATTCTATTGATAGAGACATTTTTATCAGCAAAATATGGTATATCATTGCCCTTGCCGTGCGGGTGTAAAACATGAAGTACTTGGGCCAACTGTCTGCTCGTCAGGTGCAGGCTCATTTTTTTGTCTATGCGGATTACGGGAACCATCTCGTCTAATGCTAGTTTGCATTCATCATTGAGTTTTTTATGTAAGGAGTCAAGATTTTTTTGATAAATACTAAATCCTGCGGCCATGGGATGTCCGCCAAAGGTTATCAATAAATCACGACATGAGCTAAGCGCTTGAGAAATATTATATCCTTCTATTGAGCGGCAAGAACCACGAAAAATATCATCATTTCCTGTTAAAATTATTGTAGGACGATAGAAATGTTCCTTTACCTTACCGGCTATAATACCTGCTACACTTTCAGGGATTTCGGGACAATGCAAAACAATAACTTTATTTTCTTGTAATGCCTGTTTTTTTACTAACTCAATGGCCATAGCAGTGCCCTTTGTAGTCATTTCTTTACGGCTGCAATTTAATTCCACTAGATGTGTAGCCAGTTCATGAGCCATATTCTCATCCTCGGTCAAAAACATTTCTACAGCCATGCTGGCCATTTCCAATCTTCCGGAAGCATTGATACAAGGACCCAGTATGAAACCAACATGATATATATCAATATTCTTTCCTTCTAAACCAGTCAATTTAAGCAAAGCTTTTAGTCCAAAATTGTGGGAGCTTTTGATCATCGGCAAGCCTTTTTTTACAATATGGCGATTATCGCCTTTTAATTCGACCAGATCACATATAGTGGCAATAGTAGCAAATGGTAATAAGTCTTCGGCCAAATCATGCCAATCTAGACTCCAATAATCATAAATGGCTTGTGAAAAACGATAACAAATACCGGCTGCACAATATTGTTTAAAAGGATACTTACAAGCAGCTTGTTTAGGATCTACCACTGCAGCGGCTGGAGGGATTATTTCTCTTGTACCATCCTCCTCTAAAAGTACATCATGGTGATCAAGTATAACTACTTCCATCCCTAAAGAAATGGCAAATTCCACCTGTTCAATAGCTGATATCCCTGTATCACAGGTCAGGATGATTTTTACCCCTTGAGAGTACAGTTTGCCTATAGCGTCATTATTCAAACCGTAGCCTTCGGTTTCCCTTTGAGGAATATAAAAAGTAATATTACCACCCAATGAGATGAGAGTCCGATAAAGAATAACAGTACTCATAATCCCATCTGCATCATAATCTCCGAAGATAGCTATTTTTTTTCGGCTCTTTATGGCTGAGGCAATGATAGATAGAGCTTTTTCCATATCTTTAAACAGGAGCGGCGATTCTAAATCAAGTTTTTCGGGATACAGAAAATCTTCGATATCTTTAATCTCGGTATATCCTCTGATCGCCAGAATCTGAGCAATGATCTTCGGTATCTGAGGATGCTGCTCCATTATCTTTTTAGGGTCTGTGGAGGCTTGTCTTAACATCCATTTGTTCATTGTTTTCCTCTCCCCTATCGCCTAACTGTAAAAATCAAGCCCTCAGCAAGAAAAGGTACTGAGGGCTAATAAAAAATTAACTAGTTTATTTTGTTTTGCCGGTAACAGGCTTTTTTGATACTACTACCTTTTTCTTGCCAATTTTGGCCTCATCTTTGTTTATATTATTATTCAAATTCTTGTTATTCTTTTTACTATTAAATTCATGTAGTACACTACCAGTTAAGAATATTGCCGAATACAGGCCACCTATAGCCCCTACGATCATGGCTAAAGAGAAGATTTTGGTAGTTTCTCCGCCTAATAACATCAAACAAACCAAAAGGAAGAGTACAGCTAATACAGTATTAATGGTCCTAGCCAAAGATTGCTTGACACTTTTATTAATTATCGCGGGGTCATCCTCTTTCTTGGTTCCGCGGCTGTTTTCCCTGATGCGGTCAAATATAACAATTGTATTATTAATAGAGTAACCTATAACCGTTAGTATAGCTGCTATGAATGCCCCATCCACCTCGATTTGTAAAAGAGAAAAAATACTCAATACTATCAATACATCGTTGACCAGTGTAATAATGGCCGTAATGCCATAATTAAATTTGAAACGTATGGCAATATAGATCAACATCAAGACCAGAGCAATAACTAAAGCTAATATGGCACTATTTCTCAACTCACTGCCAATCACCGGCCCTATATGATCGCTGCGCGTAACGGTAAGCTTGCCGAAATTTTTCTCTAAATCAAGAATCAAAGCAGCACTTTCTTCTTCTGAAAGGGCATGCGTCCGAATCAAAAATTCAGTTTCATCGACATTTTGGATCATAGGAACCTGATTCACTTTTGCCGAAACAACATCCCTTATATCAGCTACTTCTATTTGTTCTTCAAATTTTACCTGAGTAATATTACCCCCTGTAAAATCAATACCTACATTAAGGCCTTGAATACACAAAGAGATGATACCGGGAATAATAATGCATAGACATATAATATACCATATTTTTCTTTTTCCTACAAAATCAAACATCTTATCCCCTCCTACTCTCTGTATCACCATAGAGTTTTCTGTTTTGAAGGCCTTTGATATTTGATACCCAGCGAATCATAAAGCGAGTAAAGACCAGTGCTGTAAACATACTTGCTATAATACCCAGGGTAAGTGTGATAGCAAAGCCTTGAACAGAGCCCGTACCTACTTTGAAAAGGACCAGAGCCGCGATCAGTGTGGTGATATTGGAGTCAAAGATGGTCCAGAAGGCTCTTTTGAATCCGGCAGAAATCCCGGCATTTAGTGATTTCCCGTTTCGAAGCTCTTCTTTGATACGTTCATAAATAATAATGTTGGCATCCACTGCTATACCTATTGATAGAACAAAACCGGCAATGCCGGGCAAGGTTAAAGTAGCGCCGATACCTATCATAGCCCACAGTAGTAACAACCCGTACACAATTAATGATATAATAGCCAGAACTCCTGGCAAACGGTAATAAGCTATCATGAAGACGACTAAAATCAGCATACCTATAGTAATGGCGGTAAAACTTTTGTCCAGAGAATCCTGACCTAATGATGGTCCTACTGTACGTTTGGACATTATTTCTATATCAACCGGCAAAGCCCCTCCTCTAAGGAGTGCAGCTATATTGGAGGCATCCTCCAAAGTTTCATAACCTCCGGAAATAGAGGCATGTCCGTCCATAATAGGTCCTTGAACGACGGGTTCTTGAATTATTTCATTATCTAAGTAAATAGCTATTACTTGTCCAACCAAGCGGGCCGTGGCACTGCCGAATTTTTTTGCCCCCTCTTCAGAAAATTCCAAAGCAACATAAGGTTCATTTTTTTGTTGATCTATTTGTGCAGAAGCACTTTTTAGCTCTGAACCGCTGACAATAACTTGGCCGGAAGGATCTCTAAACTCTAATTTGGCTGTACGTCCCAATATGTCAATGGCCTTTTCCGGATTATCCACACCTGCCAATTCGATGATCAGGCGGTCTGACCCTTCTCTTTGGATAATAGGTTCTGTGACACCGAATTCGTCAACCCTCTTTCTCATAACCTGAGTCAATTTTTCCATGTCATCACTTGTAATGCTCTGACCTTGTTCGGGTTTGGCCAGCAATACTACTTGTGCGCCGCCCTGCAAGTCCAAGCCTAATTTAATATTTTGGGACAATGGTGTTATAGAAAAAATCACCGCTAAGGCGATAATAACCAGCGTTATAAGTACTTTGATGCCGCTTTTGCCTTTCATTTTCTGCCCTCCTTAAATTTACAAATGCACAACTTTTATTATAACTCTTGTTCAGAAACATTGTCAAATGTTTCTTATTTATGCTTTATAGGCAATAAAAAATAGGCTCATCAAAGAGAGCCTATTTCAAGTGATTTGTCCTAATTAGTATTTACATTAGCATCTTTAGATTTCAAACCACCTATAGAAGATTTAAGCACTTCTATTTCTACTTTCTCGGATACTCTTAGCCAAATAGTATTTTCTTTAATACGGGTAATCGTACCCAAAATGCCGCCGATAGTATATACTTCATCATTTACTTGCAATTTACTTAGCATATCCCCTCTTTGTTGTCGTTGCTTTTTTTGAGGACGAATCAAAAGGAAATAAAAAATTGCAATAAAAAACACGACATAAATGATCATCATTGTAGAGGTCAAACTTTTTCACCACCCATAAAATATTTCATATCTTTGATACTATAATAGATAATAATTCCAGCAAAAGATTAAAAAACCTTTTTTACAAGTAACAAAATTTTAATAAATTTATCTAATTAAGTTTTTCTTGACTTATTGCTGATAATTTTGCTATAATATGTTGGCGACAGAATCCATAGGGGTATAGCTCAACTGGTAGAGTAGTGGACTCCAAATCCATTGGTTGAGGGTTCAAGTCCTTCTGCCCCTGCCACAAGAAAGTGCCTGCTAAACAGTTTAAAAGCGGGCACTTTTTCTATGTTTTCACTCCTTTTAAAAAGCTAAATTTGCCCATTTTTGCGTGGCTCTGATGTGGCTCAAGTGTGGCTCACTTATTTTATATGCCATTTTCATTATTATGTATAATTATAAATAAATATAATAGATTATTATTGCACAAAAAAAGAGGGCCTATTCGCCCTCCTTTTTTGAAAAACAAAACAACATGGAATCCGAGGTGATGCCTATAAATAAATTATATCACAAGTTGCTATTTATTTC